>MGDZ01000025.1 GCA_001791115.1 Candidatus Uhrbacteria bacterium RIFCSPHIGHO2_02_FULL_57_19
CCATCAAGCACGCCGCCTGGTTCCATGGAGTCCAGCCCAAAATCGTTTGGCTCAACTCCGAGGAGTTTGAGAAGAATCCGGAGAAATTGAAGCAGCTCTCAGAGCTTGACGGCGTGGTTATTCCCGGCGGGTTCGGGTCGCGCGGGGTCGAGGGCAAGGTCGCCGCCATCCGCTACGTCCGCGAGAAGAAGATTCCCTACCTGGGACTGTGTTATGGCATGCAGATGGCTGTGGTCGAATTCGCTCGGAATGTTTGCGGGATGAAAGAGGCCAACACGGCGGAAATTGCTCCGGGAGTGATCCATCCGGTGATCCACATCATGCCCGAGCAGGAGAAGATCGTGGCGGCGAAAAAATACGGCGGCACCATGCGCCTGGGCGCCTATCCCTGCGTCCTGCATCCCAAGTCGCTCTCGCGCAAGGCCTACGGCGCGGCCCGAATCTCGGAGCGCCACCGCCATCGGTACGAGGTGAACAACGAGTACCGGGAGAAGTACGAGTCGAAGGGGCTGCTGATCGCCGGCACCTCGCCTGACAAAAAGCTCGTCGAAATCATCGAGGTCCCGGATCACCCGTTTTTCGTGGGAACGCAGTTTCACCCGGAGTTCAAGACGCGTCCTCTCCGGCCGCATCCGCTGTTCCGCGAATTCATCCGCGCGGCCTTGAAGCGTTAAACCGTGAAACCACTCAAAAATCGCCCGGAGCTAAGCTCCGGGCTGGGGATAACCCAGATATAAGGCCTAATTTGGGGAACTTGACATGTAAAGTGAGGACTGTAGAGTTAAACCAGAAGAGGTCTCGGAGCTTAGCTCCGGGTGATAAAGAGCTCGCCAAGGGTATGCGAACTGTACAGTTTGCAACGGGCGAGTTTTTTCATATCTACAACAGAGGAGTTGATAAACGAACAATTTTTCATGACTCCGCCGACCATCAACGGTTCATTACCAGCGTTATTGAATTCAACGATCGTAACCATTGTCATAATGCGTCTCGAGTTTCCCGTCTACGAAAAAATCGGCCACTGTCACAAAAAACGCCGCTGGTGAGGGTCCTTGCATACTGCTTGATGCCTAATCATTATCATTTCCTCTTAGAGCAGGTTTCTGACGGAGGAGTCGAGGGTTTTTTCCATCGCCTTGGTACGGGGTACACGAATTATTACAATAAACGCTATGAGCGCACCGGGAGATTGTTTGAGAACACGTTTAAGGCAATTCATGTAGATTCCGACGAATACCTCGTTCACTTGAGTCGGTACATCCACCTCAATCCGCTAGATCTATTTCTGAAAGACTGGAAACGTGCGGATAAGTTGAGTCATGAGCAGGCGGCACTATACCTTCACAGCTATCGCTGGTACAGCTTTCATGATTATATGACTCAAAGCAACGTATCCGGCGTGAATGTTGGTTTTGAGAAAATTTTATGTTCTTTTAGTTCTTCAAAGGATTATGAGCAGTTTGTTCTCGCGTGGACAAACAATGATTCTTTAAGAATCCACACCTTCGATGATTAGCCCGGAGCTTAGCTCCGGGCAGATAAGGCGGCGTTGTTCCGGGAATTCATCAGGGTCGTGCTGAAGAAGTGGGGGATGGGAAATGGTGAACAATAAAAAAGACCTGCCTCGGGTAGGCAGGCGCGGCGGTGCAGAATGAAGGAGAAGGTTGTTTAGACGTCTTCCGGCGTCTGTTGGATGAAGTTCTCCTGTAATTCGCAGAGGGAGGGGGGCACGATACACGCGCGTGCCAGGCAAAGACCGAACGAAGTCACTTCCAGGGTGCCGTCATCGTGAGATAGTAGGCGACCTCCCTGGACTAATTCGGCTAGATCCGCAAGAAACTGGTCGTCCGGCTTTTTCGCGCGATAGTCCGAAAGTATGTAGAAGCGGTAACGACCGCCTCTTTCCGTGTAGCGGACGATCTCGCGCCAGAGCCGTTGCAGACTCGGTCGAACGCCATTCTTTTCTTGAAAGGTCGCAAGCAGCCGCAGGAGAGTCTCTGGTGACCCCACCGTCTCGAATGACATCGTGACCTCCAATCGATTTGCTTTCTACGAGCTAGGATATCAAATACTAAACAGGTGTCCAGAACTCTCGAATTGATGGTCTGCACTTTATGATGGCTTTTGAGGAAGAAGTAAAAAAGAACGACAGCCGGAGCCGTCGTCTGGTGTGGGTCCTCGTCGAGCGAGAGTTCTGCGTGATTAGCCCGGAGCTTAGCTCCGGGCAGGTGAAGCGGCAATGGAGGCTTGCTCGTGTCTGTGCGGATAAAAAAGAACCCACTCGCGCGAGCGGAGTTTTTGTGCCGGCTTAGTTCTCGTCGGGCGTGATGGCGCTGAGGTCGGCGAGGGCGACGTCGGCGTAGAGGTCGCCGTAGGGGCAGGCGACCGCGTCGCGGATCCCGTCCTCGTCGTAGGTCCCGTCCTGGATGAGCGGCAGCAGGCATTCCGGAACGTCGTCGCGATTCTTTTGTTCCATCTTCCCCTCCAACGTTTGGCGCCTACCTGCCAGCAGGCAGGAACGGGAGAAACGATGACCCCGCCCGAGGCTCCGGGCGGGGTCGGTGCTGGGAAGCAACGTATTGTCTCAGGCCTTTGCCTTCGCGGCCTCCACGCGGACAATCTTGATCCAGCGCTGGGCGCCGTGAAAGTTGGGCTTCTTACGATTGGAGAATTTTATGATACCCGCGGTTGAGGCAAAGAGAGTATCGTCCTTGCCGCGCATGACGTTCTGTCCGGGGAAAACCTTGGTCCCGCGCTGGCGAATGATAATCGCTCCCGCCTTGGCGAATGCGCCGTGGGGCAGTTTGACGCCCAGCCGCTGACCTTGAGAGTCGCGGCCGAGCGCGGTAGAACCTCCTGCTTTTTTATGGGCCATATTGCGTTAGGGGGTAGGGTGTAGTGAGTAGTCGGCGGTGATTATATACGACGTACGGCGGGATCGTCAAGGAGTCCGATTGAATGTTGGGAAAGGGAGTGATAGGATTGTCGACGTTTATGATCAGCAAATTGAGGAGGGCCGCCGGTCGCATTCCTTTCCGTTCCGTCTGGAGGGTGAGGAGCGTTCATTTGTGGTTTTGGCCGTCTCTCCTGATCGTCCTCGGGACGACGATCTTGATGACGGCGCGCATCTTGCCTCTGCGCAAGAGTCAAGAGACCTTCGTTCTGCACTATTCGACCGCGCTGGGCATTGACCGGGTCGGACCGTGGTTTCTGACCTTCGCCCCGGCTGCCGCTGGCTTAATCGTACTCGTCGTCAATCTTTTTCTGGTCATGACCTTTATCAGACGCGATCGTCTGCTGGCCTCGATGGTCGGCGCCACAACCGTAGTCTTGGAGTTCGGCTTTCTGGCCGCCGGCATCCTGATCATTCTGCTAAACGTCTGATCCATGGACCTTTTTCCGATCGTCAAAATTTTCACTTTGACCGCCGCCTCCTTCGTCGTCACTATCCTCTGGACGCCGGCGCTGACTCATTTCCTTTACAAATACAAACTGGGCAAGCAAATCCGCGACGCGGCCGAGACGCCGGTTTACTCCCGGCTGCACGCCAAGAAGTCCGGCACTCCGACCATGGGCGGGGTGCTCATCTGGGGGACGACCTTGGGGATGGCCGTGATTCTAGCCGCGCTGGCCGCCTGGGTTGACGGGTTCTGGAACAAATTTTCGTTTCTCACCCGCCGCGAGACGCTGCTCCCGCTTGGCGCGCTGGTGGCCTCGGCGCTAGTCGGTCTGGTTGATGATTATTACAACGTGCGCCGACTGGGTGCTCATGGCGGCGGTTTGCGGGTGCGGCACAGATTGTTCATCTATACCGCCATCGCCGCAGTCGGGGCCTGGTGGTTTTTCTACAAATTGGACTGGGATTTGATTCGCTTGCCTTTTGTTGGAGATTTCAATCTCGGCTGGTGGTTTATACCGCTGTCGATCGCCATCATGGTAGCCACATCATTTTCGGTGAATGAAACCGATGGGCTGGATGGTTTGGCCGGCGGCACATTGCTCACCTCTTTCGGCGCCTACGGAGCCATTGCTTTTTCACAGGGGAGATTTGACCTGGCTGCTTTTTGCGGCGTGATCATCGGCGCTCTCCTGGCTTTTCTTTGGTTCAACATTCCTCCAGCCAGGTTTTTCATGGGGGACACCGGAGCAATGTCGCTGGGGGTGACCCTCGGGATCGTGGCGCTTTTAACCAACTCACTTCTGCTCCTGCCGGTCATCGGTTTGATCTTCGTCATCGAGTCGCTGTCGGTCCTCATTCAGACTGCGTCAAAAAAACTTCGCGGCAAAAAGATTTTCATTTCGACGCCGATCCATCACCACTTCGAGGCCATCGGCTGGCCTGAGTCCAAAATCGTCATGCGCTTTTGGGTCATTTCCGGCGTCTCAGCGGTGGTGGGAGTGATTCTGTCGTTGCTTGACCGCGGGTAGCGGCTAGGGATTTGACAGGAGGTATCTTTTGTGGTGGAGTCAGCGGGAACCGAAGAACAGGAGAGACCGTGGAAGAGCAGAAACGCAGGAAGACCGAGTTCGTCGTCGACACGCTGGAAGTGGTGCAGAGCCCCTCACTCTCCGTCTACCGCGTGACCATTGATGACGGGAGCGACCCTTGGGAGAAGAGCTGGGAGACGCCGGGGCGCCTGGCGGAATTCATCCGCGGCTATGAAGCGGCCTTCGCGGCGGCCGCGATCATCCTGAGGGAGGGCGAGGTGCCGCCGATCCGTGTTTCCAGCAGAAAAACGGACATCGATCACGAGGTCACCGTTTATTTCGTCGTCATGGGCAATCGGGGACCCGGAGTCGAGGCGGCCTTCGTCGCCCGCGAGCTCTGCGAGGCCTACCTGAAAGGCGTGGAGATCGGCCTCCGCTTCGCCGGCTGCGGAGACGTTCCGCTTCCTGAGATCGCGCCACCGAAGGACTGAACCGATCCGCTTCGAAGCAGCGGGTCTTTTTTATCTGGCGGCAGTCCGGCTTATCCTGTAAACTATATGCGTCATATGCCCAAGCCGCCGCCATCCGCCCAGTTCAAAATCCCGGAGACCATTCCGGTTGTCGTCCTCAAAGGACTGGTGATGTTTCCCAAGATCACCGTTCCTTTGCTTTTGAACGAGCCCAAGGCGGTCAAGGGGCTGGACGCGGCCATGTCCGCCGGACGTCTGGCTCTCTTTGTCGCAACCCGCAAGGACGACGTCGAAGCGCCGTCGGCCAAAGACCTCCATGAGGTCGGCACCGTGGCTAAAATAGTGGACATGGCCAAACAACCCGACGGTCCGGTGCGGCTGCTTATCGAGGGATTGGTCAGGGTGCGGATCAAAAAATATTCCCAGGAGGAGCCGTACTTTTTGGCAGAGATCGATCATTTTCCGACGCCAACGGAAGAAAAAAACGAGAAGATCGAGGCCCGGATGTACTCGGTAGTGAATCAGTTCAAGGAAGTGATTAACCTGGGCGCGGCCGTGCCTTTTGACGTGATGCTAGTGGTCATGAACCTGACTGATCCCTGGCAATTGGGGGACTTGGTCGCCTTGAACCTTGATTTCCGCACCGACGAAAAACAGGCCATCCTCGAGGCCCGCGACGCCGAGGAGAAGCTGGTCAAAGTCGGCGAGGCCATTTCGCGCCAAATGAAAGTGTTGCGCATGGCCCGAAAAATCCAGGCCGACACCGGCAAGGAGTTGGGCAAGATGGAACGCGAGATGTTCCTTCGTGAACAGTTGAAATCGATCGAGAAGGAACTGGGAATGGTCGGCGGCCGGTCGGAGGTGGAAGAATTGAGGAAGAAGATCGAAACCGCGGGCATGCCGCCGGAGATCAGGATCGTGGCCGATAAGGAGCTGGGCCGGATGCAGGGGATGCCCAGTTTCTCGCCCGAGGTTTCCTATATCCGCACCTATCTCGACTGGCTGGTGTCTCTGCCTTGGTCCAGAAAGGATGAATTCAGGATCGACATTGTCGCGTCCAAAAAGATTCTGGATGAGGATCATTACGGACTGGACAAAGTCAAGGAACGGATACTGGAGTATCTGGCCGTACAAAAACTGGTGGGCAAGATCAAGGGTCCGATTCTCTGTTTCGCCGGGCCGCCGGGAACGGGAAAAACTTCCATTGGAAAATCCATCGCGCGGTCGCTGGGGCGCAAGTTTGTTCGATTGTCCCTGGGCGGCGTTCGCGACGAGGCCGAGATCCGCGGTTTTCGGCGCACTTACGTCGGCGCGCTTCCGGGACGCATCGTTCAAGGCATTGCCACCGCGGGTACAAAAAATCCGGTTTTCATGCTCGATGAAATTGACAAAATCGGCGCGGATTTTCGCGGGGATCCGAGCGCGGCGCTGCTCGAAGCCCTTGATCCCGAACAAAACTCCGCTTTTTCGGATCATTATCTGGAGGTTCCATTTGATCTCTCGGATGTCATGTTCATCACCACCGCGAACATTTTAGATACCATCCCGCCAGCGCTTCGCGATCGGATGGAAGTGATTGATTTCCCCGGATACATTGAGGAAGAGAAATTGCACATTGCCACCGGTTACCTCATTCCTAAACAGCTGCAGAATAACGGCTTGAGCGCCGCGGGACTCAAGATCACTAATCAAGCGGTTCGCGAGATTATCCGCAGTTACACTCGCGAGGCCGGCGTGCGCAATCTGGAACGGGAGATTGCCCAGGTGTGCCGCAAGGTGGCGCGGGGAGTTGCCGAGGGGAAGACAAAACCGGTCGCTGTCGGCGCGACAGATCTCAAAAATTTTCTTGGACCGGCGCGCTTCCACGCCTTGGAGGCGGAAAAATATGATGATGTGGGCGTGGTCACGGGTTTGGCCTGGACCGAAGCTGGCGGCGAGATCCTGATTATCGAAGCAACCAAGATGCCTGGCGCGGGGAAACTCATTCTTACCGGCCATTTGGGGCAAGTGATGCAGGAATCAGCGCAAGCGGCCTTCTCGTTCGCGCGGTCGCTGGCGCCCAAGGTGGGAGTGAAGGATAAGTTTTACAAAGAATCGGACATTCATCTCCACGTGCCGGCAGGAGCGATTCCGAAAGACGGGCCGTCTGCCGGCGTGGCCATGGCCACGGCGTTGGTATCTCTTTTGACCAAGCGCCCGGTGCACCGCGAGGTGGCCATGACCGGGGAAGTGACTCTTCGAGGCCGGGTGCTGGAGATCGGCGGAATAAAGGAAAAGGTGCTGGCGGCGCATCGTGCCGGGCAGAAAACGATCATCATGCCGCGGGATAACGAGAAGGACCTCGAGGAAGTCCCGCTGGGCGTGCGCAAGGCGCTGCGTTTTCATTTTGCCGAGACCATGGATGATGTGCTCAAAGTGGCGCTGGTCGCGAAAAAAGGGAAAGTATAATGAGACTGTAGAAGAAC
>MGDZ01000026.1 GCA_001791115.1 Candidatus Uhrbacteria bacterium RIFCSPHIGHO2_02_FULL_57_19
CCCACGACCTCTGCTTTACGAAAGCATTGCTCTACCAGCTGAGCTACGTCGGCCTAGCCCCGCCCTCCAGAATTTCTCTCTGAAGTTGGCGGGGCAAGCGGGCGAGCGGAATCTCCGCCAGAGGCGGATGCGCCTAGGGCACAGAACCTCTCGTCTCAAGTTTACCCCGCACCAAATCCCTGAGCGGGATACCAGAATCGAACTGGCGCTTCTTGCTTGGGAAGCAAGCGTACTACCATTATACTAATCCCGCGCGAAGATTTGGTGCGGGGCTTGGGAAGCTTGCATTCCCTGCCTGCCGGCAGGCAGGTGCCATTGAACCACGCCCGCACTTTTTGTAGGTTCTAGGTTATAGGTTATAGATTGGAGGAGATTATAACAAGCCGGACGCAAAAAACAACCCGAGAACAAAACTAAAAACTAGAACCTCGCACCTAGAACCTCCCAACACACCATGTCTGACACAATGATCCATCTCGACAATGTTTCCAGGATATACAGCTCCGAATCAGTCGGGGTGCGCAATGTTTCCTTGCGGATCAAACCCGGTGAATTTGTCTCGGTGGTGGGGCAGTCGGGCACCGGAAAAACCACGCTAGTCAAGTTGCTCATCGCCGAGGAGCGTCCTACCAAGGGTTCGATTTCCGTCGGCGGCTGGGACATAACGCGCATCCGCTCGCGCGATGTTTCGCTTCTGCGGCGGCAGATCGGGGTGGTCTTTCAGGATTTCAAGCTTCTGCCGCGCAAGACCGTTTTTGAAAATATTGCCTTCGCCCTGGAGGTTTGCGGAGCGCCGCCCAGACGCATCCGCGATACCGTTCCTCATATCCTGCGCATCGTCGGCCTGGAAGATAAAGCTCATCGCTATCCGCGGCAGATTTCCGGAGGAGAACAGCAGAGAGTCGTCATTGCCCGAGCCCTGGCTCACCGGCCGAAAATTTTGGTGGCAGATGAACCCACCGGCAATCTTGACGCCATGAACACCAGGGACATCGTTGATCTGCTGCTCAAGATAAACGAGTTCGGCACCACGGTTCTTTTGGTCACCCACAACCGGGAGGTAGTCAACTCCCTCCGGCGCCGAGTGGTCACTCTCGATCGCGGGACGATCGTTAATGATCAGGAGGTCGGAAAGTACGTTTTGTGATTTCCACGGCACGCGTATTCAAATTCGCCGCTCAGGATTTTTGGAGGAATTTCTGGTTGTCGGTGATCACCACCAGCATCATGCTTTTGGCGTTCGTTTCAGTGAACACGCTGCTCGTCCTGAACATTCTGGCACAGACGGCCATCAACACGGTCGAGCAGCGCATCGACATTTCCGTTTATTTTAAGCCGGATGCCTCTGAGCAGATCGTCGCCGAGGCCAAGGGCTACCTGCTGAGTCTGCCTCAGGTTCGTTCGGTCGAGGCGACCTCGCCCGAAGAAGCGCTCCAAAGATTAAAAGCGCGACATGCCGAAAATCCTCTTATCGCCGAATCAGTGGCGGCGCTGGAGGCCAATCCGCTGGGGGCGACGCTATCGGTCAAAGCCCGCCGGCCTGATGATTTCCCGTCAATCCTGACCGCGCTGGAAAATCCAACCTTCGCCGAGTCCATCGCCGAGAAGAACTACGACGATCACCGGTTGGTCATCGAGCGGATCAGATCCATTGCCGCCAAGGTGGAACGGTCCGCCGCCGCGGTATCGGTGATTTTCACGATCATCGCCGCGCTGATCGTTTTTAACTCCATCCGCATAGCGATTTACACTCACCGCGAGGAGATCGGCATCATGCGCCTGGTGGGCGCGTCCAACTGGTTTATTCGCACCCCTTTCGTCATCGAGAGCATTTTTTACAGCCTGTTGGCCTGTGGCTTGGCCGTGGCCATTATTTTCCCGATTCTCTCGGTGATCGGACCTTCTGTCGCCAACTTTTTTGATGGCACCAGTTTCGACATTCTCGGTTACTTCTGGGATAACGCCGTCTGGATTTTCGGCCTGGAATTGGCCGGAGCTATTTTTTTGTCGGTGTCCGCCAGCGCCCTGGCCGTGGGCAAGTACTTGAAGGTGTAAAAGATAGGTTGCCTGCCTGCCGGCAGGCAGGTAGGTTGTAGGGTTGAATAACTGGTCCGGGGTCGTCTAATGGTAGGACGCCACCCTTTGGAGGTGGTTGTGAAGGTTCGAATCCTTCCCCCGGAATTTGGGAATTTCACATGACACGTTCGTATCTAAGGGGATTAGCGGTTTTGCTCCTGGCCTACGGATTGGCCGGCCTGGCGATCTCCGATATTTCCGGATTGCTGCGCTTCGGTTGGCTGGAGGTCGTCGCGACGATCATCGCCGGTTTGGCCGCGTTGTGGCTGGGATTCAGGAGATCGCTGGCTCCGGACTCGTTCCGCGCGGCGCGGATTTACTCCCTGACGCTCATTGCTGTGGCCGCCTTCGGCTTGTGGGGCCCGACCATCCCGCTGGCCACGCTGGAACCGTCCGAGATGATCGTCTGGGCCTTAGCCGGAATTTTCGGACTGATCGCCGTCTTGACTTCGGATAGACCGGTGGAGATTGACAAAAATGGCGGTTTGTGATATCTTCACGCCATCGGTTCAACGAACGTCAAAGATCAAAGCCACAAGCGTAGATCGTAGCCGCGCGTTGCCGAAAAGGTCGATTCATTCAATAGCCAGTCCTGACGTAAGAGTCAGGACCACAACGTGTCCTATGGTCTACGGTGATCAGCGCGGCGGGGGCGGATTTGCCCCGCGCCAGATGGTGGACGTCTCCGCGATGAACCTCAAGTGCGCGGAGTGTGGAGTAGCCATTACGGAGCTCCCGTTTCAGCCGTCAGCCGACCGGCCCGTGTACTGCCGCGATTGCAATCGCAAACGGCGTGCCTCGTTCGGCCCCCGGCGCTTCTAAGCGAAGCAACAAACACCCCGCCCTTCATGGGCGGGGTTTTGGTTTTGCTTGAATGCGTACCGCGAGAGGGATACAATATGCGCGCTATGGCCCTGCTTGAGTTTTTTGGAACCGAGTGCTCGCACTGCAATGCCACGCGTCCTCTCGTGGAGCGTCTGGAGAAGGACGCGAAGGTGAAGGTCGAGAAGCTCGAGGTATGGCACAACGACGAGAACGCAAAAAAGATGGAGGAATACGACAAGAATCTCTGCGGCGGCGTTCCGTTTTTCTATAACACGGAAACGAAGAAGTGGATCTGCGGAGAGGCGTCCTATGAGGAATTAAAAAAGTGGGCGGTGGGATAGTACTAGGTCTCCGCTCAGAGCACACCTATGGAAAGAAAACCGCGTCCGGAAATGGCTGATATAACCTTGCCCAAGTATGGCGATGTGAAGGCAGGGATAACCGTTGAAGATGAAGCCGGAGAAGAAAGGCGGGCCGGCATTGAGGTTGGCGAACCGGTAAAGGCCGAAGAAGCGAAAGGGGAGAAGGAGGAAGTTCCCGACCTTCGGGAAAAGGTTCAGGAGTTGGAACAGAGGGCCGCCGAGCGCGTCTCTGAACTTCAGAAAGAGCTTGATGAGAAATTGGAGCAGACCGAGGGTTGGGGTGGCGAGGATGAGCCGGATTACCGGAAAGAGATTCGGAGACAGGCGGAATTCGTCGGGCGTTACGTGGACCAGCTTTCCAAACGCCAGGAATTCGCTTTGACCACAGTTGTTGATTCGTTCAATGAGGCTTTTTCTGCGCTTAAAAGGAAAATTGCCAGAGTCAAGGAATTTGAACGACTGCCGGAGGAACAAAAGACTGTCCTTGAGAAAGGAAGACTAGCCGCGATTACCACCGGTGCCCTGACTGCCAAGGGTTTCCCGGACTTTGCTTCGATGGGAAAGGGGATTAAAGCAAGATCATTCGAAGCTTTGGCTAAAGATGAGATTGAACGGTAGACCGCCAGCGATTATGCCAACTATCAGAACTCTGCTCGGTGGTTTGATTTTTACTCTGTTTCTTCCCCACGCCGCGGAGGCACACGAGAAGTGGTTCATTGATCCCGCGACCCGCGGGGAAGTGCCGGACCTATTCCGATCGCTGACCTTTCAGACATGGACGGCGATCGGCGCTACGGCGCTTCTGTTCGCGGCCTGCGTGGTCGCGGACCGCGCGATACGGCGGCTCCGGATCACGCGGAGGTTCGCCGGCCGCATTCGGAGTTTGTATCCCTGGGCGCCGACCATCCTCGGGGTTGCGGCGGGGATCGGCATCGGCTGGTTCGCGCTTGACCGCGCGGTGCTTGCGCCGAACATTCTCGCGCCCGACACGCTCGCCGGAACGGTTTTCGTGGCGCTGGAATGTGCCGCCGCAATCCTGCTCATACTCGGATTCTTCTCGCGCCTCGCCGCCGGTCTCCTGCTCGTGATGTTCGCCGTCGGGTTCGCGTGGTATCCGTTTCGGGACGCCATCGAGCAGATCCATTTTCTGGGAATCGCGATATTCATCTTCGCGTGGGGGCGGGGGCGGCTCTCGCTCGGCTCGGTTTTTTCCCGCCTGGTGGCCTCGGCGCCCAGCCACATCCGTCCGGCGGCTGCTCTGGCCTTGCGGGTGACTTTGGGACTCGGCCTGATCATCCTGGCATTGGGAAAGGTCCTCCGTCCCGATCTGCATCTGAATCTGCTCGAGGCCTTTCCTTGGAATCCGCTCTCCGTCGTTCATCAAGTCCTGCCGACTCTCACGCCGGATTGGTATCTTTTCGGCATCACTCTGGTCGAGGCGCTTCTCGGATTATTAGTCCTTTTCGGTCGGCTGCTTCGTCCCCTGGCCGCGCTTCTGGTCGGGCTGTTTATCATTGGCGCCACTTTTCTTCCGTTGACTGACCTCCTCGGCCACCTTCCTTATATCGGCGCGGCAGCGGCATTAGCCATCCTTGGTCGGACGGGAGAAAAGGAGTACGCTGAAGTTAGGTAACGAGTTGGTCATTTGCGTGTAAAGAGAGACAGAGATTTAATATTAAGCTCGAAAATATGCGAACAAAGAACAGACTGGTGACCGGAGCCGTCACCCTGGGGATGCTGGCCAATATAGCCCTGGTTCCGGCGGTGGCGGCACAGGACACAACCGCCGCCTGCGCTAATCCGCGTTATGCCGAGGTGGTCACCCGGCTTGACGAACGGTCGCAGAACTTGGACACCAAGCGCAAGGAAGCCAGCGAGAAGCTGGCCGCCAAACGCGCTCTGCGCGACGCCAAACTGGCCAACACCAGGGCTGAGCGCGATGCTAAACTGGCCGCCAAGAGAGCTGAACTGGCCGCCAAGCTGGCCGCGCGCCGGGCCAAGGTGGACGAAAAGACTCTTACCGACGCGCAGAAGGCAGCTCGTGACGCCTATCGCGCCGCGGTTGACGCGGCTCTGGCCGCGCGCCGCGCCGCGGTTGACGCGGCTCTCAAAGCCCGCCGTGAGACCATTGACGCCGCCGTGAGCACCAGGAAGAGCGCCGTTGACGCGGCTCTCTCCACGCGCAAGAGCGCCGTAGACGCCGCCGTGGCAACGGCCAAGACAGCCGCCTGCGCGGCCACCACGCCTGAACAACTCAAGGCCGCCAGGGACGCGTTTAAGACCTCGGTGAATGCGGCCCGGGATGTCTTCAAGACCGCCTCGCAAGCGGCTCAGGACGCCTTTGTCGCCAGCCACAAGACCGCCCGGGAAACCTTCAAGGCCGCGCTGGATAAGGCTCAGAGCGATTTCAAGGCCGCACTCGACGCCGCCAAGGCCGCTCGCGACGCCGCTCTCAGCACTCCGTCAGGAACTTAAAAGAGGACGCAGGAATTAACAAACCCCGTCTAGCCAGGCGGGGTTTTCAGATAGTTCGCGCGTCGGCGGAATCAGTGCAAATCCGCGGGATCAGCGTCTCAGCCATAGAGCCGCTCTTTCGATTTTTTCAAGATTTCAAAGGCCTCGTCAACGCTTTCCACCAGAGTGATGATTTTCAGCTCTTCCCGGTCGATGGCGTGGTGCTGTTTGTAGACGTGGTTGTAGATCCAGCCGGTGAGCGTCCCCCAAAAATCCTTGCCGACGCAGATGATGGGTATGGGCGGCATTTTTTTGGTCTGGATGAGCATCACCAATTCAAAGAACTCGTCCAGGGTACCGAAGCCGCCGGGGAAGAAAACATAGGCCTGGGCTGAGGCCGAGAGCATCACCTTGCGGGTGAAGAAATAATAGAAGCCGATGGCCTTCTTGACGTAAGGATTGATGCGCTGTTCGCGGGGGAGTTGGATGTTCAAGCCCACAGATTCGGCTCCGGCGTCATAAGCTCCATGATTGGCCGCTTCCATGATGCCCGGACCGCCGCCGGTGATGATGGTGAAACCTTCTTTTCCCAGCATCTTGGCCAGGCGGTAGGCGTCCTGACAGTGTTTGTTCTTTTCGGAAAAGCGCGCCGAGCCGAAGAAGGTCACTTCGCGCTTGAGGTCGGCCAGGAACTGGAAGCCCTCGATGAACTCGGCCATGATACGGAAGATGCGCCAGGAGAAATCCTGACGGAAGTCGTAGGTCAGCGGATGCTGGTTCCGTTCCGGATACACCGATCGGGCGCCGGGAACGATCACCTTCGTCGCACCTTTTGATTGCGGAATCCTGGCCATACTTCAGGGACCTCTGCAAAATTCGCTTTCGTAACGACCTGCCTTCCGGCAGGCAGGAAGTTTATCATTTTGGTTCCGGTCCGGCCAGCCGGTCCATCCAGCGTTCGTCAACCTCAACCCGCAGGTCAAGGAATATCTTGGTGTCGAGTATCGCCTCCAGCTCCTTGCGGGCCGCCCAGCCGATTTCCTTGATTTTGCGCGCTCCGCTGCCGATGAGCATCTGTTTGTGTTTCGGATTGGTGGTGAGGATGACGGCTTTGATGTAACGCACCGGAGCTGCACTGCCGGATTTCCGCTCCTCGATCTCCTCGATTTCGACCGCGGTGGAGTAAGGAATCTCCGCGCCCATCTGGACGAAGACCTTTTCGCGAATGACTTCCGAAAGCCAAAAGCGATGCTCGAGGTTTGAAAACTGGAATTCCGGGTAGTAGGGGTCGCCTTCGGGAAGACGCTCGAAGACGGCGGAGATAAGATCTTTGAGCGCGCGCTTGCGGAGGGCGGAGATCTCGATGATGAGTCCGAAGCGGTCGCCGAGATCGCGGTATTCTGAGATGAACGGCGGATTGCGGACGTCGGTTTTGTTGATGGCCAGAATTTTCGGCTGACGGGTCTTTTCGACCATGCGGAGCAGGATGTGTTCCTCGTTGCCGACGGCGCGGGTCGGATCGGCGACATAGATGATGACGTCAACGCCCGAGAGCGCGGAGCGGGCGGTGTCGTTGAGTTGTTTGGTGAGCCGGTTATGGGCCTGTTCGAAGACCCCGGGCGTGTCCACGAAGACGATCTGTCCACGGGGGTCGGTGACGATGCCGTGGACCTGGTGGCGCGTAGTTTGCGGTTTCGGCGAGGTGATGGCCACCTTGGTTCCGACCAAAGCGTTCAAGAGCGTGGATTTCCCGACATTGGAGCGGCCGACGAGAACGGCAAAACCTGATTTCATAGATTACGCGTCGGGTTCGGTGACCGCAGTGAGTAAGAGTCGTTTGTCGAAGCCGCCGCGTTCGGCGCGCTTGGCAATGCGGACGCGCTCCAGATCTTCCTCGCTGATACCGAAGGCGATGAGTATGGCCCTGCACACTTCTTTGACGTCGGCCAGTTCATCGACGAATTTTTCTGATCCGGCGTGGGCCAGTTCCTGGGCCTCCTCGACGAGTTTGAGAAGCAGGCGCCGTTTGTATTCCGGGACGTCGAGCACGCTGGTCTCGGCGGCCTTGTCTTGTCTGGCCAGCACCTCGGGTATTTTGTCGCGGATGAGTTTGTTGTAAGGAGTTTTTGTCATAGTCACTTAGTGTCAGGTGTGAGTCTACCATGTCCTGTTCGGTTGTCGAAAGGTCCGGTTTTTGCTATCGTAAGGTTAGATGCTTTCGATCATCATCCCCACATATAACGAGGAGGACTTCCTGCCGGCGCTGCTTAAATCCCTCGAAAACCAGACCTACCGAGATTTTGAGGTGATCGTGGCCGACGCCAAGTCAACGGATCAGACCAGGGAGATTGCCGTTGCCTACGGCTGTCAGGTCGTGGAAGGCGGACCTCCGGCAATGGGCAGGAATCACGGAGCCGCCGCGGCCAGCGGAGAGACGCTTCTCTTTTTGGACGCGGATGTCATCCTGCCGGACAAGAGTTTTCTGTCGGATGTGCTCCGGGAGTTTAGGGGCCGTCGGCTGGAGGTGGCTACTTGCCGCATAGATCCGATGACCGACGACCCCCGCGACCGTTTTTTCCATTGGGTTTTCAATGTTTTCGTCACCAGCAGCCAGTGGCTGTTTCCCCACGCGCCGGGATTTTTTATTCTCATCAGGAAGTCGGTTTTTGAGGCGATTCGGGGGTTTGACGAAAAGATCATGCTGGCCGAGGACCACGATCTGACAACCAGAGCCGCTGACATCGGCCGTTTCCGGATTCTGCGTTCGCGGACGCTGCCGGTTTCAGTGAGAAGGTTTGAGCGCGACGGGCGATTCAACGTGATTGCCAAGTACGTGCTGGCCGAACTTTACATGAGAACTTTCGGACCGGTGTACACCGATTTGTTCCGCTACCGGTTCGGATACAGGAAGGGGGTTTATAATCATCGGCGGAGGATCAGGGAATCAGTCAGGCGTTTTTTTTGAGGTTCGTAGTTAGCTTGTCGCCTGCCTGTCGGCAGGCAGGAACTATGAAAAAAAGTTTTCTCAGTTTTCTGACGGCGCTTTTTGTCAGCGTATTATTGGCACTGCCGGCCGGGGCCCAGCAGATTCAGTACGACTTGGGCATTCGCACCTCGGATATCTTTTTTTCCAGGCCCGCCGATCAGCTGATTGCTGGAGAGTCGGTTCGTGTCTACGGTCGGATCCATAATGAGGGGACAGCCGACGTCTTCGGCTTCCTTAGTTTTTTTCAATCCGAGCAAATCATCGGCGACTCGCAGGTAGTATCGGTTAGGGCCAGCGGGGCTGAGGAGGAGGCCTGGGTGGATTTCGTCGTTCCTCAGACGGCCTTCAACATCCGGGCCGAAATCCGCGGCACCAGTCCGCAGGATCAGAATCCGGCAAATGACGTCGCCGTTTCATCGATGTATACCCCCATAGTTGACGCCGACGGCGACGGGGTGGCCGATCCGCAAGACAATTGTCCGTCTGTCGTCAATGCCAATCAGCTGGATACCGACGGTGATGGACAAGGGGACGCTTGCGATGCCGATGATGACAATGACGGGATTCCTGACGCCTCTGAAGGGGCTCAGGGGACCAGTCCGACTAATCCTGACTCGGACGGCGACGGGGTGGCTGACGGCCAGGATCTCTATCCGACTGATCCGACCAGATCCTCGGCTCCGCCGCCCCCGCCCCCACCACCTCCGCCGGCTGAACAGCCGTCTTCCCCAGAGCCAGCGGCTGAACCCCCGGCCGAACAATCGCCGGCCGTAAATGTCCCTGCGGAAATTCCTGCCCCGGCGGCGACAACTGCCGAGGAAACTCCCAAGATCGAGGAAAGCGCCTTCCGTATCACCGTTCCGGCCATTGCCTCGGTTCTCTACCGCCGCAAGGCCTGGAATGTCTACGAATTCGAGGCCACTTCGCTCGAGGGGGTGGGGGACATTACCGTTCTCTGGCGTTTCGGCGACGATGAGACCTCGGCCGAACGCAAAATAACCCACCGCTATCGCCGTCCGGGCAAATATCTGGTAACGCTCGAGGTGACCGACACCTCCGGCACATCAGCCAGAGACCAAGTGAAGATTGCTATTTCTTTCTTCAACCCCGAAAATCCGACTTTGTGGATTTTGGTGGGGGCGATTGTTGCCTTGGGACTCGGGGCCATCGTTACGGCGCGAGTTTTGGAGAAACGAAAGGCGAAAGGAAGTCTGTAAAAACGATGCGGCCATGCTCAAGATTTTGTCCGCTGAGCAGAAGACCATCACTGCGGCGGCGCTCCTTATTGGGGCGTCGTCTTTGCTGTCGCGTCTGCTCGGGGTTGTCCGCGAACGCTTGCTGGTCGGAACCTTTGGAGTGGGGGATACCCTCGACGCGTACTACGCGGCCTTTCAGATTCCCAATTTTTTATTCAACCTGCTCATTTTGGGAACGTTGTCAGCGGCCTTCATACCCGTGTTCACTGTTTATCTTGAGGAAAAGCGGAATGAGGCCTGGAGGATCGCCGCCTCGGTTCTGAACATCACCATTCTGGTGATGGGCGGGTTGTCGGTCGTTCTCTACGCCGCGACCCCAGGGCTCGTGCGCCTGGTGGCCCCCGGATTCGACGGCGAAAAGCTCGAACTTGCCAGCGACCTCACGCGTCTCATGCTGCTCTCGCCGTTTTTATTCTCGATCTCCGCGGTTTTTGGCGGAATTCTGACTTCGTTCCGGCGATTTTTGGTACTGTCCCTGGCGCCGCTTCTCTACAACGCCTCGATTATCGGCGGGATCGTTTTTCTCGCGCCGCGCTACGGGATTCACGGCGTGGCGTTGGGCGTTGTTGTTGGCGCTGGCCTGCACGCGCTTGTCCAGATTCCAGTGGCCGCCTCCCTGGGTTTCAGATTCAAGATGGCGCTCGATTTCACGCATCGCGGCGTGCGGGAGATCGGTCGCCTTTTTCTTCCCCGAATTTTTGGCATTGACATCACCCAGATATCGCTTTTGGTCGGAACGATCATCGGCTCGACGCTGGCGGTCGGATCGGTTGCCTTGTTCAATCTCGCGACTAACATCGAAATGGTCGCACTCGGCGTGTTCGGCATTCCCTTTGCCGTGGCTGCTTTTCCGGCGCTTTCCGCGGCCGCGGCGCGGAAGTCCAAAAGCGACTTTCTGCAGGCCTTTTCCTCCACAGCCCGCCAGATTCTTTTCTTTCTTCTGCCGATCTCGGCCATGACCGTGGTTCTAAGGGCTCAAGTTGTCCGGCTGATCATCGGCACTAGGCAGATATCCTGGGATGATACGCGTCTCGCGGCCGCGGCGCTGGCTCTCTTCGCGCTCACCCTCGTTTTTCAGGGGCTGACGCCGCTCCTCTCGCGGTCGTTCTACGCCTTGAAGAACACCTGGACACCGGTGGCTGTCTCGGGAGTCTCGATGATCGCCAACGTCGCCGCCGCTTACGGATTCCTGGGATGGCTGGCGCGCGACCTGCCTGCCGGCAGGCAGGCGGTCGAGCCGGTGACAGCGCTTCAGGGTCTTCTTCGGCTGCAGGGGATCGCCGATATCCGCATGCTGGCGCTTCCACTGGCCTTTTCTGTGGCGGCCTTGGTCCAGGCGATCGTCTTGGCTTTCATCCTTCGCCGGAAGATGAAGCATTTCGACGGCTGGCGCATCGCTGTCGCTTTCGTCAAAATCGGTGCCTCATCCTTGTTCGCCGCCTTGGCCACCTATGCCGGCCTGTATGTCGCCGAAGGATTGGCTTCGGACCGCACCTTCATGGGACTGCTCTACCAGACAACCGTCGCTGCGGCCATCGGCATCTTCGCCTTCTTCGGCATCTCGCTTTTCCTCCGCACCGAGGAGACGGCCGTCTTTCTCTCATCCCTTCGCCGCAAACTCTTCCGCCTCCCCAAACCCCTCGGCATCACCGAGACGGAGGAGTTGTAGGGTTCCCTTGACATCATCATCGAATTGCACTAGGGTCACCACTCCGCGATCGCACCAGAACCTCACGGGAGACATGATGACACAGGAATCGGTCGTGGTATGGAATGAGCAGGCCATCGGGCGAATCCTCGCGTGTGATGAGTTTCGCAGCCTCTCGCTCGCGGGAAGCAAACCGCTCTACGCCGCGCGAATGGGAAATGAGTGGAGAGTCGTCTTTGCCGAGGAACGCTCGCCTGCCTACGAATTCGTTGATGAGATCATCTTCGATGGACGGCAGGTGCTGTTCCGCGCCGCGCGGGATTGTGGTCGGGTCGTCGTCCGCGGTGATCACGAGGGAAGACTCTACGACGACGTGAAAGAGCTGTATCTCTTCGAAGGCGAACCGTTCTACGTCGCCACGCGCGGGTCAAGCTGTTTCACTGTTCATGGGAGAGATGAGGGTCCTCGTTTCCGAACGGAAGTAGAGTTGTATCGTGAGAACAGCGGTCTTCTTGATCAGGTCAGAGTTCAGCACGAACTGGAGCTGCACGGACAAGACAGGACAGAACCAGTGCGGCGACGAGGTCCGGAGGCGGGTGAGTTCATTCACGTCCTCGAGCATCCGTTTTTCGCAGAGGATCGCAACGGAAAACTGTTCGTCGCGTGGGGGGAGGGTGAGCCGGCGTTCTTTGATGATGTGAGCGACCTCGTTGGCGCGGGAGACAAACCGCTCTACCGAGCGAGGCGCGGAAGTGAGGAGATGGTCGTCTGGGGTGCCGATCAGTCGAAACCCTACGACCAGATCTTCTCGCTCCACGTCGAGGGCGCTCACATCATCTTCGGCACACGGCAAGAGAGAAATCTCTATCGCGTGAGTCGAAGGATTCTCTAAGAACGAGCCCGAACCGTCGGGCTTCTTTTTTTATCGAGAAACGGATACAATCGCATTCATCATGGACCAATCACGCATTCGCAACTTTTGCATCATCGCGCATATCTCTCTCGCCGCTCGCGACTTGCGCGCTCGCGGCTCTCTAAAACCCCTCGGTTTTAGTATTTCCGCCACGGGAAACTCCCGTTTCCCGACCCCTTCCCGATCGATATGGGCAAAATAATATGGAACAGTCCAAAATAAGAAATTTCTGCATTATTGCCCATATCGATCACGGGAAATCCACGCTCGCGGATCGTCTTTTGGAAATCACCGGAACGGTAGAGAAGCGGAAGATGAAGGAGCAGATGCTGGATCAGATGGAGCTCGAGCGGGAGCGGGGGATCACCATCAAGCTCGCGCCGGCGCGGATGGACTACAACGGTCACGTCTTGAATCTCATAGATACGCCCGGGCACGTGGACTTCACCTACGAGGTGTCGCGGTCGTTGGCCGCGGTTGAGGGAGCGGTTTTGCTCGTTGACGCGACGCAGGGAGTGCAGGCCCAGACCATCGCCAACCTGTACCTGGCGATCGAACAGAACCTGGCCATCATTCCGGTAGTCAATAAAATCGACTTGCCGAACGCGGACGTCGAGCGGACGCGGAAAGAAATCGTCGCGCTCGTGGGGTGCGAGCCTGGCGACGTCATGCTCGCGTCGGGCAAAACCGGCGCCGGGGTTCCGGAGATTCTTGAGGCGGTCGTCTCACGGGTTCCGCCGCCGAGAGGGAAAGATTCCTCGCCGTTCCGCGCTCTCATTTTCGATTCGACCTACGACGAATTCAAAGGCGTCATTGCCTTCGTGCGCGTGGTGGACGGCGCCATCAAGCGCGGAGAAAAAATCGTCATGCGCGCCACCGGAGCCGCCGGGGAGGCGCTCGAGGTCGGCTACTTCCGTCCGCAATTTGTGACAGGGGATTCGCTTGCGGCTGGTGAGATCGGGTATGTGGTCACGGGACATAAAGAGATCGACACCGTTAGGGTCGGCGACACCATCATCGCGGCGGGCGCGGGAGCGGTCGAGCCGCTTCCCGGATACCGCGAGGTCAAACCAATGGTCTTTGCCGGCATCTTCCCCAAGGAAGGATCTGATTTCGAACGCCTGCGCGAGGCCATGCTGAAGCTGCGGCTCTCAGACTCGTCGCTCATCTTCGAGCCGGAGCGCTCCGGCGCGCTGGGGTTCGGCTTCCGCATCGGACTGCTCGGCCTGCTCCATCTGGAAATCGTTCAGGAGCGTCTCCGTCGCGAACACAATCTGGAACTGGTGGTGACCACGCCCTCGGTGGCCTACAGGGTGTTTCAGACCGACGGCAGGGAGACAATCATCAAATCTCCCGCCGACCTGCCCGATAAGACGCGCGTTCTGCGCATTGAGGAACCCTGGGTCAAGCTCGACGTGGTCACACCGAAACAATTTTTGGGAGGAGTGATGCAGTTGGCTGCCGGGAGCCGGGGGCTGTACGTGAACACTGAATATCTGGGTGGAGGCGAGTCCGACGGCCGGGCCATCCTGCATTTTGAAATTCCGCTATCATCGATCTTGGTGGATTTTTACGATAAACTGAAATCGGTGTCGTCCGGTTTTGCCTCGATGAATTACGAACTGTTGGGATATAGGGAAGCGGAGATTGTCCGGCTCGATGTGCTGGTAGCCGAGGAACCGGTGGAAGCGCTGTCGACCCTGGTTTGGGAGGAGGATGCCCAGCGGATCGGCCGGAACATCGTCGAACGGCTCAAGGAATCAATTCCCAAGCAACAATTCGAAATCAAACTTCAGGCGGCCATCGGAGGAAAAATCATCGCGGCCGAGCGGGTGCCGGCGCTCCGGAAAGACGTTTTGGCCAAACTTTACGGCGGCGACGTGACCCGCAAGATGAAGCTTCTGGAAAAGCAGAAAAAGGGAAAGAAAAAAATGATGGGCCGGGGGAGCGTGGAGATTCCGACCGAGGCGTATTTGGCCGTGCTCAAAAGATAGGGTATAGGGGATAGGTTATAGTGGATAGTATGAAATTGAAGCGCAAACACATCCGAAAGTGGGTCTGGCTTTTTTTCTCAGCGTTGGTGGCGTTGATGATGATTGTCTGGACGGTTGCGCCCGGGTTCGGCGGCGGATTCTAGAATATGAACCGTCGCTGGCTTGTCGCGTCGCCTGTCACCAATGAGGAGCGCAGTCGGTTTCCGGAACTGCCGCCGCTTTTGCTGCAGCTTCTGTGGAACCGCGGCTTGACCACCCAGGAGGCGATTGACGAATTCCTTAATCCTGATTACGCGGCGGATCTGCACGATCCGTTTTTGTTTAAGGACATGGAACGAGCGGTGGAACGATTGCGGAGCGCGATCGAGTCAAAAGAGAAGATCGTCATTCACGGCGATTACGACGCCGACGGGGTGTGCGCTTCGGTGATCCTCTGGACGACTCTCCGGGCCTTGGGAGCCAAGGTGGATGTCTTCCTTCCGCATCGCGAGACGGACGGATATGGCCTGAACGAACGGACCGTGGAGCATCTGGCCGGCGAAGGCGCCAAGATCATTGTCACCTGCGATTGCGGAATATCGAACGTGAAGGAAATCGCCAAAGGCAACGGTCTCGGCATCGATACTATCATTACCGACCACCATACGATTCCGTCGGAACTTCCTCGGGCGCACGCGATTCTCCACCCGCTCATTACGGGCGAGACGTATCCGTGGAAAGGGCTTTCCGGAGGCGGCGTGGCGTTCAAGTTGGCGCAGGCGCTCATCCGTCGTCTCGGCAAGGACCTGGATTCCGGCTTTGAGAAGTGGCTGCTGGACCTCGTGGCCATCTCAAGCGTTGCTGACATGGTGCCGCTTCAAGGGGAGACGCGCACTATCGTGAAATATGGTTTGATCGTCTTGAACAAGACTCGACGAGTTGGGCTTAAAGCACTTATTGATCTTGCGGCAGGCGTGTCATCCCGAAACAGCAATCGCCAGCTCGACACATTCTCGATCGGATTTCAAATTGCTCCGCGCATCAACGCCGCCGGACGCATGAGTCATGCTAATACGGCCTTCAAACTGCTGACTACAGATGATAGAGATGAGGCAAAGCGTCTCGCAGAAGAACTTGGCGAGAACAACACCGCGCGGCAGGGCGAAACAGGGCGTATTGTCGAAGAGGCGCGGGCTAAGATACTGGCCGCCAAGCACGATCAAGGCCCGGCTATCGTCGTCGCCGGCCGAGGCTGGCCGCTCGGCTTGGTCGGACTGGTGGCCGGAAAACTTGCTGACCAGTTCTATCGTCCGACCGTGGTGCTGGCTGACCGCGACGGCGAGTTCACCGGTTCGGCGCGGAGCATCCCCGAGTTCGACATTATGGCCGCGTTTCGGACAATGCCCGAGCTCCTGGCCAAATTCGGCGGGCATCCGCAGGCGGCTGGGATGACTATCGAAGCGTCGAAACTTGAAAAATTTAAAACGCGCTTCCGGGCCTGCGCCGACGAGGCGCTTCGGGGAATAGAACTCGTGCCGTCTATCACCATCGACACGGAAACCTCCATTGATGAGATAACCTGGGAACTTTATGAAACGCTTTCGAAGCTCGAGCCGTTCGGAATGGGAAATCCGGAACCAAAATATCTGGCCCGGGGGCTGCGCGTCGAATCCGCGGATCCCGTAGGCGCCGACGGAAAACATTTGCGTCTCCGAGCATCGGGCGGCAAAGGACCGCGCAAGATGATCGGATTTAATTGCGGCGAGTGGTGCCAGCGCCTCGTTCCAGGTGATAGAATAGACGCGGTATTCACCGTGGGAGTCAATGAATGGAATGGGAATCGCGAACTCGAGCTCAAACTTGTTGATTTGAAGAAATCAGATGCCTAAGAAAATTATTATCTTTACGGACGGCGGTGCGCGGGGAAATCCCGGGCCCGCGGGGTTGGGCGTTTATATCGAGGACGCGGAAACCGGGAAGGTTTTGAAACGCCATTCCCGATTTTTGGGACAGACCACCAACAATCAGGCCGAGTGGCGGGCAGTGGTGGACGCGCTCGAGCACGCGAAGGAACTCGGCGCGGAAGAGGTGGAACTGCGCTCGGACTCCGAGCTCGTCATCAAACAGCTGAATCGGGAGTATAAGGTGAAGAATAAGGATCTCCAGCCGCATTTTGTCCGCGCCTGGAATCTTTCTTTGGATTTCAAAAAAGTGACCTATCGCCATGTTCCGCGCGAACGGAACAAGGAAGCGGACCGGCTGGTAAACGAAGCCATTGATCGGCATCTGGACGCTGGACGAGGCTAAGCCTCGTCCAAGTTTTTTTGTGTTATAATAAACGGCATGAGGGGAAAAGAACGGATCGGATTCATTGCCGGAGCCGCCCTTAGTTTAGGGTTGCTGTTTTTGGCGTTTCCGGCGGCTGCCGGCACTGACGACGACCTGCGCGGCTGGGTGTGGAATGACGATGTCGGTTGGATATCCATGAACTGCGTCTCTGCTGGAACTTGCGGGGTGATCAACTACGGCGTGGATCTTACCGCCGACAACCGGCTCGTGGGTTATGGCTGGTCGCAGAACGTCGGTTGGATGTGTTTTGGGGAGACCTGCGGTGGCATCACCCCGGAGGGCCTTCCGGCTTACGCCAATGTCGATCCGGTAACCCACGACGCCCACGGCTGGGCTAATATCCTCACCCTGGGCGCCGGCGGTTGGGTGGCTCTGAATTGCAGCGATTCAAATCCCGGCTGTCTGGATTACGCGGTGAACATCAACCGTGACATCGGGGTAGTTTCCGGCTGGGCCTGGAATGGGAACGCCGACGGCAGCGGCCTGGGGTGGTTTGATTTTTCCTGGGCCAGCGTGGTCACTGTCGAAACAAACTGCGCCGATGGCTTGGATGGTGACGCTGACGGGCTTTTTGATTGCGCCGATCCGGATTGTCTGGGGCAGCCGGGTCCGGGCGGAGGAATCTGCGGGGAGGAGGCCGGACTGATCAATTGCACGGATACCATTGACAACGACGGCGATGGTTTGATTGACTGCGCCGATCCGACCACTTGCTGGCATGTGCCTGCCTCTGGTTGTCTGAACGCCGAAACGCCGTTGGTCAATTGTTTTGACGGAGTGGATAACGATTTTGATGACGGTTTTGGGAACTACGACAATGCCCCACTAACCGGCGTTGATTGTCTGGACACGGATTGCATCGGTGATCCCAATTGTCCTGTAACCGAGACGATTTGTAATGATGAGATTAATAATGACATGGAAGGAGGAACTGATTGCTTTGATGACGACTGTGATATTCAGTGCACAGGAAAATGCGAAACACTCGAAACTCAGTCATGCCTGGAAGATGATCAATGTCCTCCGGACATCAATGGCATCCAGAATTGCATCGAAACCATTTTCCCCTGGATCAAAACCTTTTTCCAGGACATCTACTCCACCGGCGAGATTCGCGCTCAGAATCCTCCGCCTCAAGGCCAGGTCAACGCCACCTATTGCCTGCTCTCGGCCGCTGGAGGCGTGATAAATTTTCGGAGCGATCCAGCCGGTGGCTGCCAGGCGCCGCCGCTTCCGGCCGAGCAAGTGGCTCTGCCCCGAGCCTCGAGCGGTTACGCCAACATTCTCGGCCGTCTGGACTTAGCTGGCATTCGCGCTGGCACCTACGGCCCGGTGAAAATCATCAACAATCTAAACGAGGTTCCGGACATTCTGGCCGGCAAAATTTATCTCTACGAAGGCGGGGGAGAGGTGAGTACCGCTGGTCCGGTGATCTGGAAAAACGGGGCCCTCGGCATTTCCGGCACCGGGACCATCGTCATTGTCGGCAACCTGCGACTGGCTAACGACACTTCCTACGTGGCGGCCCCGGTCTCCGCTTTTTCCAACCTGGCTTCAGTGGGTTGGCTGGTTTTGAACGACGAATCGGGAAACAATGGAAACATCAGCATAGACCCTTCGGTTAACACCGCGGCCGGTATCTTTTATGCCGAGGGAGTGGTCAGTACTGGGGCTGGAGCCAACCCGCTTCGGGTGAGCGGTGCCATGGTGGCCCGCTCCTTCCTCCTGGAGCGGACAACCATCGATCCGGTGAACGCCTCGGAAGAAGTCCGCTATGACGGTCGCGCCGGCATCAATCCTCCGCCGGGCCTCTCGGATATCACCAAAGGCCTGCCGGAGATCCGCTCTACGGCACCCTGATCGCGACTGTGGTATAATAAATCATCATTATGGCTCTTTTCGGCAAACAATCCGCGAAAAGCTACCTGGGCGTGGATATCGGCTCGGGCGGTTTCAAGCTGGTCGAACTGCAGAATGACAAGGGTCGTGCCAAACTTGTCACCTATGCCTTCACCGAGCGCGGGCCGGAGGAGATGGCGGCCAATCCATTGGACACGCCCGAGGTCACGGCTGATCTGGTCAAATCCATGGTGGCCAGGTCCAAGGCGCGGAGCAGGCGGGCCGTTTCCGCTCTACCGGTGGCCGGAGTTTTTTCCTCGATTTTGAGCGTTCCGGCAGCAGCCGGAAAAGAGTTAAAGGCCGCCATCGAGATTCAGGCCAAAAAACTAATCCCGATTCCGCTGGAAGAAATGATTTTAGATTGGAAGGTTTTGGGCGAGGTTTCGTCGGCTCCCAAAGGCCCGGCGCCGGCCGGGAATCCAGCCGGCAAATGGACGCAGGTTCTGCTTACCGGCGCCCCCAAGAAGCTGGTCCAGAAGTACATTGACGTCGCCAAACGCGCCGGGCTGGAACTGATCTCGCTCGAGACCGAGGCCTTTGCCCTGATCCGATCGCTCGTCGGCCGCGACCGGGCCACCACCATGATCGTGGACATCGGCGCGGTGCGCACCAACATCATTCTGGTAGAAAACGGGATTCCTTATCTTTCGCGGTCCATTGATCTCGGCGGCTTGTCTTTCACTAAAGCCATCGGAAACGCGCTAGGCGCTTCTTTGTCGGCCGCCGAGCAGATGAAGGCCGACGTGGGAGCGCTTTCGGCCATTCTTCCGGAACGGGGCGTTCCCAAAGTTCTGGAACCGCTCATGGCGAACTTGGGCAATGAGATGCGTTATTTAGTCAATCTTTTCAGCAGCCAGCGCCCGGGCGCGGCTTCGGTGGAAAAGGTAGTGGTTACCGGCGGATCGGCACTGCTTCCGCGGGTCACCGACTATCTTCAGGAAGTTCTGGGAGTCAAGGCCTACCTCGGAGATCCCTGGGCCCGGGTGATTTATCCCACGGAACTGCGGCCACAGCTGGAGATTATCGGTCCGCGTTTTGCCGTAGCCGTTGGTTTGGCCATGCGGGATATTGAATAAATTATGGACATCAGTCTCCTGCCGGAGGAAATGCGAAAAAAAGAGGAGGAGGAAAGGAAGCGGAGAGTAATATTCAAGCAAGAGCCGGTTGCCCTCTCCGCCCCGCCTCCGCAGGCGCCTCCGCCTCCTCCGCCGCGTCCCGTACCCGCGTCGCCCCCCAAGCTGACGCCGGTTTTGCGTCCGCCAGCCGAGCGTCCCAGACCGCCGGCTCCGGTCCCGCCGCCCTCTCCAAAAAAGAACGGTAATGGTAATGGAAAAAAAACGGCGCCGCCTCCGCCCAAGCCGGCACTCAAAACTGCTCCACCGCGTCGGGAGGCGCCGATTTTGCGCGTTTCACTTATTCCCAGCGAAGGGGCTCCGGGAGAAGCCGAAGGCGCTGGCCGCCGGGCGGTAATTCTGGCGATAATTCTCGGAATTTTAGCCGTCGGCCTGCCCACCGCGGTTTTGCGCGTGTTGGGCAGAGAGCGAGCGCTGGCCATCCGCGATCTGGAAGCGGAGATCATGGGTTTGACCTCTAAAACCAGAGAGGTCGAGCAGTATCTTTCGGCGGCGCGCGACACTGAGCGCACGGTCAAATCCCTGGCCGCCCTCATCGAGGGCCACCGTTCTCTTTCCGCGGCCTTTGCCGCGATTGAGCGGGCCACTCTACCGGAAGTTTCCTATCTCCAGCTGTCCACCGAAGGCGAAAGGGGTTTCTCTCTTCAGGCCGCGGCGCCGGATTTTTCCGACGTGGCCCGACAGATCGTGGCCTTTAGAGAATCGCCTGGCGTTGAGTCGGCCAAAATCCAATCGGTCGCGGCCCAACTGGCGGCTACTGGCGAGGTTAGCGCTGTCAGTTTCTCGGTTTCACTGATCCTAAGGCCGGAAGCGGTCAAGCTATCCAAAGATTAATATGCCTGTGCCCGCCGCGTCCAAACCCATCGCTCGGCCAAAACAGAAGCCCTCGGCTTTTCGATTCCGCCCCACCAAAGGGCTGGCCGTCGCCATTTTTCTTCTGATAGTCGGCATCGGAATACCGCTGGTGGTTCTGCCGCTGGTCCGTTCTTACCGGAACGGCGGTCCCTACGATGTCCGCAGCAGAATCGTCCAGAGGGACGGGTTAAAAGAAAATCTGCGAACTCTGGAGTCGGCCCGCGCCGCCTTTGACAAGCTCGGCAAGGAGTTCGAGCAAAAGCTGCAACTGGCGCTTCCTATTGATGCCGATCAGCCCGGACTGTTGGTCACTATTGACGGATTGGCCAAAAATTCCGGCATGCAGCTCACGGCCATTGACATTTCACCGAGGAGGGACCCGCTGGCCGGGATTCCCGGCGTTTTTCCAGTGGATATGGGAGTCACTGTGGCCGGAGGCGACTACTCCCGGCTCAAGGCCTTTCTTCGAGCAATCGAAAACAACCTGCGTTTGATGGACGTAACCGGCCTGGCTTTTTCTCCCCGGGCCGCTTCCTACGCCATCAGCATCCGCACCTACATGCGGGCAGCGCGTTAAGGGATAATTCAATGACTCTCTCCAAACGCGATAAAACAATGCTCGTCGTGCTCCTGGCCGTGGCCATTGGAATCATTCTGGTTCTCACGATCGGACGGTCTCTTCTTCGCGGTGGGGCCGCGCCGGAAGCGCCCAAACCGGCCGTCGTTCCGACTCTGGACACGGCAATTTTCAGCGACCCTCGCTTCCAGGGCCTGATAGCCCCGCGCGGCCTGCCGGTGCAAGCGGGTAAGGTGGGCAACTCCAACCCTTTTGTCGTACCTGAAACCAAACGTGCCGCGACGACAACGGTCAGATAGAATTATGCCAACCCTGCTGGACATACTGCTCAAGGACCAGGCCATCTCTGACACGCAATATGTAGATCTCAAAGCCCAGATCGAAGCCGAGCCGGCCCGCCAGATGGAAATTATCCGTTCGGCCGAGGTATCCGACGAGTCACTGGCTCAGGCTCGGGCCGCGCTTATAGGCGTCTCCTACGCCGATCTGCGCGAAACGGAGATCGAGCCGGCTGTACTGGGGCTGATTCCCAAGCAGACGGCCGAATCGCTTCGGGCCATTGCTTTCGCCCGCGTCGGAAACGAGATGTCCGTGGGTCTGGTTGATCCGACCGACACCCAGGCCATCCAAACCCTGGAATTCCTGGCCGAATCAAAGGAACTTTCGCTCAAACCAGTCATTATTTCCGAGGAATCCTTCAGAGAGGCCGTCCGCGGGTACGAGGTCTTTGGCGAGGAAGTGGAGAAAGCGCTCGAGGTAGCCAAGGAAAAATTCGTTCCCGAAGAGAAGAAAGAAGAAGCGCTCAAGGGCCGCCCCGAGGAAATCATCAAAGGAGCCCCGGTCTCCCGCATGGTTTCGGTTATCATGCGCGAGGCGGTGGCCCAGGGGGCTTCGGACATCCACATCGAACCGCTGGGAAAGCAGACTCGCGTTCGTTATCGCGTGGACGGCGTGTTGCGCATCGCGCTCACTCTTCCGGGGTACATCCATTCGGCCGTTGTCTCCCGCATCAAGGTCTTGGCCAATCTCAAGCTCGACGAAACGCGCATTCCCCAGGACGGGCGGATCACCCAGAACCTGAACGGCAAGACAATTGATTTCCGCATCTCCACCCTGCCGGTGGCTGATAACGAGAAGGTGGTCATGCGCGTCTTGGACACCTCGGTCGGCGTGCCCACGCTGGAAATGCTGGGTTTCCGGCCGGAGCACGTGGAGATCATCATGAAGGAAATCAAGAAGCCGCACGGGTTGTTCCTTATTTCCGGGCCGACCGGCTCGGGGAAATCGACCACGCTCTACACCGTGCTCAACCTGCTCAATTCCGAAGGAAGGAACATCGTTACCCTGGAGGATCCGGTGGAATATTTCATTCCCGGGGTCAACCAGTCGCAGATCAGGCCGGAGATCGGTTACACCTTCGCCTCGGGTCTGCGCTCCCTGCTCCGCCAGGACCCCAACGTGATCATGGTCGGCGAGATCCGCGACGGAGAGACCGGGGAATTGGCCGTCCACGCGGCCTTAACCGGCCACTTGATTTTTTCCACCATCCACACCAACGACGCCTTTGGTGTCATCCCACGGCTGATCGATCTGAATGTCGAACCATTCCTGCTGTCGGCCACCTTAAACATGGTTATCGCCCAGCGGCTGGCGCGCAAAATCTGCTCTGACTGCAAGTCCAGCGTATCCGTCCCCAAGGAGCTCGAGCAGACGGTGAGAAAACATCTGGACGGCATTCCGCCGGCCTACCTCCCGCCAGGCGTCTCGCCCAAAGGAGAACTGACTTTCATGAGGGGCAGCGGTTGCGACGCTTGCGGACATTCCGGCTATTCCGGCCGTTTGTCGGTGGCCGAAATCCTTCAGGTTACCGATCCGCTGCGCAACATCATTCTGGAGAAATTTAAGCCGGAAGACATTCACCGCGAGGCCGAACGGCAGGGGATGCTGACCTTAATGCAGGATGGTATACTCAAGGCGCTCGCCGGGCTGACCACTTTTGAGGAAGTTCTGCGCATTGCCCATGAATGACGACTATGGTTGCTAAAAGTAAAAAACAGGCGGACGTCAAAAAACGCGTCTTGATCATCGAGGACGACGAATTTCTGGCGGGAATCTACACCACCAAGCTGGACCTCGAGGGTTTTGATGTTTTCCATGCCGCCGACGGCGAGGCCGGCATTAAGCTGGCTAAGAAAGCGAAGCCGGATCTCATCCTACTCGACATCCTGATGCCCAAGATGGACGGTTTTGAAGTCCTCAAGGCCTTAAAAAAGGATCCGGCCACCAAGGACACCCCGACGGTGATGCTCACCAACCTGGGGCAGAAGGAAGACGTGGACAAGGGTCTGGAACTGGGAGCCGTGGATTACCTGCTCAAGGCCCATTTCGTTCCGTCTGAGACGGTTTCTAAGATCAAGAAGATATTAAAGATGACCTAGCATGGAATTCACCTATTCCGCCCGCGATGCCGAGGGCCGAACGCGATCAGGCATCGTTAGGGCCGCCACCGAAGACCTGGCTACCGCCGCGCTCACCGAGCGCGGTTTTCGTGAGGTGGCCCTCCAGCCGGTGGAAGCGCCCGGAATTTTGGGTTTTAAACTGCGCCTGCCGACCAAAATTCCGCGCAAGGAACTGGTGGTTTTCGCCCGTCAGCTCTCGGTCTTGGCCGCGGCCAACATTCCCATGGTCTCGGCCCTGCGCACCACCGCCGCTCAGACCGTGCATCCCCGACTGCGGGAGATTCTGATTACCGTGGCCGACGAAGTCGAGGCCGGGTCGAAACTTTCCGATGCCCTGGGCGAACATCCCGACGCTTTCTCCGAGTTCGTGGTCAACATGATCCGTTCTGGTGAAACCAGCGGACAGCTCTCCGAAGTGCTGGAGTACTTGGCCGAACAGGAGGAAAAGGATTTCGACCTGTTGAACAAGATCCGCGGGGCTATGATGTATCCGGCCTTCATTGTCGCCGGACTGGTCGGCGTCGGCTTCGTGCTGATGGTCTGGGTCATTCCCAAACTTACCGGTGTCCTGGCCGAAACTGGGGCGACTCTGCCGGCGCCAACCCGGGCGCTAATGGCCGTTTCCGGATTCATGTCCAGTTACTGGTGGCTGATCCTGATCGGGACGGCCGCCGCGCTTATCGGCCTTAGGTTTTACATTAAAACTCCCCAAGGCCGTTATTACTGGGATAGTTTCAAGATCAGACTGCCCGTTTTTGGCGGCCTTTTCCGGCGCATTGCTTTGGTTCGCTTCACCCGCAGCATGGAGACCCTGCTTTCCGGCGGCGTGGACACCACTTCGGCACTGGCCGTGGCCGCTGATGTGGTGGGAAATGAGGTTTATAAGAGGATCATTCTGGAAACCCAGCGGGAGGTGGCCGATGGAAGTTCAATCACCGTGGTTTTCGCCCGGAGCAGCGTGGTTCCCAGCATGCTGCCGCAGATGATGGCCGTGGGTGAGGAAACCGGACGGCTTTTGGACGTCTTGAAGCGCCTGTCCCAGTTTTACACCCGGGAGATCGACAACCTGGTGGCCAACATGGTCAGTTTGATCGAGCCGCTGATCATGGTGGTCATGGGCGTGGGCGTGGGGCTGATCGTAGCCGCGGTCATCTTGCCCATGTACAGCATTGCCACGGCTTTTTAATCAAGCCGGAATCTGATACAATGGTTATTGTTCGCTTGTGGATAACTCGAAACCGAAAATGAATCTTCAACCGAAAGGGGGTGAGAGCAGATGAAAAAACAATTTAAGGGCTTTACTCTCATCGAACTCTTGGTGGTTATCGCCATCATCGGGCTGCTCTCGACCTTGGCGGTTGTCGCATTGAACTCGGCGAGGCAGAAGTCGCGGGACGCTAAGCGGGTTTCCGACATCAAGCAGATTCAGACCTCGCTGGAGCTGTTCTTTGCTGATCAGAATGGGTATCCGGGAGAAACGGCCGCTTCTGATTTGGGAACCACAAATTACGCCGTTCTCGAATCTGTCGATGGATTCGATGTTTCCACGGATCCCGATGGAACAATCTATATGGGCCTGGTGCCTGCGGCCCCGACTCCGCCTAGTCCGGTCGTTCCCTACGAATATAGTGGCTTCGCCTCGCAGGGCGGAGCGGACTGCAACACCGGAACGAGTTGCGGTTACTACACCATCACCTTCACCTTGGAAGGGAACACTGGGTCACTGCAAGATAGTACGGCTGTAGAAAATCCGGAAAATATCGTACCCAACTGTACGGCCACTCCGAACGGTATCACTTGCTTGTAGTATCAAGCCTCAAACCCCGTCCCGCTTAGCGGAACGGGTTTTTTGGTTTAGGTGGAGAGAATGGCTAATAAATGATAACATGAGCCCATGATTTTCGTTTTATTCTCGATTGTTTTCGGTCTGATCGTCGGCAGCGGACTCACGGCCCTGATTCCACGTCTGGCCGCTGATGAACCCTGGCATCGCGGCCGGTCGCACTGCCCGCGCTGCCGGCACACGCTCGCTCCGCGGGACCTGATGCCGCTGGTTTCGTTTTTTGTAAACCGCGGCCGTTGCCGGCATTGTCAGGGAGCGATCGGCTGGTTCTATCCCGGAGTTGAGCTGGCCACGGCGGCGTTGTTCGTTATTGCCCTTGTTGTCCGTTCGGGCGGAGATTTGACGCCGCTCGATGCCGCCGACAGCCGCCTGTGGCTCACCATTTTCCGCGACTGGCTGGCCATCGCGGTCCTGTTGGCCCTTTTTGGAATTGACCTAATCGCCCAGGTTTTGCCGGATGCCATCACGCTTCCGGCTGTCGGCGTTTTTTTTATCTGGAATCTGGCTTTGGGTGAAAGTCCCGGCGGATTGACCGCCGGCGCTCTTTTTGGCGCCTGTTTTTTTCTTCTCCAGTATCTGGTAAGCCGGGGCGCCTGGATCGGCGGGGGAGACATCCGCCTGGGCGCGTTACTCGGAGCCTTGGTCGGCTGGCCGGGCATCCTGCTGGCTCTTTTTTCGTCATATCTGCTCGGCGCCTCTGTTGGTTTGGGACAGATCGCCGTGGGAAGCAAATCCTGGAAGAGCCGGGTGCCTTTTGGGACTTATCTCGCCGCCGGGGGGTTATTCACTCTATTTTTGGGGGAAAAGGTGATTGCTTGGTATTTGGGAAAGATTTTGTGACGGATAAAAAAGGTTTCACCCTCATGGAGCTGCTGGTTTCGATGGCCATTTTTGGGGTCATCAGCGGACTTGTGGTGGTTAATTTTCGAGCCGGAGCGCGCGGGGACGAACTGCGGCTGGCCGCGGAGTCAGTAGCCGCCGCGCTGCGTGATGCCGAAGCTAGGACCGCGGCCGGGGTCCAGTCCTCGGCCTGCGCCGGCGGA
>MGDZ01000027.1 GCA_001791115.1 Candidatus Uhrbacteria bacterium RIFCSPHIGHO2_02_FULL_57_19
GCCGGTGACCCAGGCGGCGATGGCCGCGACCAGACCCAAGGCCATGAGTATCTTGCCCACTATCCAGCACCAGCAGGCGCAGGAGCTTTTGGCCAGGCCGCACATATCGCAAGCGGTCTGACGTTCGGCTCCATGGCAGACTCCGGCTTCTTTTTCAGAAGAGCTTCCACAGGTTGAACAAGTGTACATGAAAGTGTCACCTCCTTTCGTAAGATGATGAATATCCAGATTATAGCAATAAAACGGCGGTCGTGATAGTGTAAAATCATATGATGAATTATTTTCAAAACATGATGACCTCCGGTTTTTACGGTCTGCCTTTTCCCATGGCTGGCTGGTGGTTTTTTCCGTTGATTGTCTGGAGTGCGGTTTGGAAGGGCATCGCCCTTTGGCGAGCTGGCCGGTCGAATCATCTGGGTTGGTTCGTGGCCATTTTTCTCCTGAACACTGTCGGGATTCTGGAGATCATCTACCTGGTCGCTTTCGCCAAGAAGAAATAGCGGTATGAACAAGTTTCTTGCCGGCGCAATCATCGCCGTTCTGCTTGTGGCCGGCGGAGTGTACATTGGGTGGCGGGCTTTTGGCGGGAGAGCGGAGGAAAAAGTGAACGCCAGCGTTATCCTCACCGCCCTGCACGATCAGGGGTTTTTGGTCACCCAAACCTACGTCTTCAACGAACCGGTAACCATCGAGCGGTCAACGGGCAGCGTCATTAAGGACATTTTTTTCGGCCAGACCATCACCGCCCGGGGAACGATGGAAGTCAACTTGGGCGTGGATCTGTCCTCGGTCGGGGAGAATGACGTCGCTATTGAAGGGGAGCGAGTGTCCATAACCATTCCGGGAGCCAAGCTTTTCAATTCGCGCCTGATCGGGCCCATCGAGGTCCGCAACCAGCAGGGACTCTTGAAACGCCTGCTTCAGAACGACGACGGATACAACGCGGCGCTCGCCGAACTCTCTAAACAGGCCGAGGCCGCTGCCAAGTCCCCGGAACTCCTGGAGCGGGCCAACAAAGCGGCCCGCGAGGAGCTGTCGCGGCTTCTAAAATACGTTGTCCCAGGCAAAGAAGTCGCGGTCATCTCCGGGACAATCGAATAGAGTTTGCCCGTCCACCCCCGGTGGTTGTATACTCCCAAAGTTCAGAAATTTCGAAACGAAAATGATTAATTTCATCAAAACCTGGTGGCGCGACCTGCTTATCCCGGTGGTTCTGGCCGCCACTGGTTTCACTCTTTTCCTCGGCGTCTGGGGGTTATTGGTTTAGATTCAAAACGCCTATGACCGGATCATCAATGGTCATGATGGACAGGGAGGAATACGAGCAAATTTTGCGGTCGGTGATTGTCGCTGATTTTCTGCTATCGCGGAATTCCGGCCGAAAGGGGCGCGCCGCCGACGAAATCTCCCGGCTCCAGCAACGGCTTTTTGACGAAGCCGAACGTTTCGGGATCACCTGGACCGATGGGGAGCGGGAGCGTTTTGCCGAGGATTGCCTTCGGGAGATTGACTCGTTTGTCGCTGAAGAAACGTGGGATGAGCTGGCCTGGTGGATTGCCGAGCGGGAATACAAGCGGTGGGCGGATGGCAGCCGCGACACTGACGCCAAGGATCTCATCACCCATCGCTATTACCACGAGATCATGGAAGAGTTTCAGCGGCATGGCATCTCCAATTTGGAGATTTCCGGGCTGAAACTTTCGGGCATTTCCCCCGAAACAGTGCGGGCGGCTTTGTCCCAGTTTAAAAAAGAAACGTCGCGTAAGACCTAATGAGGGGGAAAGATTTGATCATCCGAAGATTTTATCAGGCGCTGGGCGTTCTCTTGGTTTTGCTCGGGATCGTCTCGCTGGCCTTGCCCGTCCTTCCCGGACTGCTGATGATCGTTTTTGGGATCGGGGTCATATCCCCGTCGTTTCGTGAGCGGGCCTTTGAGATCGGGAGCCGGGCGTTCCAAAGGATTCCGGCAGTCAGGCGTTTCCACCGGCGGCAGATAGTCCGCTTGGTGCTGATCATCATCGGAAGCGTTCTGGCTGGAGCGGCGTTGACTGTTGCCGTCATCCTCGGCTTAAGATGACTTTATGACTCACTTGCGCTACGACTCCACCTTCATGCTTAAGAGCGCCGCCGGCAAGCGGGGAATTTCGCCGTCGGAATTGAAAGCCCTCGCCCCCCGGGTCCGTCTGGCCAGAGAAGAAATGGAGCGCGGCCGGCGGGCAGGAGTTTTGGGTTTTTTTGATCTTCCGGATAAGACGGCCGATGCCGGACTCTGCGCGGAGTTGGCCCGCGATTTTCGCAAAAAGGGATTCTCTGATCTTTTGGTCATCGGCATCGGAGGATCGGACTTGGGAGCCAAGACGCTCATTCGCGCCCTCGATACCGGCCGGGGAATGTGCGTTTCTTTTCTGGGAAATCCCGATCCGGAGGCGGTGGCCCACGTCTTGGCCGGTCTGGATTTGAAAAAAACGGCAGTCAACGTCGTCTCCAAGTCCGGCGAGACCATGGAAGTGCTGGCGGTGTTTTTGGTTATCCGCGAACGGCTGATTAGATCCGTAGGGAAGGGAAAGCACGCCCGACAGGTGGTGGTCACTACCGGAGGGAGCGGTGCTTTGCGGGAGATGGCCGAGCGCGAGGGTTATGCCGTCCTGCCGGTGCCTGAAAATGTCGGCGGACGGTTTAGCGTGTTTTCCAGCGTCGGCCTGTTTCCGGCGGCTTGCGCCGGGATTGATGTCGAACGGCTCCTAGCCGGGGCGAAAAATCAGGTTGACGATCCTTCTCAATCGGAAAAATTCGCTTCGCTTCAGGTCCTGGGCTGGAGGAAAGACTTGCGCGTCTCGGTTCTTATGCCCTACGGCGAGGCGCTCTCCACTCTCTCGGTTTGGTACGCCCAGCTTCTGGCCGAGAGTCTGGGGAAGACCGCCGCGGTCGGCCCCACGCCCTATCCGGCGCTGGGCGCGGCGGACCAGCACTCCCAGCTCCAACTGTGGATGGAAGGCCCGGCGGACAAGATTGTCACCTTCGTTGAGGCCGGGAAGTTTAGGCACGCCTTCCGCGTTCCCAAGGCCTTTCCGGACATTCTCGCCGCTGGCGCGCTCTCCGGCGTTGACCTTGAGGAGATCATGCATGCCGAGCGGCAGGCCACCTCCGAGGTCCTGCGCGACGCCGGCCGGCCCAACGGAACAATCTTCATACCGACGATCTCCGAGGAATCCGTAGGCGCGCTTCTGCAGTTTTTCATGCAGGCCACAGCTGTTGCCGGATCGCTTCTGGGGATCGATGCCTTCAATCAACCCGGGGTGGAGGCCGGCAAACGCCTGACGCGGGCGATTTTGGAGAATCCCTGAAAGCACGGATCTCGCGGATTGGAATGGATCTCGCGGATTGGAGGCGGCGCCCAGCCGCTTTTTTTGATACACTACGGCTATGTTTGTTTGGATTTTCACGCTGGTCGTCTCACTGACGGTTTTGGTCGTTTCCAGCGCCCGATTAACGCGCGCCGCCGAGCGGTTGGCGTTTTTGCTGGGTCTCCCGGGATTCGTCATCGGCGCCACGGTGGTGGCGGTTGGCACATCACTCCCGGAACTGTTCACGGCAATTGCCGCCGCGCTTCGGGGATCGACGGAGATCGTCGCGGCCAATGTTGTCGGCTCAAACATCTTCAACGCCACGGTGGTTGTCGGGGCAGCGGCGCTCTTTGTCCGTCGGCTGACCCTGGATAACGCACGCCGGGTGGTCTTACTCTTGGCCACTGCCGTCTCGCTGGCTTTTGTAATTTCTGACGGCCGGGTGACCCGGCTTGAAGGACTTTTTTCGTTACTTTTGGGTTTGATCTCGATCCGTTTACTCATCGGCAATGCAAAGAAGGGCATGTTGGAAAGATTTTTGCCGCGCCGCGGTTCGGTCATTGCTGAAACCCTAGTGATAATCGGCGCTGCCATTGTGTTGGCCGTCTCCTCGGTTGCGGCAGTGGAATCAGTGGTCCGGCTCGGAGCAAGCGCCGGAGTCAGTCCGTCGCTCATTGCCTTATTCGCCTTGGCCGCCGGCACCTCACTCCCTGAATTGGCGGTTTCGCTCAGCGCCGCCCGGCGCCGCGCCTTTGGCATTTCCATGGGCAATGTGCTCGGCTCAAATATCATCAACGCCACCTTGGTTATCGGTTTGCCGGCGATTCTTTCGCCGCTCTCCGTCGGACCGGAGTCGCTGGGTAATGGGTTGCTTTTTTTCCTGGCCGCATCGGCCATTCTGGCTTTGCTTTCCGCCCAGAAACGCGTTAGCCATCTTGAAGGCTGGCTTCTGCTTGGGTTTTACGCCCTCTTTATACTTCTTGTTTTCAATTTGTGACTCGCGTCTGGCATGCCATGACCAAAGACGAAGCGCTCTCCGCGCTTCATTCGACCGAAGACGGCCTCTCGGCCCGCGAGGCGGCCGCTCGGCTGGCCCGCTTCGGTCCGAACAAACTGGTCCGTCGCCGGCGCGTCGGAGCGCCGACCATTCTTCTGCGACAACTCCGCGGGGCCCTGAACCTGCTTCTTTTCGGCGCCGGCGCGGTTTCTTTTTTTCTCCGAGAGTTCACCGACGCCACCGTCATCTTCATTACCGCCGGGGCCACCGTCGGTTTCGGTTTTTTTCAGGAGTGGAAGTCGGAGCGGGCCCTGCGCGCCCTGCGTTCCAGAATCGAACTGACTGCTCGAGTTCTTCGGAACGGCCGAGAGGCGGCGATTCAGGCCAAGGAGCTGGTTCCCGGGGACGTCATTCATCTATCCGAAGGAGACCGCGTGCCGGCCGATCTGCGCATTCTTCACTCGCGCGAACTTGAAGCCGACGAGTCCACTCTTACCGGGGAGTCCCTGCCGGCGGAAAAAGCGCCTCACCCAGTCGCTTCCGGAACGGCATTGGCCGAACGCAGTTCAATGCTCTATTTGGGAACAGTGGTGGTGCGGGGAACGGCGGTTTGCGCGGTGGCGGCAACCGGCGCCGGTACCGAACTCGGCCGGATCGCGGAGTCGCTCTCCGAAGTCAAAGAACTGCCCACCCCGCTCCAGCGGGCTGTCTCCCGGATGGTTCTGGGGATTACCACTTTGGTGGCCGCGGGCGTGGTCATTACCATGGGATTTGGCCTTTTCCGCGGCCTGCCTTTTTTCACGGTTCTGGTCATCTCGGTGGCCGTAGCCGTGGCTGCCATTCCCGAGGGACTGACCGTTTCAGTCACGGCCATGCTTACCCGGGGAATGCTGGTGCTCCTTAAGTCCAAGGCGCTGGTGCGGCGCCTTCTGGCCGCTGAAACCCTAGGAGCCGTTTCCGTGGTTTGTTTGGATAAGACCGGCACCATCACCCGGGGAGAAATGCGGCTGGCGGAGACGGCCGGACTGCCGGGTGTTGACGTCGCGGAGCGGGCCATGGAGCTGGTAGCTCTTTGTGTGACCGGCGCCCGCCCGGAGAATCCGCGATCACCCATCTCCCGTTGGGAGATCGTCGGCGAGTCGACGGAACGGGCCCTGCTGGCCGCCGCGGTGGGTCGAGGGGAAGGAGAGCACTATCGCCGTCGGCTCCTGGCCGACTCGGTTCCTTTTTCTTCCGAACGCCGGTTTCAGGCCGCCATCTCGGTTGACCGAGAGAGCGGGCAGGCGGCTTTTATCGCCATTGGCGCTCCGGAAAAAATTCTCGAGGCATCAAATACAGTCATCGGCCGAGACGGCCCGCGGACGCTTGATGGGGGTCGGCGGCGGGAGTTGGAAGAGGAACTTACCCGGCTGGCAGCTTCAGGATTCCGGACAGTGGCCGTGGGATTCCGCCCTCTTCCGAAAAGCCGAACCATCCTCCCGGCCGAACGGAGTGCGCTTCCGGAGCTGACTTTTGTCGCCTTTCTGGCCCTGGCCGATCCGGTGCGCCCTGAGGTCAAAGTCGTCATCAAGCAGATGCGCCAGGCCGGCATCCGGCTGATGATGATTACCGGCGACAATCCGGTGACCGCCTCGGCCGTGGCCCGAGAGATCGACCTTCACCGGACCGAGGCCGTAGTTTTCGGCGATCTGGAAGGGTTGGAGCCCTCCGAGTTTTCCGAGCGTCTCCGGGAGACGGACGTCATTGCTCGGGTGGCGCCGGCTGACAAACTGCGGATCATCGAGGCCCTGCAGGGAGGAGGGGAGACGGTGGCCATGACCGGCGACGGGGTTAACGACGCTCCGGCTTTGAAGCGGGCCGACATCGGAGTGGTCATGGGTTCGGGCACTGACGTGGCCAAGGAGGTGGCTGACCTGGTCCTGCTCGACAACAAACTGCCGACCATGGTGCGGGCCGTCTCCGAAGGGCGGGGCATTTTCGAGAACATCCGCAAGGTGGCTATCTTTCTCCTTCACGACAGCTTTACCGAGGTGGTGCTCATTTCCACAGCCATGGTCTTGGGCCTTCCGCCGCCTCTTCTGGCCGCCCAGATTCTCTGGGTCAATCTGATCGAAGACGTGGGCCCCAGTTTTGCCATGGCTTTTGAACCGGCCGAGGCCCGGCTGATGGCCGAGCCGCCCCGAAGAGCCGGACAGCCGCTTCTTCCGCCGCGGTTTCTGGCTTTTACCGCGCTGGCCGGTCTGGCCACCAGCATCATTCTCCTGGGACTGTTCCTCTTGCTCTGGAACCAGGTGCAGTCCGTGGGTTACGTGCGGACCATGGTTTTCGTCGGCTTGGGCATCAACTCGCTTTTTACCGTTTTTTCTTTGCGGCGCCTGCGCGAACCGGTATGGAGAACGTCTTTCCTTGAGAATCGGGCCATGCTCGTCGCTGTCGGCATGGGGTTTCTGCTTTTTTTCTTGAGCATTTATGTCCAGCCACTGGCCCATCTTTTGGGGACCGTTCCGCTGGAGTTGAAAGACTGGGGCCTCTTGCTTTCCTTTGGTTTGGGCAATCTTCTGGTCATCGAGGCGCTCAAAGCGATTATCTTAAGGAGGAGATGAATTATGCCCCGTCGGAAAAAAATTCCTCACATCACCGCCGAGACTTTTTTCCAGTACGTCACCTGCCCCTCGTGGGTCTGGTATGAAGTCTATGGAAAGAAGTCGGAAAAAAAAGAACCCTCGGGC
>MGDZ01000028.1 GCA_001791115.1 Candidatus Uhrbacteria bacterium RIFCSPHIGHO2_02_FULL_57_19
TGCTTAGGCATACCGGCGTCGGTACAGCCGACTTTGGCCGCCTCGCACTGAAAGCGTTCGTCTTGGACAATAAAGCGGGTCTTGTCCTCCGGGACGACTATTATGTCAGCTGGATCACCATCGCAAGAATCTCCCGCCGTAACATCACAAATGAAGACACCATCAATCGAACAAGGGCCAGTTCCATCCCGAACGCAGGATACTGTCCCTGTTTCTCCATCCGTCTTATATCGGCAGGAACGCGTCCCCACGCCAACGGTGCAAACTGTCTTTCCGCCAACCTCACAGGCGGTGGGACTCTCTATGGGACTCTCTACTGGAGAATCCACGACGCACATGGCGTTCCAAGTCTCGCGACCCGGGGAGTCCGAGGCCCGAGTGTCGGCAAAGGCAGCGCAACCCACGGCCGCGTCGCGGCAAATGGAATCAAAGCCGGTCAGGGTTTGGACGGCTCCCTGCCGGTCGTTGTACTCGGTACAGCCCAGCATGGCTTGGGGCAAGGCCGCGCCCTCGCGAGTTTGGTCGCAGGAGGCCGGCGTGATCCAGGAGTTTTTGACCACGGCAATGGCCTCATCGGCCTGGCGCAGGATGATGTTGTCGATATACGAGATGTCGGCAAAGTTTTCGATGATCAGCTGTTCGTCGACCATGGGCAGGCGGTCCAAGAGCACCGGACCGAAGTTGTAGACCTGCCAGTTGCCGCCGAGCGCCGCCGATTGGTTGGCGAAATATTCATCGGTGCTCGGAGCTCCGCTGAATCTGGCGGTCAAATTTCCCCTTCCCTTAGCCCAGAAAGACAGGTAATAGGTGCCGCCCTCGAAGATCGGGGTATCCGAATCGGCGGAAACGTCTTTTTGGAGGAGAAGCGTCCCGACGTCAACGCGGAGCGAATGCTCCCCGACTACCGTGGACTCGGCGGAAACTGCGGTGCCGGGGTCGGTCCATCCCCCTTTTCCCGACTCAAAGTCGTTGAAGAAAACCTGACGCACGTTCCGGCCGGCGTTCCCGGTGTACAACCGACAGCCATTCTCCGCGGCACCGCAGGAATTGGACTCAGTCGGGAATCCGTTGTAAGTGCATTCGTTGGTGGCCGCGTCCCAAGCGCCGCCGAAGCGCGAACAGAAGACGCATTGGTTGGTGACGCCTCCGATCCAATCCCCGCCGGCCGTACCGCAGGCCCCCTGGTTGGCGATGGACGAATCCACCGCCGGCTGGGTGATGCGGTAGGGATGACATTCTTCGGTGACTACCACGGTCCGAGAATAGGGACGGTAGCTGCGGTTGCCCGAGGTATCGAAGAACTCGCGACAGTCGGGATTGGTGCCGGCGGCGTAGATATCCGAGGTGCAGGTATCGTCATAAACCTCGGAAACCAAGCGCGGCGGCCGGGCTCCAACCTCTTCGGGCCGGCCAACCAACGGATCCCCGGTGACAAACCTCCATTCCTTAAGCTGAAAGCCGCTGGTGTCTGATCCTTCCCAGGTGTAGTAGACGGCTCCGGCGTCGTCCCGCGGATTGGCGCAGGCCCGCAGATAGGAATAGTACTCGCGGGCCTCGCCGCCGGCGGCCAGGGTATCAAGATTAGTGAACTCACTGCAGCCGGCCACCGAGGCCGTGCAGACTCTGGCTGTGGTGGGGATGAAGTAGTTGGGGAAACTCCCTACATCGTAGTTCGAGGGCTCCTGGCGCCAGGTGGAGTAGCCGGCGCACTCGGCCGGACAGCGGTTGCCGTCGGCGACAATCCCCGGAACCGGCGGCGAGCCGTCGGAGGGCGTGTAGCGCTCACAGCCCACCTCGTCGGCCCGGCAGACGGCCGAGTAACTTTCGCAGGTTGGGTCGTCGGTGGCCGGGTCTCCAGCGCATCCCAAGAAATCAGGCGGAAGGCGCAGGTAGGAGGCCGCGGCATCCACATAGGCCTGTTCGTGGTAGGTGGAAAACACTGGGCCTTCTTCGATCTGGATCGAGTCAAGCCAGGCGGCGGCATCAGAATCCGAACGGACGGAGACCCGAGCGTAATTCAACGCCGCGCCAGGGTCATCAAGCGGATTGTCGGGGGTGGTAAACCGGCAGCCAAGCCGCTCGAACTCCGCGCCTTCGGGAGAAGCGCCTTCGGGAGAAGCGCCTTCGGGAGAAATAGGCAGACGCAGAAGGCTCGCTCCAAATAAGTCGCAGGTGGTGTCAATGCCGGTAAGAACAATGGGTTGGCCGTCCTGATCGCGCAGAGTGAGACCAACCGTCACGGTAACCGGAGTGGCGGCGTCCCTCCGAGCCGCGGCCGCCGAGATGGTGTAGGTTCGTCCGGGCTCGAGCCAAATGGTCTGGATAAGGTCGTCAGCGTCCGAGGGGCTGACGGAATAGATTCCGGAGTCAACAAAGGAGTCGGCGCGCTCTCCAACTGTTCCCACCCAGAAGTCGGGCAACCCGTCTCGGTCATCATCCAGCTCGAAACTCGAGTTTCTGACCAGGTTGACCCGAGAAGTTTGGCGCGAGTAAAGCTCGGTACAACCGGCGTCGCGCGCTTCGCAAACACCGGCGTCGCGGTCCAAAAACACCCGGCCGGAGGTAAGCCAGTCGCCGGTGCCCTCGGCCGGATCCTGATCCAGGGCATATCCCCGACAGCCGACATTGTCCGAAGTGCAAACCGAGCGGTCCGCGGTGTTGGAAAGAAGCGACAAGTTGCCCGAGGCCGTTCCGCCAGCTCGCGCGGTGAAGGTGGCGCAGGTGGCATACTCCGCCGGGCACTCGTCGCCGCCCAGCCGCCAGATGTTTTTCTCGCGGGTGCAGTAGCCGTAGCCGGACTCGCAGGTTCCCTCCTCGTTCTCCGCGATGCAGGACGGCGTATCCACGCAAATTTGGGCCCGCAGGTCGGACTCGGTGGAGATCAGGGTTGGACCGTAAACCTTGGCCTTGCACTGGGTGACCGGATATTTGAGGATCCAGTTGGGATCAATGAGCCGGCACCAGGGGTGATCCTGGGGCAACGGGGAGTTTTCGGTGGGACAATCGTTGAATCCGTCAATGACTTCTTTGAGCGTCGGACTGCCGTTCGTTGCCTTGGCCGCGGCCAGCTCCCAGCCAATGGGAATGATCCGGGCTTTGCGCATCTTAACCAGATTGGAATAGCAGTAGCCGGTGGTAAAACAGAAGGGGTCGGCGTTCTTGGCCGCGTCGGCGCCGTTAGCCGAGACCAGGGGCCAGTCGCCGTGGAGATAACCGCGGGTCAGAGCGTCGGAAACCGTGAGCGGCTGGTCGGCCTTGGACTGGCGCACGGCGGCAGCGAACTGGGAGTCCATGACGCAGTTGCTCGGGGTACGGAAAGTGTCGGGACAGACCGTGAAATCGGTGATGGCGTCGTATTGCGATGTCTCGACGATCCGAGGGGTGAGGAAATCGGCAAACGAGGCCTGAGCCGCGGCCCGCCCGCCCCGGCCGGCGAATTCCGGATTATTGAGCGCGCACTCGGTGTTGCCGATCGAACCGAAAGCGCCGAACTGCACGCCGAAATTGGTGGAAAGCCCGGCGTTCTTTGAAAACAGGTCGAACCCCGGACAGGTGACGGTTTTAACATCTAAAAGACCCTCGGTGAAAATCCGGTGCATCAACTGTGAGGCAAAGGTGTTGGTGAGGGTGGCGATGGCCGCCGGGATGATGGCCACTGCGCCGGCGGCCAGCGCCGAACCCACTTGGGCGTTAGTCATCTTCGAGACCTCCGTGCCCTTGCCGACCAGGCCCTCGGCCTCGGCCTTGATGGCCTGAGAGGGAGTCATGACACTTCCCGAGATGGGATTCACTAAACTTTTAAACCCCTGGCCGATTCTGTTCTCTTCAATGCCCTCATTGGCTTTCTTTCCGGCGTACTCGAGAAGCTTGATGTTGGAGCCAAAGGCCACTCCGAGTTCGGATTGCCCTGGTTGAAAGGTAAGCAGGGTGCCGCGCAGGGCCTCGCCGGTTTCGACCGAGGTGATGTACTCGTCCCAATTTTTGGCGATCTCGTTCCATTCGCAGCGCGGCCGAGGCGGCGGGGCCACAGTCCCGGCCAGGCCGAGGAAGATGGATAAACGCAGCGACGGCGGGGCGGCTGTGGGATCGCAGAGGTTGAATCCGGCAAAACCCATCTCCGAGAGAGTACCCAGGGCCTCGCCGGCCCCGCTCAACGCAAGATCTCTGGCAAAGGTGCCGAATGACTTGTTCTCAAAGAGAGTGCCTTCCCCCTTGCCGCCCGAGGCCAAGTAGACCGCGGTGTCATATGCCAGCGTCTGCATCATGAAGTTCAAACCGTTGATGATGGCTACCGCCCCGCCGTTGACCAGCACCACCTCGAGGTAATCCCAGATATTGGTGACGGTGGTGTTGAGGCCGGTAATGGGATCGATGACTGTCATGCCCATGGCCTGGGCCGGGCGGCTGGCAATCGGCGACAAGGTACCGACAAAAAGCACGCCCACAAGCAGGTAGGTGAGTGCGATGCGTTGGAGAAGTGGGCGTGGCCGCCGCATACCCGGTACTACAACACTTTCTTTAAGAGATAAGCTACGATTTGCGTCATCTTCCGGTGAACCCAGTACTTAATAGGAGAATGAGTTGTAGTACCGGGCATATTATCGTGTCGTCGAAGTCACGGTACTCGATGCAGTTTGTCCGAGTACTTCCTCATAGAGTCGCTTCAAAGTCGCGTCATCCACTTTGGAAAGCATCTCGTCGGAAACTCCGGCGCCGCGGAGGAGCGAACGGATATTCTCGGGGTCGAAGCCGCCGAGGATCTGTTCCGGACTTCCGATGAAACCCGGCGACATCGACTGGGGGATGCCCGGGCTCACTTTTTGGGTGTTGGCCGCCTCGAATGGCGCCCCGCAGTTCTGATCACGTGGACAGTTGGGATCCTCGCCGGAGTTGGCTTCTGCTCCATCATTGATCCCATCGGAATCAGTATCTTCCAGGTAAGGCGAAGTGCGGTAGAGATAAAGTTCGTCGTAGTCGGAAAGGCCGTCGGAATCGGTATCCGTCTTCCTCTGGGCTTCCACGGCCTCGGATTCCCGTTCGGCCAGCGACTTATAGCGCGGCCCGCTGCGCTCGAATGGCGCCCGCACCGACTTTTGAAACTGGAGAAACGACAGAGAAAGAATGGCCAGAATAAGCACAGACAAAGCGGCCAGAGCCAGCCGATGGTCGTGTCCGAAATGGCGGGGTTCTCCTTCCATAGACGAAATCCTCCACAGGGTGGAGCTTCATTACTCTAAATTATACGGGAGCGAACCACTCGAAGCAATAGCCCGGAGCTAAGCTCCGGGCTGGGAAAGTGCGCGCCATTGCTCAAGGGAGAGTGTCTCGGGGCGGGAGTTGGGATCGATTCCGGCGCGCAAGAGAGCGTCTTTCATCCCCTTTCCGAGCGTGCCGGCAATTTTTTTCCGAGGCGACGAAAAGCCGATTTTCGCGAGCCGAAGGATCGCCTCCCTTTCCGCGAATGGTTTCCGATGCCGGATAATTAGGATGATCGCGGATTCAACCTTGGGCGGCGGCAGGTAACTGCCTGGCGGGACGCGGCGGATGAGCTCGACTGTCCCGAACGTCTGCGCCATCACAGCCAATAGATTCATCCTAGGTGGTTTGGCCGCGAGACGCTCCCCCACCTCGCGCTGGAGCATAAGGACGAGGCGTTCCGGCGGCGGGTCCCATTCTGCCATTGTCTTCCAAAGGAAGTCAGAGGTGATGCCATAGGGAAGGTTGGAGACGATCTTGAAGTCAGGGGGTAGGGAGTAGGTTGCCTGCCTGTCCGGCAGGCAGGTAGGGGGTAGACGAAGAATGTCGCCGTGGATGATACGGACGTTTGGAAATTCGCCGACGGTCTCATCCAAAACCGGCAGAAACCGCTTGTCGAGTTCGACGGCGACGACCCGTCCCGCCCGGGCCGCCAGCTCGCGGGTCAGCGTCCCAAACCCCGGGCCGACCTCGAGAACCGTGTCGGTCTTTTTCAAATCAGCGCTATCAGCGACGGACATCAGCGGGCCTCTGTCAATCAAAAAATGCTGGCCTCGGAGGCGGGTCAGCACAATTCCGTGCTGGCTGGCCAACTCGCGAATTTCGGACGGTTTTGTCAGATCCATATCACGCCCGCAAGTGCGCCAGATAAAGCAGCGAATACAAACCAGCCAGGATGAACATCTGCGTCCAGCCGGGATCAAAAAAGGTGACGATGATCAAACAGAGGATGGCCGCCGAAAGTTTCCCCGCGACCACGGCCATCTCCAGAAAAAGTGCCCCCTTGGTCACCGAGTAGGATCTGGCCCACTCATAGTGCAGGGCGATCATGGGAATGCCCAGGGCGTTCCTGGCGCTCCTGTAGAGAGCATCGAAACCCAGCACTCCCAACGGACTCGCGACCGCCGGCCGCACGAACCAGGACAGCGCCGTAAAAAACGTCCCCACTCCGAGCATCCGGTGCCGGCCGCGGGTGTCGGTCAACCGGCCGATGGCCACGGCCATGACCGCGGTAGCCATGGTTGCCGCCGAGACAATGGCTCCCACGTTAAAAAACTCGCGAACCATGACAAAGATGAAAACTGGCCAGACCGCCTGCGCGATCAGTTCCTCGCCGAAGCCCATGAAACAAAGAAGCCGCGGCCGGTGTTCCTTCTTGAAAAGCCGCTTCCAGGCGTCGAGATAAGAAAGCTCCCGCGGCTCAAAAACCTCGGGAGTGAGCAGGAGCGGGATGGTCGATGCCAGGATCAAAACCGATACGACGACGAACAGCACCGGAAATCCGAAAAAAAGAAGGATGGTACCGCCGACCACCGGCCCTAAAATGGACGAGGCGGAGACGAGGAAAACCAGAGTTCCCAGTTCCCGGCCCTGAGTTCCTTTGCCGCTGCCGAAACGGGCGAAGTCGGCGTGATAGCCAGGCCAAAAAAGCGCCTTGAACAAGGCGTAGGAGACGATGGCTGTTCCGGTGAAAATCGGCGAGTAGGGAATCCCAAAAAGCGACAAATAGTAGATTACCAAAAAGGGCGTGGAGTAAATAATGCCATGTTCGTAACCCTTGGCTCGGGTGATTTTTCCGCCCAAAGGGATAATGACGAAGTACAGTCCGTAGACGGCGATATAAAAGAGGAGGATTCTCTGGAGAGAAAAGCCGATGGTGTAGAGGTAGATCGGTTCGAAGATGAGCACGGCCGAAGAAGCGAAATCCAGGATGGCTCGTGAAAGAAAAAGTTCCCGGACTTGGGTGGCCGGTCGGATGGCGAAGTACTGGGCGAAGAGTTTAGTGAGGATGGAGTGGGGCACGATCGCTAGGTTCTAGGTTATAGGTTCTAGTTTGTTGGTGAAGGATCGATCGGGCCGCGGCGGAGGATTCTGATTGATCCGTCGGATTCGACGCGAACAACGGTCGATGGTTTGTGACGCAGGAGGACGCCAGCGTCGAGATAGAAATCGATTGGTTTTTTTCCAAGCTGATTTTTGACGGCCCGTAACGAGTAACAAGCGGGTCTTCCGGAAAGATTGGCCGAGGTGGCGACGATCGGGCGAGCGAGTCCCGCGGCCAGCCGGCGAGCGATTGGATGCGATGAAACCCGGACGCCGACTGACGCGCCTAACGCGCGCCGGATCCGCGCGTCACTCGCCGGCAGGACGATGGTCAGAGGTCCGGGCCAGTGTCGTTCGGCCAGCTCTAGCGCCGGGCCGTCGAGACGAAAAAACCGTCTCGCCTGCCGGATGTCCGCGGCGACCACCGGCAACGGCTTCCCGCGCTCACGGCTTTTGATGCGGTAGACCCGACGGACTGCCGCGGCGTTCGTCGCATCGCAACCGATCCCGTAGGCCGTCTCGGTCGGAAAGATAATGATCCCGCCGCGGCGGAGCGCCGTTACCGCTTTATTTTGTGCTGTTCGTGAAACCATCGGACAGTTCTCCTTAAACCGTCATCGAGTACCGTCGTCGGCTTCCAGCCCAGTTCTTCGCGCGCCAGCCGAATGGCTACGGCGGATCGGTGCTCCTCTCCGATCTTTGACGGCGCGTAGACGGGCCTCTGTGTTGAACCGAAGGCCCGCGCGACTTTCCCGCAGAGTGTGTTTAAATCCGTCTCTTTCGAGGTTCCGACATTAATGACGCCGGTGGCCGGCTTGGACATCGCCGATAGAAAAGCGCGCACCACATCGTCAATGTACACAAAGTCCCGCGTTTGTCGTCCGTCGCCGAAAATCACCGGCCTCTGGCCGCGAGCCATTCGCCCCAACCAGATGGCGATCGCTCCCGCCTCGCTCTTAGGATTCTGTCGCGGGCCGTAAACATTGGCCAGCCGGAGTGAAACCGACGGAAATCCGCCGGCGTGGCGGTAGGAATGCAAATAATGTTCTGACGCCAATTTGGAAACCCCGTAAGGAGACAAGGGATGGGCGGGGTAAGTCTCAGGCGTGGGAATCTTGTTGGCGCCGCCGTAGATCGCTCCGCCGGTCGAAGCCAGAATAAATTTTCTGATGCGGCACTCGAGCCCGGCCTTGACCAGCCGAAGCAGGCCGATGACATTTGTCTTGGCGTCGGCCACTGGATCGAGCACCGAGAGACGGGGGTCCTTCTGGGCGGCGAAGTGGAAGATGATCTCGGGCTTGAGCCTTTTTGTCGCCGATCCAACCAGCGGGCTGGCGACATCCATCTTAATGAATCCCGCTTGGGGATTCAGGTTGGTCCGCTTGCCGGTCGAAAGATTATCCAGCACCGTCACCCGGTGCTTCCGGGCGACGAGCGCGTCCACCACATGAGATCCGATAAACCCGGCACCGCCGGTAACTAATATCTTCATAATTACTTCTCCCGTGATTTCATCCACTTCAGATACGCTTCGACGAATGAGTCCAAATCCCCATCCAAAACTGCCTGAGCGTTCGAGGTTTCGTGCTTGGTGCGATGATCTTTGACCAGTTTGTAAGGATGCAGCACGTAGGAGCGGATCTGGTTCCCCCATTCGGCCGAGGTGTAGGCCCCGCGGATCTTTTGTTTCTCTTCCTGACGTTCGGCTTGGGCCAGGGCGTGGAGTTTGGCCCGGAGGATCTTCATGGCCGTTTCCTTATTCTGCGTCTGACTCCTCTCGTTCTGGCAGGAAACGACGATGCCCGTCGGGATATGAGTAACGCGCACGGCCGAATAGGTAGTCTGAACGCTCTGCCCGCCGTGTCCCGAGGATAGAAAAGTGTCGATCCGCAGGTCCTTGGAATCGATGGAAACCTCTTCGACCTCACCCAACTCGGGCAAAATCTCGACTAAGGCAAATGAGGTGTGACGCATGGCCTCGGCGTCAAAGGGCGAGATGCGCACCAGCCGGTGCACGCCGGCTTCGGATTTGAAAATTCCGTAGGCCCATCGGCCTTCGATGGAAACGGTGACTGATTTGACCCCCGCCTCGGCGCCCCGGTGTTCGTCGAGAATTCGCGCCTTGAGCCCTTTGCGCTCGGCGTAACGGAGGAACATTCGCAGCAGCATCCCGGCCCAATCCATTGCTTCGACTCCGCCGGTGCCAGCGTGAACGGCGAGTAGCGCGTTGGCTCCATCGTGCTTTTCCGAAAAAAGCACGGCGAACTCGAGCTCGGCGAAGCGGCGCTCCACTCCTACGATTCCGGTCTCGATCTCCAGCCGCAATCCTCCGTCTTCGCCGACCTTATCCGCCTCTCGGGCGATCTCCAAAAGATCGGAAACCTCCTTGGCCAGGCCGTCCCAGGCCTCGACTTCGCGAGCCATCTCGGCCTGACGTCCGGAAACTTCCCGCGCCAACTCGGCGTCTTTCCAAAAATCAGACGCGCTCATCTTCACCGCCAGCCGCTCCGCCTCCTTTCTCAGTCTTTCGACGTCAAAGTAACCTCCGTGTCTCGGAGATCTTCGAGCGGAGGTTCTCGAGCTTAGCAATGAGATCTTTCATAATCTATATTTTCAGCTTCTTAGCGTACTCGCCCAGCACCGGCATTTCCCATCGCTCGCCCTGGATGGCTTTAAGAAATCCGACAATAGACAAAACGAGAAGCAGAATCGATCCGAGAAATCCGATCATCCAGCCCAAGATGGGCACCCAGCCCACCAGCCAGACGGCGATCCACAGAATGAACAGGATCATCCCCTGCTTGGCGTGAAACTGGGCAAAGGGGGAATCTTTCTTGGTCAGCAGGGGGACCAGGAAGAGAATCCACAGATAGCCGATGGCCGCCAGGGCCTTGTTCTCCTCGACGTCTCCTGCCTTGCCGGCAGGCAGGTTGGGGGATACTGGTTTAGTTTCGGGCATAAACTTCATCATTAAAAATGATGAAAAAAGTATACCACAGATTGACAGCGACGCGAATCTCTGCTAGAGTTTTCGTCCACGAAAGGAGAGAGCTTGGGAGTCACAATCACCTCGATCGAGGATGCACGGGGCATCCTGCAGAAGAGGAAGAACATTCCGATCGACGAGGATTACATCCACGTCATCCTGACCTTCGTCCTCGAAATCCGGGCCAACCTCGGCCGGAACCTGGTCGAAGTCCGCCTTCGGCCGGAGAGCTTCGACCGGATAAACTCGGCCCCGACCGTCGCCTGCCTGGCCATCGACGCCCTGATGGCAGGACAGACGCCGTCGCGCAAAAAGGCCTATCTGACCTTCCGCGAAGACGGCCGGACGGTCGAGGTCAAATTTCTCCACGTGTGAGATAGATCCCGACGCCCGCCGCCGCAAAGCCCATGGTCGACATTACAAGTCGGCTTTTTTTTATTCAAAACCGCCCCGCTAAGCGAGGCGGCTTTCTCCTCCACTATTCACTATTCCCTGTCTTAGTAGTCCATCCCCATTCCGCCCATGCCCCCGGCTCCGCCATCGGCCGAGTCCTTCTTCTCCGGCTTGTCAGTGATGACTGCCTCGGTAGTGAGCAACATGGCGGCAATAGAAGCCGCGTTCTGCAGGGCGTAGCGGGTGACCTTGGTGGGGTCGATGATGCCCGCGGCCAGCAGATCCTCATAGCGGTCGGCCTCGGCATTGTAGCCCACGGCGCCCGCCTGCTTTTTCACTTCCTCGGCGACCACCGCGCCGTCCTTGCCGGCGTTCTCCGCGATCTGGCGGAGCGGCTCTTCCAGCGCGCGACGGAGGATCTGGACGCCGATTCTCTCTTCGCCGGCGACGACGACGGAGTCAAGCGCCCGCGCGGCGCGAAGCAGAGCCACGCCGCCTCCGGGCACGATGCCTTCCTCGACCGCGGCTTTGGTGGCGTTTACCGCGTCCTCAATACGGTGCTTCTTTTCCTTCATCTCGGTCTCGGTGGCCGCGCCGACTTTAATCACCCCAACGCCGCCCGAGAGCTTGGCCAGCCGCTCCTGGAGCTTCTCTTTATCAAACTCACTCTCAGTGGTCGCGAGCTCTTTCTTGATCTGGGCGATACGGTCGGCTACTTTGGCCGGCTCGCCTTTGCCCTCGACGATGGTCGTGTTCTCCTTGGTGGCGATGACCTTGCGCGCTGAACCCAAATCCGCGAGCTGGGTATTTTCAATCTTCAATCCCACGTCTTCGGATATGACCCGCGCGCCGGTAAGCGCCGCGATGTCCTGGAGCATCTCCTTGCGGCGGTCGCCGAACCCAGGCGCCTTGACCGCGAGCGAGTTGAAGGTGCCGCGAAGCTTGTTGACCACCAGCGTGGCCATGGCTTCGGCTTCAACATCCTCGGCGATGATGACGATCTCCTTACGCCCGGTTGCCGCCACCTTCTCCAAGATCGGCAGGAGGTCCTGCACGCTCGAGATCTTCTTGTCGGTGACCAGGATGTGCGGATCGGAATACTCGGCCTCCATCCGCTCGGCGTTGGTGATCATATAGGGCGAAACATAACCCTTGTCGAAGCGCATGCCTTTGACCACTTCGACGTCAATGCCAAAAGTCTGCGATTCCTCGACCGTGATCACCCCGTTCTCGCCGACCTCTTTCATGGCCCGGGCGATAGTTTTTCCGATTTCGGAGTCGTTGGCGGAAATGGCCGCCACATGCTCGATCTCCGGCCCGGTAACGGGCTTAGAAATTTTCCCTTTGAGCTCGGCGACGATGGTCTCAACGCCCTTCTCGATCCCCCGGCGGATGGCCAGTGGGTTGGTGCCGGCGGTGACGTTCTTGATGCCCTCGGCGAAAATCGCCTGGGCCAGCACGGTGGCGGTGGTGGTCCCGTCGCCGGCCACGTCATTGGTCTTCGAGGCGACT
>MGDZ01000029.1 GCA_001791115.1 Candidatus Uhrbacteria bacterium RIFCSPHIGHO2_02_FULL_57_19
ATATCTGGACAAGGTCATCGAGATCGACCAATCGCCGATCGGCCGGACGCCACGGTCCAACCCCGCCACCTACACCGGAGCATGGATGCATATCCGGGAGCTCTTCACCGCAACCGAGGAGGCGCGGATCCGCGGGTACAAGCCCGGACGGTTTTCCTTCAATGTCCCTGGCGGCCGCTGCGAACATTGTGAGGGGCACGGCTCCATCGCCATTGAAATGCATTTCCTTCCCACGGTGTGGGTGCGCTGCGATGTGTGCAAAGGTCGCCGTTTCGACCGGGAAACGCTCGAAGTGGTCTATAAAGGAAAGAACATCCACGATATTCTGAAGATGACCATCGAGGATGCGGACGGGTTCTTCCGGGACATCCCATTTATTCATGACAAACTGCGGATCCTGCGCGAAGTCGGTTTGGATTATCTCGAGCTTGGCCAGTCGGCGACCACCCTTTCCGGCGGCGAAGCCCAGCGGGTGAAATTGGGGAACGAACTTGCCCGGCGCGCCACTGGCCGGACCCTCTATATCCTCGATGAGCCGACCGTGGGCCTGCACTATGCCGACGTGCAGAAATTGGTGGACGTGCTCCAGCGGCTGGTTTCCACCGGGAACACGGTCGTCGTCATCGAGCACAATCTGGACGTCGTCAAATCTGCCGATTGGGTTATTGATCTCGGGCCCGAGGGCGGCGACCGCGGCGGACAGGTAATTGCCGCCGGAACGCCCGAGGAAGTGGCGCAGAAAGCCGGATCATACACCGGCGCCGAATTGCGCCGAGTGCTAAAAAAATAACCCGCCGGCGCTGGGTAGCACAGGCGGGCGGCGCGCGCGAGCTTGTCCCGCCGTGGCGGGGTCGCGAACCGTCAGGCGGCTTTTTTTCTCGGGGCGCGTTTGGCGACGCACTTTGGTTGCGGACGCGTCGTCTTGGCTGCGACGTCGCCAGGATCGTATTCCACGACCTGGCGGATGATCCGGAACGGAGTGGTGATGGCCGCGCCGTCCTTGGTCGGCGAAAAAAACAGACACCGCTCTTGTATCGAACCAATGCGACATTTCGCGATCCGACGAAAGTAGCCGTACCAGTTCGCTTCGTCCTCGAGCGTGATCTTAACCGCCGCTCCGTCCTTGAAGTCGTTGCCTTCCCAGCCCATCAATCCTCCCTTGCGACAGGCCCGCGCATCAACCTATCGCCGATTACAATTTATGTCAATTTCAAAATCAATAATTATTCAGCGCTCCCCGCTTCCTGACTCGCCTGGGGTATACCTGATGCGCGACGGGCGGGGGCGAGTCATCTACGTTGGCAAAGCGACATCAATACGCCGTCGCGTTGCTTCTTATTGGCGGAAACAGGAGTGGACGAGCCGGCCGCAGGTAAAAGATCTTATCCGCGAGGTGAGGACCATCAGTTATGAACGGACCCCCACGGCTATCGAGGCGCTGATTCTTGAAGCCAACCTGATCAAAAAATACGAACCGAAATACAATATTATCCAGAAAGATGACAAAAGTTTTCTGTATTTGGCAATTACCCGCGACCCGTATCCGAAGCCGCTCCTTATCCGCGGACACGAACTCTCCAAGGTAGGGGAGCGGCATTACCGCGCGGTTTTCGGGCCGTACACTTCGCCCTCGGCGCTGCGGGCGGCGTTAAAGATAATCCGTCGCGCCATTCCCTGGAGCACCTGCGGGCCCGGAGCAAAACGCTCCTGTTTTGATTATCACATTCGCGCCTGCCCGGGGGTGTGCGTCGGCGCGATTTCAAAAGCGGATTATACCAAGGTCATCCGTAATCTGATTCTTTTTTTTCAGGGAAAGAAGTCGCAGATCATCCGCGGTATGCGCGTTGACATGAAGCGGATGTCAGCGAGTGAGCGTTATGAGGAGGCCGAGGAATTGCGTTGGAGGATATCGGCGCTCGAACACATTCAGGACGTGGCCGTGCTCACCCGCGAGAGCCCACTTTTCGGCAAACCAACGACCGAAGAATTGACGGTCAACATCTTTGGACGCATCGAGGGATATGACATTTCGAACATCAGCGGCACGGCGGCGGTTGGTTCCATGGTCGTCTTTGCCGACGGTGATCCGAAAAAGAGCGAGTATCGAAAGTTTCGGATTAAGACGGTCAAAGGCGCTGATGATTACGCTATGATAGCCGAAGTTTTGCGTCGAAGGTTCTCGACTCGTCGTTACACTCCTCGCTCGAACAATAAAGAAATTATTCTTCGAGCGGAGCGGAGCGGAGTCGAGAAGCCTGCTTCGAGCAAAGTCGAGAAGTGGCCTCTGCCGGATCTCATCATGATTGACGGCGGGTGGGGGCAGGTGAATGTGACCAAGAAGGTCCTGGCCGAGGCGCATCTGGACATCCCCATTGTCGGCATCGCCAAGGGATTTGACCGGAAACAGGACCGCTTGATCTACGAACAAAACAATCTGGAGTTGGGGCGAATCGTCGAACAATACAAGGAAATCCTCCAGCGTCTGCGCGACGAGGCCCACCGATTCGCAGTAAGCTATCACCGAAAATTGAGGGGCAAACTACAAAAATTCCACTGACACATTCGCACGAAAGTGGCAGAGGTGTGGTTATCCACACCTTTTTTGTTTGCAAAATACGTTCATTAGCTCAACAGAGCGGAAAATGTAGTGGATGGTGGGGATTGACAAATGGCTCCAAGTGGATTAAAATGGGATTGAAATGGATGAAAGTGGTGGAAAGTGGGGATAAACAGGAGTCAAATCTGTGGATAACCACGGGTCTTTCACAAAGGAACGGGACGGATTACGCGAAATCCGGACCGTTCATCTGTTAAGGACCGGTGATTTTAGGTCTCAACCATGTTCATCGGGGAATATCACCACGTCATAGATGAAAAAGGCCGGCTGGCAGTGCCGGTGAAATTTCGCGCGCGGTTGAGCAAGGGTTGCGTGGTGACCAGGGGATTGGACGCTTGTCTCTGGCTTGTGCCCGAGGAGGAGTGGCAGAAGCTGGCCGGCAAGCTGGCCGGCCTCCCTATTGCCCAGGCCAATGCCCGGGCCTTTGCCCGGTTCATGCTCTCCGGCGCTCTGGACGCCACCCCCGACAAGCAGGGGCGGGTAATGGTCCCGGAATATCTGCGGGAGTACGCCAAGCTGGAGAAGCAAGTGGTCGTTGCCGGGCTCTACAGCCGGCTGGAGATTTGGGACAAGACGGCCTGGGAGAAATACCGCAAAGGGACAGAGGCCTCATCGGGCGAGATTGCCGAACAGCTGGGCGCGCTCGGTGTCTAAGATCATGCATTCATATCACGAGCCTGTTCTCAAAGAGGAGGTTTTACGGCTCTTGGAGTTGCGGCCAGGGGACCATGCGATTGATGGAACAGTAGGGGATGGCGGGCATGCCGAGATGATTCTCGAAGCAACGGCTCCGGATGGGCGCCTGATGGGCATCGATCTGGATCCGGAAGCAATCAAAACCGCGCAGAAACGCCTCGCACGATTCGGAAAAAGATTGGATTTGGTCCGCGGCAGTTTCCGCGATCTAAAGATTCATGCTCAAAGATTTCCTGCGCCTCGCGCCCTATTATTGGATCTGGGCCTGCGAACTTTTGAACTTGAGAGCAGCGGCCGCGGTTTCACATTCCAGAAGGACGAACCGCTTTTGATGCGCTTTGCCGGAGAAGGCGAACCAACCGCCGCGACGATCATCAACACCTGGCCGCGCAACGAGATCGAACGAGTCATCAGAGAGTATGGGGAGGAACGATATTCGCTCAAGATTTCCGAGGCGATCGTAGCGGCGAGGAGGAAGAAGAGGATCCTCACCTCCGGACAGCTCGCGGAGATCGTAGCTTCCGCGGTTTCGAGAGGATATGAGCGGGGGAGAATCCATCCCGCGACCCGCACCTTTCAAGCGATCCGCATCGCGGTAAACGACGAACTGGAAGCTCTCCATGAGGTCGTTCCCCAGGCATTGGAGGTCCTGGCTCCAGGAGGAAGATTGGCCATCATCTCCTTTCATTCGCTCGAGGACCGTATCGTCAAGCGCGCCTTTCGACAGGCCCAGGATAACGGGCGCGGCATCATCATTACCAAGAAACCGGTCGTTCCATCCGAAACCGAAGTAAATAAAAATCCAAAAAGCCGGAGCGCGAAGCTTCGGGTGTTCCAAAAAAAATGACCAACAAGTATTTTCAAAATCAAGGACGGACGCGTTCGAAAACGCGTTCGTTCGTCCTCCCGCCGCTGCCGATCATCCAATCGGTTTTAATCGCGCTACTGGCCATCCTGGGGATCGCTTATCTTATTGAATTGAATCTCATTTCCCAGCGCGGCTTCGAAGCCAGACGGTTGGAAAAGCGCCTGGGCTATCTCCATGAGACCAATACCAAGCTTCAGCTCAAGCTGGCCGAGTTGGAATCCATCAACGGCATTCAGGAACGAATCGCGGAGTTGGGCATGGTTCCGGTTGGTCCGGTTGAGTACGTTTCCGCCGGCGCAACGGTTGTGGCGCGCCGCTAACTTTTATCCATCAATTTACCCGGAAGAGCCGGGACGACCCTCTGGGTTATCCTTGAGCCCACTTCCTGGTAGATGGAGCCAGGCAGCTTCCTTTTCCCGGGCACGAGAAAGGGAGGCTGTTTTTTATGACGCGGATTAAGCGGACTAGAGCTGATTGCGCGGACATCGAATGATATTGACAATTGCTGTTTCAGGAGTAATCATTCCAATTCCGGATCGTTTTTGAGCGGAAGGAGGATCTATGAGCGGCAAAGTGGTTATCGCTTTTGCCATTGAGCATGGGGGAGCCAAGGGTCCCTGTCTGGAGATCAGGGAGTACCCGCGAGAAATTGGCCGCGATGTCTATTCGTGTCACGCCGCCATCTTCATCGGCGAGGGAGTAGACATCAAGTGGATAGGAAAATTGCTAGCCGCGGCAGTCGAGATCAAAGGAGTGAGATACATCAGCGCGACCGCCCGTCGCATCTGTCTCCGCAAGGGAATCGCCGTTCCCGTTTGTCTGACAGTCGTGCCTCTCTCAATCTGAGACGACCCGAGCGTTTCAGATTTTTTTATTTTCGCTTTACGGACACCGGCAGGGCATGGTGGAAGCCGGAGACGTGGCGCTTGAGGATCATTCCGAGCGTCACCAGTGGTTCCACGGTGCGCTCACCGTAGCGGTCGTTCACCTCGTCGGCAGCGTCAATCAGCGCGACACGGCGACGGTCCGCTGGGAATAGCGGGATCTGTCCGCGGTGGCTGATTTCCGAAACGTGCACGCCCAGGAGCCGGGCGGGTCGGGTGCCGACGAGCGGTCTCGCAAGCTTCCAGGCGGCGCGGAAGATCTCGAGGCCGTCATCGGTGAAGTTTTTTCGCATCATCCCCTCGCCCGTGCCGGAGAAATCATAGTAGCGGACGTAGACGCCGATGTGCCGTCCGGAAAATCCCTCACGCCGCATGCGGCGGGCGACTTTCTCCGCGAGGGCGAAGAGCGTCTTTCGCAGGATTTCGCGGTCGGTGACATCCGCGGGCATGGTGTAGGAGTGGCCGAAGGACTTGGGTGAATCCACGACCGAGATGACCGGCGAGGGATCCTCGCCGTTTCCCATCAGATGGAGTTTCGTGCCCGCGACCGGCCCGAACTCGTCAATGAGCGCTCCTACCGGCGCGCGGCCGAGCTCCTCGATCGTCGTAATCCCGATCCGCTCGAGCCGAATCCGCAGCCGCTCGGCAATGCCGCAGAGCTCGGTGAGCGGCAGAGTCTTCGTAATCTCATCAAAGGTTTCAAAACGAACTCCCGGGTCTGATAGGCCTATTCGTACGAATAGGCCGGTGGAGGATGAGGATTTGGAGAGGACGACGATTCCGTCCGGTTTTTGTAGATCCGAAGCAAGTTTGGCCAGGAGTTTGTTTTCCGCAATACCGATCGAGGCCGTGATGCACTCGCCGAGCTCGCGGCGCATGTCGGCTTTGATCATCCGGGCCATCTTCACCGGACCGCCGTAGCGCTCGTGCCAGTCCGTGACGTCCAAAAACGCCTCGTCCACGGAGAAGACCTCGACTTCGTCGGTATAGCGGCGGAAGATATCCAGGAACCGATTGGTGGTTTCGACCACCGCGTCCATGTCGCCATCCACGATGATCAGTTCGGGACAGAGCCGGAGCGCCTCGTACGCGCTCATGGCCGTCTTGACCCCGCGCTTCTTCGCCTCCCGCGAAGCGGCGGCAATGATCCCGCGCGTACCCGGCTTGCCGCCCACTCCGATCGGCTTCCCGCGGAGCAGTGGGTTCATCTGCTGGGCCACGGAGGCGAAGTAAGAATTCATGTCTATATGAAATATCACCCGGTTCATATCCTTCCTATTCCGTTGCGTACTCGACGAGGCGCCACTCGAGGGACTCGGTGTCGAAGCGGAGTTTCCAGAAATTGGCATCGTCCGAGCAGGAGAAGGTGAAGACGCGCGACCGGCCTTCGCGCGAGCCGTGGATGAGATTCACGCGCTTCACCTCGAACATCCGGTTCCCCCAGCGGAACTTCCACGGTTTCACCGTGCCGCCCCGAAAGGCGACAAGCACGGAGATGGGATCGTTGGCGATGGAGGAGGGCATAGTGATGGAGTGATGGAGGACGTGCGTCTTCGTTGCTCGGAAACTCGGATCCCCCCTTCGCGAGGGGGGACCGCGCTTGCGATCCTCGGCCGCAATCGTACAGAGATCGCTCGCGCTTCCTCAAACAACCCGAGCTTCCTCAGTCGCGCATCCTCCATCACTTGGAGAGGGGGGAGGGATTAGGGGCTGGTGAGTCGCGGAGCGAGGACGACGGGAAGGATAATCGCGCGACGCCGCTGGCGCATCAGTCGCTGATAGAAGCGGTGGAAACAGCCGGGGCTCATGCGGGCGCGGAGGCGCATCCGGCGAGTCCGATGGCTTTCGCGGAGGCGCTTGTAGGGAGGCCACGTGACAGTGCGTAGTGCGTAGTGAGTAGTGAGTAGTGCGCTGGTCGGATATCGCATATCGTTAGTGAGTAGTTAGTAGTGAGTAGTTGGTAGTTATGATTGGACTTTTTGGAGCATAGGTGAGAGAATAGAAAAGCCGCGGTTTCACTACTGTGGCGCTTGAAGACACCGTAACTCTTCCAAGGGGCGCGGTGTCTTCTTTTTGTTATGAACGCAGATTACGCGGATTATTGAGGACGCGGATTGTGCGGATCGATCAGCGGAATCCGTTCAGAATCAGCATAATCAGCGCTTCAGGCGACGCGGAATTGGCGGATGACGGCGCAGACCACGCCCTGAATCGACAAGTCGTTCGGTTTGACGTAGATCGGTTTCATCTCGCTGTTCGCGGGCTGAAGCCGGATGCGTCCGGACTCGCGATAGAAGCGCTTGAGCGTCGCGTAGGCGTTGTCCATGAGCGCCACCACCACATCGCCGTTCTTGGGACTCGGGTTCCGCTCCACCACCACATAGTCGCCGTCCAGAATCCCATCCTCGATCATGGAACGGCCTTTCACTCTCAAGACGTACGAGTTCATCCCGTCCACCACGAGCTTTGCTGGCACGGCCATGGTTTCCTTCTCCTCGATTGCCTCGATCGGCGCCCCGGCAGTGATAAGCCCGACGAGCGGGAGGACGAGTGCCCGGTCAAAACGGAGGAGCGACGGAACGACTTCGATCGGCGAGCCGTCCCCGTCGTTCGATTTCAGATACCCCTTCTCGCGCAGGCGCTCCACGTGCTCGTGCACCGTGGCAGGGGAGGAGAGGTCGAGGGCCTCGGCGATCTGGCGGTGGGAGGGGGTGAAGCCGTCCTCTTTGAGGGTCCTGATGATGTAGTCGAGGATCTCTTTCTGTTTTTTGGTGAGGGGGCCCATAGAAAGGGATTAGTTATCCACATGTATAGGAATAGTATATCCCGAACGAAAACCGAACGCAATACTTTGTCAAGGGATTAGGGACTAGGCACGAGGAACTGGGGCGGGATTGACGGGTTCGGTTGTTCGTGCTACTGCTGAGGAAGGAGGTAGTACATTGGTTGATCCATCTCGGAAGGGCGCCCGGCTGTCCTGCGAAGCTGGACGACGGGTGCCCGCATCGCTCATTTCCATCCCGGTTCTCGCCGTCGTTCTCCTCATCGCGACGCACGCCGCCGCCGACGGGGGAGGGGCAGACGGCATCTACTTCACGGCCGCCTACATCGTAGGATCGGTGCTGGCCATCGGGTACAAGACCCTCGTGGCCTGCGTGAAGTACGTGTCCCTCAGGGTCTTCCGCCTGGGGATGCTGCTCTACCCGATGTTTCTGGCGATACTCATCGCCATCCCCACGGTGTTCTACGCGCTGCCGCACCTCGGGCCGCCGTCGGGGAAGTTCGCGCCGGACATGATCTACGCGTTCCTCACCACCTACACCATCTTCGACATCACCGGGGACGCGTTCAAACTCACCGGGATCATGACCGACTACTTTCGGAGGAAAGGCGGCGGGGATGCGACGGACGGAGAGAAGGACGCGTGAACGAGGAACAGGTTTGTGGGCCACCCGGCCCCCTTTTTTTGTTCGGCGTGCATTCGCCGGCGTTTAAGTCTGCTCTGGCCTCGGACATTTGAACACTAACTCACCGAGGTTATATACTTAGATGACCTCTTATATATTAAGCAGCTAAGATGTCATCTCTCGCGCGGGATAATTTGGAACGACGAGTTCGGGGTTTGTTTGACGGGTCGGGAGTGGCGATCAACGGACCGCAGCCGTGGGATATTCAGGTTGGTGATGATCGTTTTTATGCCCGGGTGCTGGCCGACGGGTCGCTCGGCTTTGGCGACTCCTACGTAGACGGTTGGTGGAACTGCGAGCGGATTGACGAACTGGCGGCGCGTCTGCTCCGCGCTGATATTCCGTCCAAGCTCCGTCCGAGCGTTGTCTTGATCAAGGATGCTCTTCTGGCGCGCCTGGTGAATCGCCAAAACAAGAGCCGCGTTTTCAGAAATGCGCAGGCCCACTACGATATCGGAAACGATCTCTACCGGGCGATGCTCGACCGGCGCCTGACCTACTCGTGCGGCTACTGGAAGACGGCCGCCAGCCTCGACGAAGCGCAGGAAGCGAAACTTGACCTGGTCTGCCGGAAAATCGGGCTCGTGGCCGGCCAGTCGGTGCTCGACATCGGCTGCGGCTGGGGCAGTTTCGCCAAGTACGCGGCGGAGAAATACGGAGCGCGCGTGGTCGGCGTCACTGTCTCGGAAGAACAGCTGAAACTCGGACGCGAACTCTGCCGCGGGTTGCCCGTGGAACTGCGCCTTCAGGATTACCGGGACATTAAAGGGACGTTCGACCACGTCGTTTCCATCGGCATGGCCGAGCACGTGGGGTACAAAAACTACCGCGCCTTTTTTGAGGTCGCGCGCCGCTGTCTGGTCGATGACGGCCTGTTCCTGCTCCATACCATCGGCGAGAACACAACGGCGCGCACCACCGATCCGTGGATCGGCAGATATATCTTCCCCAACTCGATGCTGCCGTCAGCCAAGCAGTTGGCGGAATCCTCTGAGGGGCTTCTGGTCATGGAAGACTGGCACAATTTCGGAAGCGATTATGACACGACGCTCATGGCCTGGCACCGGAATTTCGAAGCTGGTTGGGACGGCCTCGCGGCGCGCTACGACGAGCGGTTCCGCCGGATGTGGCGTTATTACCTCCTGGTCTGCGCCGGCTCATTCCGTTCCCGATCGAACCAGCTCTGGCAGATCGTCTATTCAAAACGCGGCCTTCCCGGCGGGTACGCATCAATCCGCTAGCGCCGGCGTTCGTTGGCCGCGTAAGAGCGGCTATTGTCCCGAACCGGAAACGCGCGCGCCGGAGGAAAGGCGGCGGGGATGCGACGGACGATCAGAAGGACGTGTGACGGAGGAACAGGTTCGCGGGCCACCCGGCCCCTTTTTTTGTTTCCCGGCGTACGCCGCGGCTTGACATTACACATTTTCTTTGGTACTTTCATTGCTTGCTCTTTGACACCATTGCTTGAAGTTCTAAGGAAACAGCCACTTCCAACGCGGAGGTACGCACGAATGATGAAGTTGATGATGGTCCCGCTTGCGCTCCTCTCGCTGGTGCGGATGGACATCGAGTATCTGAGGGATCAGCCACAGTGGTCGCTCTGGGGAGACCGACGGCACATCCACTGGGACGAAGAGGATCACGTCTGGGTCAATACGAATCTGCGCTACGAGGGATGGATCAACGCTGACTGGGAGGCATCGATACATCATCCCAAACTGAGAGACGATCTTCTGCATGGCGAGCGAGTCCCGGTCAAGAAGCGGATCATCGTCGTCTTCAGAAACGATTTCTGGCGCAGACAGGATGATCTCCCGGCCGTCGCCGCGGCCTTCTTCGCCGAGCAGAGATCCAGACGCCGTCTCCTGCTTATCAACGTCGAACAGTTCTCGGAGCAGCATGAGAGGGCCTGGCCGCATCTGGGGATGCTGACGGTGGGAACCGTGGCGCACGAAGAGGGGTGGGATGTCGGGTTCTGGGACGAGCTGATTCAAGGCCCCGTCGCTCTCGAGAACCTGGTCGAACCCGGGGACGTGGTCGGCTTGAGTCTCGTCGTCACCGGAATGGAGCGTGGCGTCGAACTGGCCCGTCAGGCGAAGGCGCTTGGGGCACGCCACGTGATCGCCGGCAACGACGCGGCCATCTTCCGGGCAAAGCAGCTCCTGCGGATCCCGGACCGGCCGATCGATGCCGTCTTCACCAGCAACAGCACCACTGCCGTCCGCCTTTTTTTTCGCGAGATCCAATCAAAGGACCTGCGCGAAATCGAGATCCAAGACGTCGCGACCGACGCGGACCAAGCGGAGACGCGCTCAAACGAGAGGTCGGTTCTGCGGCTCGATCTCGCCAGAGAGAAGAATCTGCGGCGAGCGCACGCGTTCGATCCGATGGACGGGTTCACTATCCCGAATCTCGCTCTCTACAGCCCCGAGTATTGGGAACGGATCTGGACCTTCTACCGATCCGCGTACGGACACAAGCACGCCGATCCCGCGAACCTGCGGAACGCGACCATTCATCTCGCGCAGGGCTGCACGCGCACGCGGGGCACGGATGTCTGCACCTACTGCACCATATACGGGGTCGGCGACATCAGGGTCCCGGACGAGGAGTATCTCGCGCGCCTGGCCGAGCGCTACCAGGCGTTCGGCATCAACTACCTCTACAACGTGACTGATTCCGCTTTCGAGATGCGGCCGCTCGCGAGCCGCTTGCGCGCCATCGGGTTCAGGACGAACGGGCTCATTATCTACGGCCGGGCGCAGGGACTCGCCGCGCAGCGCGCCCTGCTCGACGACTGGATGGGTCTCGTTTCCGAGCGTCTGCTCATCAACTGCGGCATGGACTCCGGGGACGACGGGATGCTCCATCAGGGGATCCTCAAGTCCTCATCCAGCCGCGGCTCTAGGGTCGGCGAGAACCGGCAGGCCGTCCGGAACCTTCGCGACAGCGGGGCGCACCTCCACGCTTCACTGATCTTCGGTTCACCCGGAGAAACCGTGGAGTCGTGCGAGCGGACTCTGGAATTCACCCAGTGGTTCGCGGACACGCTCGGTCCGCAGCTCGACCTCGTCGAAAGCGACCTCTACTGGCTGAACTTCGGTTCGCCGGCTGGTCGGGTGTTCCGCGACTACGACTATGCCAGGGAGTTGGCGGCGCGTGCCGGCAAGGACATCTCGCCGGAGGACTGGCGCCGCGACTTCGGCCAGCACGCCGAGGCGCTCTCCGTTCCCTGGAGCGCGCAGCAGGCCTGGTACCGCCGCTTCACCCGCATCGACGACGAGACGGCCGCGGAGTATCGGCGGCGCGTCGTCGAGCTCATGAACCGCCATCCCGGACGCATCAAGGGGAGGGAATACGCTTTCAAGTCTCCGCACGAGACGTGAGAGTACGCAGACGCATACACGGCCCGTTCACCGCTTCGGCGGTGGACGGGCCCTTTTTTGTTTCACGGCGGGAGCCGCTTGACGGCGCGCGAAAACCGGGCTATGATAGACCGACTCGAATCCCGCCTGCCTGCCTGCCGGCAGGCAGGCGGGATTTTGGTTTTAATATGGATATCCGCAACACCTGCCTGCGCCAAGGCTTCGGCAGGCAAGTCGCCATAGATTATGGAGATTCGTAATATTGGTATCATTGCCCACGTGGATCACGGAAAGACAACCTTGGTCGACTCGCTCCTGAAGCAGTCGGCCGGTTTTGCGATGAAGTCCGGTGAGGCGGGCGATCTCATCATGGATTCGAACGAACTCGAGCGCGAGCGCGGCATCACCATTTTTTCCAAAAACGCGGCGGTGATTTTTCGGGATACCAAAATCAACATCGTGGACACGCCCGGACACGCGGACTTCGGCGGCGAGGTGGAGCGCATCATGCGCATGGTGGACGGCGTGCTTCTTGTTG
>MGDZ01000030.1 GCA_001791115.1 Candidatus Uhrbacteria bacterium RIFCSPHIGHO2_02_FULL_57_19
TTGTCGCCATGGTCATATGGCGACACGGTAACCGAATTAATATCTACACGGGGAGTTTCGGTAACCTTTATTAGTATCTACAACGCTCCCTTGTTTGTTCGGTTGCGCGGTGATAAGATAACCGCGCTTTTTTATGGAAATTTTAAAGAAAATATTCGGCGATCCAAACGCGCGGGTCATCCGGGAACTGCAGGCAACGGTGGAGAGGATCAACGCGCTGGAGCCGGAGATCAAAAAACTTTCCGACGCAGACCTTCGCGGCAAAACCGCGGAATTTCGCGTTCGACTGGAGGGGGGCGAGCCATTGGACGATCTCCTGCCCGAGGCCTTTGCCGCCGCCCGCGAGGCCGCTTGGCGCACGCTCGGTCAACGGCACTATGACGTCCAGCTTATGGGCGGGCTAGTCCTGCATCGCGGGAACATCGCCGAGATGCGCACCGGAGAAGGCAAGACACTCACCGCGACGCTTGCGGTGTACGCGAACGCGCTCGCGGGCAAGGGCGTGCACGTAGTCACGGTCAACGATTACCTGGGCCGGCGCGACGCGGTGTGGATGGGGCAGGTTTATCACGCTTTGGGATTGTCTGTTGGAACTATTCAGCATGAGACGGCCTACCTCTACGATCCTGATTACAAAGTGAGCGAAGAAAAGAAGGAAGAGGGGACGGGAATCCATGAAGGATCGCCTGAAGATCGACGGCGGGACACCACCGGCGCTTTTCGTGTCGAGTATGCCTTTCTCCGGCCGGTAACGCGCAAGGAGGCCTATGCCGCGGACATCACTTACGGCACCAACAACGAGTTCGGCTTTGATTACCTGCGCGACAACATGGCGCCGTCGATGGAAGATACCGTCATGCGGGAACTGCACTATGCCGTGGTTGACGAGGTGGACTCGATTTTGATTGACGAGGCTAGAACCCCGCTGATCATCTCGGCCCCAGCTGAGGAATCCACGGACCTCTACTACCGCTTCGCCGACCTTGTTCGTTCGCTCGATGCGGCGGCGGATTACGAGGTGGATGAAAAAATGCACGCCGCCACTTTCACTATGGCCGGGCAGGAGAAGGTCGCTAAGATTCTCGGCGAAGATCCCTGGGCAACGACCAACATTTCATTCGTCCATCACCTGGAACAAGCGCTTAAGGCCGAAACGCTTTATAAGCGTGACCGCAACTATGTGGTCCGCGAGGGAGAGGTGGTCATTGTTGATGAGTTTACCGGACGGCTGATGTTCGGTCGGCGCTACTCCGAGGGTTTGCATCAGGCCATCGAGGCCAAGGAAGGCGCCAAGATCCAGCGCGAGAGTCGGACTATGGCCACCATCACCTTCCAGAACCTGTTCCGACTTTACGCCAAGCTCGCTGGCATGACCGGCACCGCGGCTACCGAAGCCGAGGAGTTCGGGAAGATTTATAAACTGGACGTGGTCACTGTTCCCACGGCCAAGCCCATGGTCCGGCGCGACCAGCCGGATCGCGTTTACAAAAACGAGGTCGGTAAGTTCGCGGCCGTGGCCGCTGAGATCAAGGAGCTTCACGGCCGCGGCCAGCCGGTTTTGGTCGGCACCATCTCCATTGACAAGAATGAGCGGCTTTCGGAATTGTTGACCCGCGAAGGGATTCCTCACGCCTTGCTGAACGCCAAAAACCACGAAAAGGAAGCGGAAATCATCGCCCAGGCCGGGCGCAAAGGCGCGGTGACTGTGGCCACCAACATGGCCGGCCGCGGGGTGGACATTATTTTGGGCGGCAACCCGCCGGACTCGGAGATGTCGGCGGAGGTTCGTGCGCTGGGCGGATTGCACGTTTTGGGCACCGAGCGGCATGAGTCACGGCGCATTGACAACCAGCTCCGCGGACGAAGCGGCCGGCAAGGCGACCCCGGATCGTCGCGCTTCTACGTTTCGCTCGAGGACGACCTGATGCGCATCTTCGCTTCGCCGCGGATCAAAACGCTGATGGAACGGCTGGGGCTTCCGGAAGATATGCCTATCGAAAACCGCATGGTGTCAAAATCGCTGGAAACCGCCCAACACAAAGTCGAGGGCCACAACTTCGACATTCGCAAGCATCTCCTGGAATATGACGATGTCTTGAATCGGCACCGGACGGTCATTTACAAACAGAGAAGAGAAATCCTCGAGATCGCCTCGGGAGCACGGGAGGGATCGAACCGAGACCGCATTTTGGAAATGGTCGAAGGCGAGATTGATCATCTGGTCGCTTTTTATACCTCGACGGAGAAGGGCGCGGTGTGGGACGTGCGCGAGATCGCCAAGGTTGCCGGTACGATCTTTCCCGTGCCGCCGAACCTGGCCGAGGAGTTTGAGGCGTATACCAAGGGCGAAACGGCCTATGCCGAGGCCGAGGTGCGGACGAAAATCATCGATCGGTTAATTGAGCTGGCCCGGGCGGCCTATTCCGAGGTTGAGAAACGGATCGTGGATCCGGATTTGATGAAAAAGATCGAGGCGGCTTTGACGCTGCGGGCCATTGACATGTTGTGGGTCGAGCACCTCGAAGCCATGGAACACTTGCGCACCGGCATTGGGCTGCGCGGTTACGGACAGATGGACCCGTTGGTAGAATACAAGCGTGATTCATTCCGCATGTTCCAGGAATTGCAGGCGCTGATTCAAAAACAGGTGGTCACCTCAATTTTCCGCGTCGGTGTCGCGGCGCAGACCGCGGCTAGAGTGATGCCGCGGAACATCCAGCTTCAGGCGCCGGCCAAGGAATCTGGCGGCGGGGGAGCGGCGGGGAAATCCGCCGACAAGGTCGGCCGCAACGACCCGTGCCCGTGCGGGTCGGGGAAGAAGTATAAAAAGTGCCACGGGGCGTGAAATTGGTTATCATCAGAATGTATGAAGGATCGAGCAAAAAGTGCACAAGAGATTCAGGACGATGTTTTTCGTCGGATGACTGCCGATGAAAGGGTGGCGGTCGGCGCGTCGCTGTGGCGGCTGGCAAAAGAATTAGATCCTGAAAAAATCAACTATGGAAACCATCGACCCCCGCGTTCTCCTGGTTCAGATCGCGGAACGTCTTGAACGGTTAAATATTCCCTATCTGGTGACCGGCGGGATCGCGGTATACGTCTGGGGCAGACCGCGCTTCACCGCCGACATTGATATTGTGGTTGAGCTACACGAGAGCAATCTTTCCGCCCTCGAGCGCGCGCTCCGCGAGCTTGGCACCGCGGGATATCTTGATGCGGACGCCATGCGCGACGCGCTTCGAATCGGGGGCGAGTTTAATTTCATTGATGAACAGACCGGAATAAAAGTTGATTTCTGGATGCTGAAAAATGATGAGTTTGATCGCCAGCGGCTTTCGCGTAGAGTCGCCAAAACAATTTTGGGGAAAACTGTTTACTTCTCATCGCCGGAAGATCTTATTTTGAGCAAGCTTCGTTGGTACAAGGCATCCGGTTCGAGTCGGCAAATAGAGGACGTTGAATCCATTGTGACCATCTCCGGCGACAGGCTGGATTTCAAGTACGTTGAGGTATGGGCGGCAAAACTGGGATGTACGGATATCTTTAGCGAAGTTAAAAATCGTCCGAAACGATCCTAACAAAGTCGGCCGCAACGACCCCTGCCCCTGCGGGTCGGGGAAGAAGTATAAGAAGTGTCATGGATGATGATCGGTGATATCGTTTCGATGTATGGAGATTGTCAAAGAGCCCATTGCAAGAAATCAACTGAAAGTCATGGCGGAAAAGCTTTTTGGGGATTTCGTGAAGGCGGTTGTTGATCTTGAGCGAAACCTCATGGCGATTGATGCCGAGCTGCATGCAGATCTTGAGACGCTTCTTCTCGAAGAAGGGTCGCGGCAGAATAACCTATGGGGAATCAACCTGTACCCGGAACGCGGAGAGGACTGGATCGAGTTTGATTCGATGATCAACATCCGTCCGTCGAGCGGAAACCGGTCGCGCGGGGTCGAGGATGCGGCAATCCGCGCGAAGATCGTCGGCGTCGTGCAGAAACTGGTCCGATAAGGGTATGACGATTCATCAGTCGCTCACGGCCGGACGGTGGCAGACGCTCTCCTTCGCCGAGCAGATGGCGAATGTGGGAAGCGAAGTCGGCCGGGCGGGGAAGTGGCAGGGAAAGGATGAGCGTTTATTTCTCGGCGCGGTTGCTCGTGCGCTCGAGCTGCTTGACCTCACCATCGCCGATCCGCGATGGCAGCGGCGGCGCACGGAGCTCGAGCGCGCGCGAGAGCTCATGAATGACGCCGTCTCCGGCGGGATTGTCTACCGGACGACCTTTGAAGATCTCGAGAGGTATTTCATGCCTTTCGCCATCGCCGCCCGTTCCGGCAGATGAGCTATAAGAGGTGCCTTGTGCGGACAGGCACTATTGTTTTATACTGCGCGCGCTTATGCCCAGTAAAAGTGGTTCACCATTGATGAAATTGGATAACGCGCTTCGGCGCGTGTGGCGGGGGATTATCCGGCCGAGCCCGCGGGGGAGGGTGCGCTGGGCGGTGTTTTTTGTCGTTGTGCTGGGGATTTCCGCGGCCGTCTTTGACGCGCCGTACTGGTTCAACCGTGGGCTCGGGGCGATCCGGCCGGCGCTTGGCTACGCCGGGATCCAAATCCCCAATGTTCCAACCATCCCGTTTCGCCTCGGGCTGGACCTTCAAGGAGGAGCCCAGCTCGTCTACGAGGCGGACATGAAGGACATTCTGGAGGCCGACCGGGACGACGCGCTTGGGGGCGTGCGGGACGTCGTCGAGCGGCGGGTCAACGCTTTCGGGGTTGCCGAGCCGCTGGTCCAATCGTCGCGCGTCGGCGACTCTTACCGGATGGTCATCGAGCTGGCCGGAATCTCGGACATCGGCGAGGCCATCCGGCAGATCGGAGAAACGCCCATTTTGGAATTCAAAGAGGAGAGCGTCGAACCGTCGCGCCCGCTCACTCCCGAGGAGGAGATGGAGATGAATAAATTCAACAAGGAAGTGAAAAAAAGCGCTGAGGATATCTTGAAAAAAGCCCTGGCGCCGGAGGCCGACTTCGCCCTCTTGGCCAAGGAATTCTCCGAAGATGAGGATTCGAAGCCGGACGGGGGCAGCATTGGTTTCATCCGGCCCGGCCAGACCGTCGAACCGTTCGAGAAGGCGGCCTTTGCCCTAAAGGTTGGGGAGACGGGAAAGACGCTGGTCGAGTCCCAGTTCGGCTACCACATCATCATGAAAACCGACGAACGGGAGACGGACGTGGATGGGGAGAAGGTGCCGGAGGTGAAGGTCAGCCATATTCTGTTCCAGACCAAGTCGCCGACCGACATCGTCCCGCCCGAGCCATGGAAAAACACCGCCCTTTCCGGAAAGCAGTTGAAACGGGCGGGGGTCAGTTTCGATCCCAATACCAATGAGGCCGAAGTATCGCTCCAATTTGATGCCGAAGGGGCCAAGCTTTTCAGTGAAATCACCGAGCGCAATGTGGGCAAACCAGTGGCAATTTTCCTGGACGGAGCACCCATCACCGTTCCGCGTGTGACGGAAAAGATCACTGGCGGGCAGGCGGTGATCACTGGCAATTTTTCAGTTCAGGACGCCAAGCTTTTGGCTCAGCGGTTGAACGCCGGGGCCCTGCCGGTTCCCATCTCCATTATATCGGAACAGAGAGTGGGCGCGTCGCTGGGACAGGAGTCGGTAAACAAATCGCTCGTGGCCGGGCTGTGGGGTTTCGCGCTGGTTGCCCTGTTCATGATCGCCTATTACCGCCTGCCCGGCTTGCTTTCGGTTCTGTCTTTGGGTATCTACGCCGTGGTGGTCTTAGCGCTTTTCAAATTGATCCCGGTCACTCTCTCCATGGCCGGCATTGCCGGGCTCATCCTTTCTCTGGGAATGGCCGTGGATGCCAACGTGCTTATTTTCGAACGCCTCAAGGAAGAACTGCGTTCCGGAAAACCTCTGGGCCAGGCCATTGACGAAGGGTTCCGCCGGGCCTGGACATCCATCCGCGACGGCAATCTGACTACTCTTATCGCCGCCGGTATACTTTTTTGGTTTTCCTCCTCGACCATCAAGGGTTTTGCCCTGACTTTGTCCGTGGGCGTTCTAGTCTCCATGTTCTCGGCGCTGGTGGTAACCCGCTCATTCCTGCGCTTGATCTCGCCGTGGTTTAAAAAGAAGTTTTGGTACGGGGTATGATCTCCATCATCAAAAACCGAAGAATCTGGTTCGTCTTCTCCGGGCTGCTTATCGGAGCTTCGATTGTTTCGCTGGCTTTCTACGGGCTGCGGCTGGGGATTGATTTTACCGGCGGGGCCTTGCTTGAAATTTCCTTTAAGGGAGAACGTCCGGCGGCCAACCAAGTTTCGGAAACGTTGTCCGGTTTCGGGGAGTCGGTAGTCCAGTCGATAGGAGAGAAGGGTGTGATCGTCAGACTCCCGCCTCTTACTGATGACGCTCATCGGGAAGTGTTAGAAAAGATCCGTCAGAGCTTCGGGGAGGCCGACGAACTTCGTTTTGAATCAATTGGCCCGATTATCGGCAAAGAGCTTTTAGACAAGGCGGTTAAGGCCCTGGCCTTCGTCTTCGTCTCTATCGTCATCTACATCGCCTGGGCCTTCCGCAAGGTCTCGCGGCCCATCTCTTCCTGGACCTATGGAGTGATCACGGTCATTACCGCTCTTCACGACGTGGCTGTTCCTCTCGGTCTTTTTTCCATCCTGGGCAAAGTGCAGAATGCCGAGGTCGGCGGAGCTTTTGTCGCGGCCGTTCTGACCATCATGGGCTACTCGATCAACGACACCATTGTCGTCCTTGACCGGGTGCGCGAGAATCTGGCTCGTAGCTCGGGCACGTTCCAAGAGATTGTCGAGCGCAGCGTCCGCCAGTCCTTTGCCCGTTCGATAAACACCACCATGACCACGCTTCTGGCTTTAGTCGCCATCTATATTTTTGGCGGGGAGTCGGTCAAAAATTTTTCCCTGGCGCTCATCGCCGGCATTGCCACTGGCGCCTATTCCTCGATTTTCATCGCCGCCCCGCTCTTGGTGGTTTGGAATAATCGGAAGAGACGATAGTAGTGCTGTAGTGCTGTGGGCCGCCCCCGGGCGGTTTTCGTTTTTATTCAACCAATTCCGTGCTATACTACACGCTGTAACCTACACGCTACGCGCTGACTTTGTGCCATTTATTGAGCTAGATTTTGCCCCCCTGATTGAACTGGGAGCCCAGCATCCGCTGGTCATCTCCTGGATGCTTTTCAAATGGGGCGGCTGGGTACCGGTTCTTTTCGTTCTGGCAACCGGATTCAGGTGGATTTTCATCTTAGACCGTCAGATTAAGTTTATCGGCGGAGTGGATCCGATCTTACTGGCCATTGACGTGCCTAAGATGACCGAGCAGTCGCCCAAGGCAGTGGAGAACCTCTTTGCCCACCTTCAGGGCACCAAGTCCAGTTTGACTTGGAAGGAGCGCAACATCATCGGGAAGATAGATCCCGTTTTCAGTTTCGAGATCGTATCCATAGATGGATACGTCCAGTTTTTGGTTCGCGTATGGGGGAGATACCGGGATGTGATTGAGGCAGTGATTTACGCCCAGTATCCAGAGGCAGAAATCATCGAAGTTGAGGACTATACTAAAAACGTACCGCAAAGGTGGCCGAACGAGACCCATGACCTGTTCGGCACCGAGTTTATTCTGTCCAAGCCGACGCATTACCCGATAAGAACCTATCCGGCGTTCGAACACGGGCTTTCCGCCGAATTCAAGGACCCCATGGCTGGAATGCTGGAGGCCCTGGGCCGGCTTCAGCCAGGAGAACAAGTTTGGTTCCAGATGGCCATTCAGATTTGTGAACAGGATTGGAAGAAGGCCGGTGAGGATCTGGTCAAGAAGCTTATCGGCGCTAAGATAACACCGAAGGCGACCCTGGCTGACAAGCTGGTGTCCGCGCCTCTCTCTGTGATTGACGAGCTCGTTAAGGCTGTGGTCGAGAGTGGTGGAGAGCCGGTCAAGGTGAAAAAAGATGAACCGCGATCGCAAATGCTTTTCCTTTCACCCGGCGAGAGAACCGTGGTCGAACAGGTGGGAATGAAAATTTCCAAGCTGGGATTCAAGACTAAAATTCGTTTCATCTATATCGCGCCCAAGGGCAAGCTGCGCACCTCGACGGTCATCGGTTTTGTCCGCGGAGCCATGAGCCAGTTCGCTACGTTGGATATGAACAAGTTCGGGTTTGGGCCGGGAATCACTACCCAGCGCGACTATTTCTGGCAGATGACCAGCTGGTCGTATTATCTGTCCTTGACTTTTTTCAAATCGGTCAACGAGCGGATGCAGAACATTTTTAACGGATACAAATGGCGTTCAACCTGGGTTGGCCGTCTTCCTTATTACCTAAACACCGAGGAGCTGGCCACTGTCTGGCATTTCCCGGTGGTGACGGTCAAGGCGCCGATGGTCAAAAAGACCGAATCGAAACGAGCTGAACCGCCGGTTGGACTGCCTTTGGAAAGGGCCCGCCCCATCCGGCCCGCTGCTCAGCCGCCGTCTGCGGCGCCGCCCGGCAGTCCGCCGCCGAATCTTCCGACCGCCTAATCCATGCCCGTCTATTACGACCACGATCACGAGAACGAGGTGAATGTCTTCGGGGAGACCAACTACCGCAACCAGCGGCATCGTTTTGGCATTAAAACCGACGACCGGCGGCGCCACATGTACGTGCTCGGGAAGACCGGCATGGGCAAGACCACCCTCCTCGAGAACATGGTCATCCAGGATATCCAGCGCGGGCACGGCGTTGGCGTGGTGGACCCGCACGGTGACTTCGCGGAAAAGATTCTGGATTACATTCCGACCAACCGCATCAACGACGTCATCTATTTCAACCCGGCCGACACGGAGTACCCCATTGGCTTCAATGTCCTGGAAGCCGTGGACGAACGTCACAAACACCTGGTGTCTTCCGGGCTGATGGGGGTGTTCAAGAAGATCTGGCCAGACGTCTGGAGCGCGAGGATGGAACACATTTTGAATAACTGCATTCTGGCGCTTCTGGATTATCCAGGCTCAACGCTCTTGGGCATCAACCGGATTTTGGTGGATCGGGAATTTCGGCGGCGAGTGGTTTCCAAAATCACCGATCCGATCGTTAAAACCTTCTGGGTGGACGAATACGCCCGTTGGGAGGACCGGTTCCGGAACGAAGCCATCGCCCCGATCCAGAACAAAGTCGGGCAGTTCCTGTCCGCCTCGGTGATACGCAACATCGTCGCCCAGGTGAAATCCACCATCAATCCTCGGGGAATCATGGACGAAGGAAAGATTTTCATTATGAATCTGGCCAAGGGGCGGATCGGCGAGGATTCCTCGCGGCTTTTGGGCGGCATGCTTATCACTAAACTTCAGCTGGCGGCCATGGAGCGGGTGGATGTGCTCGAGCCCGAACGCCGCGATTATTATCTTTACGTCGACGAGTTCCAGAATTTCGCCACCCAAAGCTTCGCCAATATTCTTTCCGAGGCACGCAAATACCACTTGAACCTGATCATCGCCCACCAGTATATCGAACAGCTGGACGAGGAATACGTGCGTCCGGCCGTATTCGGCAACGTCGGCACCATGCTCATGTTCCGAGTCGGCGGCGCCGACGCGGAGTTCCTTGAGTCGGAATTCACACCCCACCTTCTGCCGGAGGATCTGGTGAATCTGACCAAGTACGAAATGTATCTGAAACTCATGATCAACGGGGTCGCCTCAGCGCCCTTTTCCGCGCAAACCCTGCCGCCGATCTCGGGAATAACGGAAAATCGGCAGAAGGTCATCAACGTTTCTCGCGAAAGGTACACAGAGCCGCGGGCGGTCATTGAGGAGAAGGTGTTGCGCTGGACCGGCATGACGCCGCCGACCCCGCCCGGGCAAGAAGA
>MGDZ01000031.1 GCA_001791115.1 Candidatus Uhrbacteria bacterium RIFCSPHIGHO2_02_FULL_57_19
GTCGGCTGCGCGAGGGGAGAAGTGATGGGGCTCGCGGGTCCCTGCCCCACGGTGTTGGGGACGAGGCTCTTGCTCGTCGGTATCGGAGTAATCGGTTGATACGTCGGTTCGGGAATTGCGGGAATGCGCTCGCGCACATACGCGAGCCCACCGTCTACCGCGTTCGTAAATCTCTCAGGCAATGCCCTGAACCACGCGACCTGACCGTCCACCTGCGACCCGAGCCATCCCGCTTCAATAGGACCCGTCGGTGCGGGCGCGCTCGGCGCCGCGGGCGGGAGTATCTCTGGCGCGGGTGCCACCGGCTCGACGGGTGCGAGTGCAACTTTTGCGGGAGCCTCCGTGCCGGTCAGGGCTTTATACTGCTGCGCGTCTATCGCCCCCGTTTCGTACATTGCGTCCGTCTTTGCCAAAAGCTGCTCCTGGAGTTCCGCAAGAGAAGGCCGCGGCATCGCGTTGAACGCTTCCGGCGTCATAGGGACCGCCTTGCCCAAGCCGCGGGAATTGTCGATAAGGCTAATTTGGAGTCCCTCCTCCTGAAGCGCCTGATTTTCGAGAAGACCTTTGACGGCTTGCTGTGAATCAACATAGCTCTTGGCAAAACTATCGATGGGAACGGTGCGGTTCGCGGCAAATGCCTCAATGGGCTTGCGGTAGACGTATACGACATTCGGTACCCTGCCCGCAGCAAGCGCGTCTTGCACAGTTCCCGCGAGATCCATCCCGCCCGCCGCCGCGCCGTCAATAACGGAAGCGCCCGAATTGAGCTCCTCAAGAATATTTTTTGCTATCGTCGTTTTGCCCGCACTCGTGCCGCCCGCGAGAATATAGACCGTCGGCTCGGGAGTAGGGCTCGTCTCAGGCCGTGCGCCGCCAGAGCCTGATTGCACTTGCGGTATTTCCTCTTGCCTCACGGCATTCGAGAAGCGTGCCTGCAAAGTGGGCAGCGGTGTCGACGGCGCGTTCGCTTGAAGCCCATATCGCGTGACTGTCGGCATATATGGCGGATACGGCGCTGCGGTTACCGACACTACGCGCACGGGCGACTGGACGGGCGCGGATGCAAAGGCGTTTGAAATTCTGCTTTGGGCGACCTCCACCAACCGCTCCCCTAAATTCAGATACTCAGTTACGAGCGACGGGCCGGCGGCCGGTGGAGGGAGCGGTTCAGCCTGAGCGACTCTTTCCATTGCAAGCCCCGACTCCTCCGCGGTCATAAGAACGCTCTCGGGGATCTTCTCCCCCACCCGCATTGCCTCTGTTGCCTCTGCAATGCGTGCGAGTGCGGCCTCCTCCGACTCTACAAGTCCGGGCCAAGCCCCTTTCATATCGGCGGCAGTAGTCATCACGTCGTCTACTTTCGCCACTACGACGATTTCTTCGGGCGGAAGAGACGTCACCTTCACCGCAGGAACTATCTCCTCTACCTTCGCAATAACTGTCGGGGCTTTCTGTGCATCGGCAAGCTGTTGGTTTGCTTTTTCCAATTGCGAGGAAAGAGTTGCCTTCTTCCGCTCTAGGGACGCGGCCGTCGCATCCGCGACCTTTTCTGCTTGCCCAATGAGCGCATTCCCTTTATTCAATAAGGCGGGGACACTTTTCTCCAACCCCATGTACGGCACGAGGGCAAATATGCTTTGTGTGGTTTTATATCTATTGAGCGCGGCAGAAACATCGGTCGCGATAGCATTCCTCTCTCTTGCCAGTGCCTGCGCACTTCGGAGCAACTGGGTATCCCCCGCCGTCCGCGCGATATTTTCTATAGGAGTAGCGAGCCGCGCGCCGATGCTTATTACTTGTTTCGTATACGTAAGTTTCTGCAGTGTGTCTTCTATCCCTCTCGCTTTCAGTTCAGCTCCCGCGAGATTGCCTTGCACCGATTTCAGCACATCCGCACTTGCCCGCACGGCTGTAATATTTTTATTGACCGCATTGAGCTGTGTCTGTACCCCAGTCGCCTTCTCTTCAAGCGCGGCTACTTCCGTCTTCACTACAGGAGGAGTTGCGGCAGGTGCCGCTATCGCGGGAGCTGACTCTGGCAGCGGAGTGGCAGCCACTTTGGTCGGATTGGTTCCAACCGCCGGGGACACCGGCGTTATGTCCGCGACCTTGGGATAACCCGATGCTCTGACCGCCCCTACAGCATCAGCGAATGCGCTTCCGGCATTCATTCTTTTCGCAATCGCCAGGCCGGCAGTGACGTTTTTCAACGCGGTATCTCCCCCGAGATATCCAATCACCGACACGTGTACCGTCGCCTTACTATTTAAACCGACTGCTTTTCCGGCTGCATTTGTGAGGTCGACGATACGCTTCTCTTCTAACTCCGGGTCAGGTCCAAAATCTCCGATGACGCCATGTGTGCATCCGCCCGGACCACACACCTTTACCATGGTCCCGAGTGGAAGATAGGGAGAAGAGAATAGTGTGGGATTTGATGCGGCGCCACCCCGAACTCTGCTCGACACTACTGCGTCATTAAAGACCGTACCGATACCGGTGACGGGATTATTGAGATACCGTGCGTCCGCGATGACTCTGGCGAGGTTAACCGGCGTTATAGCCAACAATGACGGTCTTCCATCACTGAAAACGATTCCTCCATCCTTTCCCGGCGCTACGGTCACTATTTGTGGAGGTGGTAGAACTTGAGGCGCGGGTGCTGCGGTGACGGCGGGGTTAGGAGTCTCTGCCGTAGTTTGTCGCACTGCAGGAAGTTTTGCGCCCGCAGCATACGCTGCCCCATCCGTGGGGATGATTGCCTCACCGACACTGTAGGCTGCGATACGTTCCGCCGATGGCGTATCGATGACCGTGAAACTTACCTTTACCTTTCCTGTCTTAACAAAGCCCCATTCTTTCGCGACCGCCTGTGTTGCATCAAGCAATCTGCCCGGAGTCGAGGGACCGCGGTCTACGATGCGGCCATCGATGACCTTGTCTTTACATGGACCCTCAAGACAGGTCACCCGCACCTTTGTCCCGGCAGGCAAATCGGTACTTGCGAAGGCAAATTTTGTCTGGTCGACTTTGTTGTAGAAAGCGCCGGTCGGGTCCACGAAGTGCGAGAGCTCCGTCGTCAATACTGTTTGCGCATTTTGCAGCTGTATCGTTTCAGCGATTGTTTTATTCGTATACGTTATATCGTAGGCTCCGGAATACCATTTTCCTCCGGGCACGTTGAAATCCCCCGTTGCACCCCGTTTGCCGACTATGGGAGTCGGAGTGTAGTTCAGGGGAGAAAGTCTTCCCACTGAGTTTACTTTTGCGTTTGCAATCTGCACTTTATCTGCCGGAGCGACACCGTTGGTACGGTAAACGAATACGGAGAGCTCATCGCTTGCCACCTGAAGCCCGAGGTCTCGGAGAGTCTTTATAGCGGGTAGCATTGCCGACGGATTGGTGTTATTGAAGGCATTGCGCAGAGCATCCAGAGCTGCGCGCTCATCGGGCCGTACCGGGGTTGTATATGCCGCCGACTGTGTAACTGCGGAATTCGTCGGCTGCGAAACTGAGCCGGGTACAAGCAAAGCGATTTGGTTGGGCTCCGCGACGGCGGGTGTAATGAAGTTCAAGAATTCTCCGACGACGGGAGTAGACAACATCGCCGTAACGACCGCCGTGCGCACGATGTTCGGTACGTCCGTAAGCGATTGCCACAGCGACCTCGGCGCTACAGTTACGTTTTCCGGAAGCGCGGTCTTGGGCGCGGCTTGCGCGAGCGCCGCAGGCATGGGCTGCGCGGGAATAACTGGTTCCAAATTCCCGCCTTTTGCAGTCAATTGCAGATTCGGTTCGGCCGGTTTGAGGCCTTGCCACCACGCCTCATTCATCTGTCCGTCCGAAGCTTTGTAGAGCGAATCCTTTATGAGTTGTACTTTCTTCGCCAGAACGGGGTCCTGCTGGGCGACCGCCTCGACCTCACCGTAGTTCCGTCGCAAGTATTCAAATGTCGATACTTTATCTTCCTCTATACCCGCCTTTTGTGCATAACCACAGACGAACCCGCAGGGACGCTCCATTGTCGCAATTTCATTTACCGTGCGTTGCTGTAGATATTCAGCGCTATTCTTGTTCGCATACAACACTTTCCAATCTGTTTGCGATTGCGCTACAAGCCACTCAGCGTCTGTTGGCAGTAGGTCGGCACGCGCGAGCTTATGCCCAAATTCATGGTAGAACGCAGCGACTTCATCGCCATTCGGCTTGAGCCACATTCTCATTCCGTCTCCCGTCAGATAGCCGTCCGAGATAATCGTCTTACCAGGTTGGACCCCGAAGTCGTGTACGAGCATCGGCTGGTCGGGAAGTTTCTCCCACACCGTCTTTGGAATCTCGCTGGCCGTCTCTGTAACGATGCGAATGAAATCAGCACGCGCTCCTGACGACAGTGGCGTCAATGAGGTAGCCTTCTCAAACTCTCTCAACGGAAAATCTGCAGGCGTTGGGAACGCGGTCGGCGAATCAAACACCACTCTTCCTTCGGTGTTCTTTTCCAACTCATTCAATACTTTTGATACACCGTTGACTTCGTCCCCAAGGATCCTAAGGTTGTTATATACCGGCGTATCAACCGCTCTGAACGCACCGGAATCCGTTTTGACTAATACGACCTCTGACAATCCACTGCCTCCTCTTGCCGGTATAAAGACACCCCCTCCTAGCACGTCTTTTGCCAGTGCATCAAACTTCTCGGGGGTTGCAACTATCTCTCGAGCAGCAGCAACGTCAAACCCCGCTTGATCTGCTCCAAGAGGAATCCCTGTAGCCTTTTCTATTGCTTCTGTATTTACCACATCGACTGTACCGGTGTCGCCAAGTCTGGCTCCGCCCCGCAAATCGTAATAGGGACTGGAATCTGCCGTGGTCTTAATTGGTGAGACTTGTGCGAGTGCCGTGGTGACATCCTGCGCCCTCGCTGTAGGAACGACTATCGCGTACGGAGATTCGCCGGGGAAGACGACCGGTTTTTGGACCGCGACGACGACGTCGCCTTTATGTATCGCGCCTGTTATATCACTTATCCGCAAACCTTCCGTTTTGAGGCCGGCCTTCGCCTCGACCAGCTGCTTGCTGTACGAATTGAAAAGCGGCGACGAAGGCGAGATTTCCTGGATGCGCAAATTCCTAATCGCGCCGTCCGTACTGCCGTAGCGTTCGATGGCAAATTTCTCGGCGGCGGTGAGTTCGGGCGCGAGCGGCGCAACCGGAAGCTTGCTGGGGTTCAGAAGGTTTGCGAGCGTATTGTCAAAAGCGGGACGCTCCATGAGAAGAGTCGTCACCGGGGTCGGCGGGCGCAACGGAGAAAATGCGGGCGTAGCTTGAAAGACGGGCTTGTTCGTCGGGAAAACTATTTCGCGCGCGGGCAGCGGAGGTGCGGGCGGCTGCGGTGCCGGAGGCGTCGGGCGTATCGCACCGGCGATTTCTTGAAGATTTTGCAGTTCCTGCCCGACAATTTGATACGCTTCCTCACTCGCTATCGGGGCCACGCGTTCCGCTATCACTTCGCCCGTCCCCGCGCGGTAAATCCTGTCTATGGGGACGATGCCCTCCGCATCAAGCGGCGCGAGCCGCGTGAAGAGACCCGCTTCTTCAAGCTGCCGCGAAGCGACGAGCAGGTCGTTGCGTGCCGCGCGGACCAGGGGTGCATCGGCCGCCAACTCCCCCGCCCTTACTCCGGCCTGTGCTGCGGCATCCACTTCAACGGCGGTGTTGAAACCCCGTACCGCGTCCACTTCCGCTGCGACCGGCGCAGTCTTAGCCACGGTGAGTTCACGCGTGAGGTTGTTCATTTGTTCCGCCGTCGGCGCGAACCTCTGAGTCGCGACCGCGGGAACCGCCGGCTCTGTGGGCGGCACGATAGACGGCGACTCAACACGAGCGAGATTAGGCACCGCCGGTTCTGCAGTTTTCGGCCCCGTAAGAAGTCTCTGTTCCGGAACCACCACCCGTTCCGCCGTCGCGACCGCAGATGTGCCGCCTTCGCCAAGGGGTATTGAAATATTTTTCGCCGTCATTTCCCGCTCGAGCGCAGTCAGTATTTCACCTCCCTGAGACCCGGCTGTGATGTCGCTGCGTGCAATATTCGAATATAAGTTCCTGTATGCCGTCACTTCCGCGACGTCGGGCGCTATCTTCCCTGCGTTTACGTTTTGTGCAAAGGCAGCTTGTTCTTGCTCGATATATCGGCTCACCGCCCGGTTTCCGAACGCGTCTAATTCCGACGCGAAAGCGGGTTTGAACTCGAACGTGCGGAACGCGCTATATTCAACGAAGTCCCCCGCTATCCCTCCGCTAGCTGCCCACCCTCGGAAGACTCCCGCCGCATCAGGAGCAACGTACGCAAAGCCTTTCCCCACCGCGCCGATCCCTTGCCCAATGCCGGAGGCGACGAATTCCGGTGTAACCGCTTTCAGTGCCGTTCCCGTGAGGGCGAGGCCTCCGGGGGTGAAAAATAAATATGCTTCTCCCGCGGAAAGCGCCGAGCTTACGCCGACGCTTCGCCACGCATCGAATTTCTGCTCGCTTATTTGCGTACCGGTCATAAATGCCATCTGTTGGAGCTGTTGCGCTGTCGGGTCACCAGTGAGCCGCATCGCGTCATAGAGCGACGTGACGACGCGACCGACGACGGGAGCATTCGCCAGGTTACTGTCCATGAGCCGCTGCCGCTGCGAGTCCAAATCGATGGCCTTTACAGCCATCGTCGAAGGATAGAGAAAGCTGCGCTCCGCCACCGTGAGGTCACCGCCCGAAATAAGTCGCTCTATCGTCGCCTGCTTCTCGGTCACGAGTTGTTGCGCGCGGGCATCCGTCGGCTGCTCGGGACCCAGTGTCGGGTCAAAGGGGACAATTTGCGAGCGCGCCTCGAGCATGTCGTCGACATGCTTGAGCACGAGCCCCATACGCCTTTCATCAAGAGGCGCCTGCGCTATCTTTTCGGCGAACGGGTCACTGCTTGAGAAGAAATCGGCGAGCCGCGTCAGTTTGGCCACCTTCGCCTCTTCCTCGTATATGAGGGACTTGGTCTGGGCCTCATAGGTCGAGAGCGGCACGGTCTCGCCGTTCACCGTCACAGTCTGACAAACGATGGCTGCATAGCAGTGGAGTCCGAAGCCGAGGCCCCACGAAGCCTTCGCAGTGACATCTGCTTGCGTTTTCCGGACCGCGTCAGCAAATGCCTGCTGTTTTTCGGCCTCTGCTCGGAGTTCTGCTGCTCTGATGTCCTGTGGCGTTTCGAGAGAATCAATATATTGCCGCTGCGTAAGCTGCTGCTTTTCGTACTCGGCCCTATACTCGGTCACCGCCTGTTTGTATTCCTCAAGCGCGGGCTTCGCCGTCTCCAATGCGGCGTTGTAATCCTTCGCTGCGGTCTGAGAACGCAAAACATCTGTGTCGTCCTTGTACTCGTTGAGTGCATTGTTGTACCCGGATATTGCAGCGTTTACTCTGTCGTACTCCTGTTGCGAGAGCGAGCGGGTGAACTCAAATTTCCCTGTTTTCTGATTTAACCGCCCCCCGAGTGACGACGCGACGCGCTCCATTTCCACGCGTTTTGTTTCTTCCGCCTGCTGCTTCGCATATATTGTTTCGGTCGAAGCGTCGACAGCCTCTCGGGCATTCCGGAGCTCCCGGTCGGCGTCAACAAGCCGCTTCATCGGTTCCGCGTCTGCGAGCAATTCCACTTTCCGTGCGAGTTGTTCGATACGCGGCACAGCGGGCTCTTGAGGTACTGCTGCTTGTTCTCCCCCGGTGAATCGCTCGGTCTCAAGAGGTACGGTCGTTTGCGGTTGCCCGAAGCCTGTTATTCCCGTCGCGCCACCCTTCTCACTTGTCGTCTGGACGTTCTTCGGATCAATACCTTGAATCTCTCCGCCTTTAAGTGGCAGGTTCTCAACTGTCTCGTTCAAGCTTGGAGGAAAAAGAAAATTACTGACACTCTGTCGCATTCGGTCTACAAATCCGGAGGGCTGCGCTCCGGACTGTTTCAACAAGGTATCGAAAGAATTTGCGGACGGTGACAGTTCGGTTTTTTGTTCGCCGAGAGGTTTTGTCGGGTCAATCATCTGGTTCCAGAGCGACTCGCTCGGTGTGAGCGGCGCTTGCGTTGCGGGAGCAGGGACGCCCTCATACACGGCCTTTTTTACACCTTCGATTTCTAGCTTGGGCAGCTCTGTC
>MGDZ01000032.1 GCA_001791115.1 Candidatus Uhrbacteria bacterium RIFCSPHIGHO2_02_FULL_57_19
CATGGTTCTCCGCCGAAGCGTGGAACTGGGCATCTGTCGAATCGTTTCGAAGCGCACCGTGGTGGTTCCGCGCGATCACGCTCGTCGCCGGCGCGATTCTCCTGTGCGTCAGTTGGGAGCTCCTCGAGTATCAGTTCAACCTCGTGGCATCGCGGACGGATGTCGGCAATCCGTACGACGACACGATGAAAGATCTCCGCATGGATATCGTCGGAGCGCTCCTCGTCATTCCGTTCGTCTGCAGGAGAAGGGACCGCTAGCACGGTCTCGTTTTTTTATCGAAAAAAAGGGGCGGTCCCGTAAGGACAGCCCGTGGTTCGAAACGCGGCGTTCCCGAACTATGCGCGCGCGAGGTGCATGGCGAGCGCGGCGAGCGTCATGGCGCAGTAGATCTTGCCGCGGCGGATGAGATCCCGCACCTGCGCCTCCGGATGCCACCGCACCTTGAGGATCCGTTCGTTCACGTCCAGGGGGATGGGTCCCTCGCGACGGTGATCCACGCGAACGTGGTACACGGGGATACGGTGCGGGTGGAAGGTGGTGTTCGGCGTGAGCATTCCGATCTGCTCCACCGACAGGATGGGAGAGTTCAGCTCCTCCTGCCCTTCGCGCAGTGCGGTCTGCTTCGCCGCCTCTCCCTTCCGCGGCGCGCCCCTCGGAATTTCAATCGAGACCTCGCCGAGCGCGGAAAAATCCGTGATCGGCCAGACCTGTTCGGCTCCGAACTTGAAACTCACGCGTTCGATCTCGATGAGGCCGATCTCCCCATCCGTGTTCACCGGAACCGTTATGGCCCCGATGGGCTCGGTGTGCAGGAACTGGTCGTAGCGCGGGGTGCCGTCGTCGTTGCAGACCGCGACGGAGACGATGCTCCCCATGACCGGATGTTCGAGAACGACGTCACCATCGCGGCGCTCCCAGTGATTCGGATTCGGGCAGTTCTCGAGACCCACCTCGGACATCGGCCGAACACGCATTGCAATCTCCTATCATCTGCCTTGATTGGCAGTGGGTATCTACCATGATGACCGTCAACTGTCAACAATAAAAAAGAGGCCTAGGGCAGGACGCCGTAGCCTCGGAGAACGCGCCGGAGCGCGTCGGGAGTGATGAAGAGAAGGGACGTGAGACCGAAGTCGATTGCCGAGTCAGTGTTCTTCATCAGGTCGTCGACGAAGAGGCACTCGGCGAGCGGGGTCTCGGTCATGCGCATGAGCCGCTCGAAGAACGTCTTGAACGGCTTACGCGTCTTCATCTGGAAGGAGAGTCCGAGCTTGTGGAACGGCGCGAGACACCCGGTGTCCCGGATGCTCTCGAACCGCTTGGGGTCTATGTTCGAGGCCGCGATGACCTCCACCCCGTTCCCGCGCGCCTCATGGAGGATCTGCACGACCCCCTCGTCCGCCTGGAAGATGTTCTTCCAGCAGCCCCAGAACTCATCCTCGAGAATCACCGTCCCGAGCTCGAGCAGGGCTTTCGCGAAGAACTCCCGTTCGTTGAGCAGTCCCTCGTCGAATTCCTTGTCGAGCTTCGCGAAGATGAGTTGCTCGACCTCGGCTGCGCTCTTGTCGGAGAGCGCAGCCAGCCCCTGGAGGGTGATGTCGTTTTTGTATTTCACGACGACCCCGCCCAAGTCCACAAAGAGCGTTCGGATTGCCATCCGGCCTCCTGTATTTCGACCTTACTCCCCGGATAGAATCTGTCAACGATAGTACGGACTGATCCTCTTGAACTCCTCGTAATCCTCTACGTAATCCTCCCGTGAGGCGCCGTAGTGCGTGGATGACAACGCCGCGATGACGCAGTCAGGCGAAGCGTTTGTAAATCCGTGCCAGACAAAGTTCGGAACATAGAGCGCCCCGCCCGGGCCGCTCATCGGTAATTCCTCCAAACCGCTGCCGCGATCCATGACAGCGGTGGACGTTCCCTGGACCTGAATGAAAACTTCTTCCTCCACTTTATGACAATGTTCGCCCGTTTTACTGCCCGGTTCAAAATTGGTGATGAAGTAGACACGCTTCACTTCAAACGGAACCGCGTCTTTGAACTCAATCGGGGTGAGCTGGTAACCGCGGCTGGCGAACGTGTTCAGGTCAATTTTTTTGAATTCTTTCATACCGCGACGCGAATGTGGGGGTTCATCTCGACCGAACGCTTGCGGAGCTGATTCACCCAGACATCGTTTTCCTGATACCACCCGACGGTCCTCCGCAATCCTTCTTCGAATTTTTCGCGGCCGTACTCCGGCGCCCAGCCCAGCTTCATCATCTTCGCCGCGTCAATCGCATAGCGGCGGTCATGGCCGGGACGATCGGCAACGCGCACGGTTTGTATTTCTTTTCCAAGAATATTCCGCAACATCATCACGACATCAATGTTGCTCCGCTCGTTGTCAGCGCCGATGTTGTACACCTCCCCTGGCGCGCCTTTCGTCATAAGGGTGTCGATCGCTCGACAGTGATCATTCACATGGATCCAATCGCGGACGTACAAGCCATCTCCATAGATGGGCACGGATTCATCAGCTAAAGCTTTGAATACCGTCTGCGGGATAAACTTTTCCGGAAACTGATAGGGGCCGTAGTTATTGGAGCAATGAGTGACAATGATCGGGGTTTTGAATGTCTGGAAATACGAACGGCACACCAGATCCCCTCCGGCCTTGCAGGCGGCGTAGGGCATGTTGGGCGCGAACGCCGTTTCCTCCGTGAATTTGGCGCGGTCATCAAGCCCAAGTGATCCGTACACTTCGTCGGTGGAAATCTGTATGAAAAGAGGAACCTTGAATTTTTTTGTCGCCTCACACAGGACTTGCGGTCCCATGACATTGGCGAAAACAAAATCACGCAAACCGCCGTGGATAGAACGGTCCACGTGGGTTTCAGCCGCGAAATTCACGATCGCGTCCGGTTTGGATTCCTCAACCAGAGCATCAACCGCCACCTGGTCCGCGATGTCGCCTTTCACGAACGTGTAACGCGGATCGTCCGCGACCTCACGCAGGTTTTCCGGATTGCCCGCGTAGGTCAGTTTGTCAAAATTGATCACGCGGCAGTCCGCGTGCTTCTCCATTACGTACCTGACGAAATTCGAGCCAATAAAACCGGCCCCGCCGGAGACGAGTAGTTTCATACTGCGATAGCCATGCGTAATTTTTCCGCGGTCACGGCCAGTTCTTTATCTTCGATAGACTTTCCATGCCACAAATGGTGTCCATCTCCCGCGAAGCGCGGCATGATGTGGAAGTGCAGATGCGGCACAACCTGTCCTGCGTCGCGGCCGTTATTAAGCCCTAGGTTGTATCCCTCGGAACCAACGGCGGCGAGAATCCTCGGAGCGATGTGGTGGACAGTCGCCATCACCGCACAGACATCATCAACGCTTGCTTCCTGCATGTCGCGGCTGTGGTTTTTGGAAATGACGAGCGTGTGGCCGGAGTTCACCGGATGAATATCCAAAAAAGCCAGCGTTCGATCATCTTCGTACACTTTGTACGCGGGAAGTTCTCCGGCGATAATCTTACAAAAAAGACAATCGTTCATATCGTACTCTAGTGTGGTTTACTGAAAGCGAATCGTCAAGATGCCGAGAACAATGAGCCCCAGCGCGTATGCGGGCATAGGAATGACATTGGTGGCGAAGCCCGGTTCAAAAAACTCTGCCACAACGAGGACGATGAACAATCCAAGTCCGGCGGAAAAGACGTGTTTCATAAGATGCGACGCAGTTCTTCAATCAGTGATTTTCTGCGAGCCACAACGGCAACGGATTCGACAAAAAACGGGATCTCACGTGAAACGCCTGGAACCGAAAAAAACACTCGCACTCCATATCGTGTTCGCGGCAGTGACGCGATCGGAAGAGTCGTCTCTGAAACGACGAAACCATCCTCCTCACTCACGCGTTTGGTATCGAACAGTGTGAAACGGCCTTGGATATTATCGTCCGACGGTTCCAGAGCCACGCCGATTTTGGGATCTGGAAGATCATCCGCGCGCCACCGAAATTTCACTTCGGCCTCACTGAACCACCGCGGAAGACGGAGATCGAAGTACACCGGCTCGGCGAAGAATCGATTCGCTTCCCCTTCTCTCTCGACTCGTGTCGGCGGTCCAAGCGCGGAGAAATAAGGAGTAGCGCCTGAAAAGTCAGTTCGAATTGAAAGCTGGCGGTCGAGCTGGATGTCTTGAATAAAAAGAAACCCGACCACTCCCGCCGCGATTACGATGAGGGTAATGCGTCTCATAACTTTTTTCTGATGCGATAGAGCGTCTCGCCGGGCCGCGGCTCCCCCATCGCGTCCATGGCCAGAGATCTTGTTGCCAAATCATCTTTGACCTTCACCTCCTCGTCTGGAGAGAGGCGCGCATAAAGAAACCAGGGAATCTGATCCAGATCAGAAATCACGCTGACCATTTCCGAATCCAATCCCAAACTAAGATCCACTGCCGCCACGCGCCGTTCGGGGAAGACAATTTTATCCGTCCGCCAGGTGACGATGACCGCGTCTTTGGGCGTGGCCGCGGCAACGGCCAGCGCGGCCCGGTGATATTCACGGATTCTTTTAGCCACAGGAATCAGACTATCAGGCCCGGCAAAAAACGCGGCGCGCAGAGAAAACGCGGCCATGGTCGCGACAAGGATGATGGCGACGTAGCGCCGCGCCCCGCGGACGCAGCCGACGGACCAGATGAAAAGCGCTGCGAACGGCAGCGCGCCCAAAATTATCGGAAGCCAATAGCGGACGTAAGAAACGCCGATGGTATTCAAACGGGTCGTCAGCGGATCGTCGAACTGCCAACTGCCGTAGTAAACGAAGAGCCAAAGAGCGATCAAGGCAAGCCAGGCGATAAAAACCATCTGGCGCGCCGGTTTTTTTCGGTAAGACAGCCAGAGGCCGAACCCCAAAACCGCGGGCGCGCTTACCCACCAGAAATTTCTAAAAAAATAGATCCAGACATTATGCCAGGCGAGACGCGGATGGAATCCGAAGGGAAACAAAACTGACGATGCGGCACCGCCTCCCGCTGAATCGGCGAATCGAGTATAGCCGGTGGCCAGCGGATTCCCGTAGATTTGCGCGTTTAGCGCCAGGATCGCGGCGCCGACGAGGAGTCCGCCGAGGAGGGCAAAAGCGATGAGCCGATCCCCCAGCTTGGCTCGCCGAGCGATGAGCGCCGCGACAAACATCGGCCCGACCCACCAGATTTCGTTAGTCCGAACGAACAGAGCCAGTCCGACGCACAACCCGGCAACTACTGAAATCAGGACATCGCGCCGCGGCTGTATCTTTCGGCCGTCAACCGCCAATAGCGCCGCCAAACCGATGAGCAAAAACGAAACGAAGGCCGCGTTCGGCAGCATGGCAAAGGCCGTATAGTAGATGAGTGCCGGATTGGTAAAAGCTAAAACTCCGGTAAGCCAGCCGACGCTCGCGCCGAAGACGCGTTTGGAAATCGAGATCAGGGCAAAGATCCCGCCGACAGAGAGAGCCGGCGTCAGCAACAGGATTCCCCACACCCGCAAAACGAATCCGATTCCCCCGGAGAGAACCGGGAGTCCGAGGAATCCTCCGGGAACAAGAGAAGAATCGATCACGTTGAAACTGCGGGGGCGGACTCGGTCGAGCGACAGCGCGATCAAAGGATCGCGCTCGAGAATTGGCAGTCCGCGCGAAATCCTGCTCGCGAAATGAAAGTTCATGGTCTCATCCGGCCAGTCGAACTTGGCGTGAGAGAGCGGCGCCTCCAGCCGGTTGGCAAAGATCAAGACAGAAGTCGTGACAATAAAAAAAACCGCAAGCGCGCTAAGCGTCACCTCGCGCCACCGTTTCCGACTCCAATCGTAAAGCATTTTTATACCCATATCCCCTTACCCCCTCACGGCGAGAGGCGAGGAAAAAAATTTTTGCAGTTGCGCTGTCTGAGCGAGCGCAGCGAGCGAGTTCGCAACAAAAAAAATTTTTTCCTCGCCCCGAGCCCTATATCCCTTGCGTCACCAAACTCACCAGCGCAAAAATAACCGCCAGAACGAAAGTCCCGGATGAAACATCCACCAGCAGATCCGTCCCCGAATACACGGCAAAAAGCAGCGAAGTCACTCCAGCCACCTCCATGACCATCTTGATTTTTCCCCAAACATTAGCGGAGGAAACAACGCCTTTTTTGAGCCGAAAATAACCGGCGACGATGAAGGTGGCCTCAAGCGCGATGATGGTCCAACCCAGAACAGGATTGACGTGTTTAAGAACTACGACAAAGATGAGCGAGCCGATAAGCAGCTTGTCGGCGACCGGATCATACAGGGTGCCCCAGGGCGTGATCTGCCCTCTGACCCTGGCCATGGCGCCGTCAATGGCGTCGGTCAAGGCGACGAAAAGAAAGGATATGATGCCGATCTTGTATTGTTCGGTGGCGATAAGCCAAACTACGACGGGCGTGGCCAGAAAACGAAAAACCGTCACGTGGTTGGGCCTGACCCACCGCGGGATAAGAGGAAGGATGGTATACTTCAGTAGATAATCGGTAGGGTACGGTTTCGCCGGATCGCGCATACTCTTATGCAACTTTCGCTAAGCAACTATATCACCGCCGGAGCGGTCTTTCTAGCTCTGGCCGCCGCCAATCTTCTGATCTGGCACAATCCGGCGGTTGGCTTAATTTTAATCGTCGATATTCTGCTTCACGGATTGGTCCTGGGCGGGTTGGCTCTGCCCAAACTTCCTTTTGGCTGGCGGCTGGCTTTCGGAACACTGGCCGTCGCGGCTTTCAAAATTGTCAGCGGGACCGCGATCTACTTTCTTACCGATCTGGGGCCGGCTTCGCTCATCATCCTCTCATCCCTCCCATTGTTTATTCTCGGCGGATGGTGGTCGCACAAACCAAAACCGCTTTCTATTAAATTGGATCAAGAGGCCCTGCGGCGGCCGCTCGATTTTCCAGCCGCCGTCCTGGGTGTCGCTGTGATCTTCCTCGATCTTGCGGCCTTCCGCCTCGTCGACCTCTCGCGGATAACGTCAGCCGTTCGTTCCCCATGGGAAACGGTCCCCTGGGAATTTTTTCTTCTTTTTGGACTTGCCAGCGCTGGTCTGGCTACACTCGCGGTCACTGGTCGCGGACGGCGGATCGTGCTTCTGCTTTCCATTCTTCATACCTTCATCGGAGTTGGCATCGCGCTCACCGTCTACCGCATGGGATTCGGTTTCGACCCGTTCATACACCAAGCGGCTGAGTCGATCATCGCCAAGGCGGGATTGATCCTTCCCAAGACTCCTTACTATCTCGGCCAATATGTCATGGTAGTCGGCGTTGCCCGCATCGGCGCGTTTCCTTTGGATATTTTTGACCGCGCCTTGGTGCCGGTGCTGGCCGCGGGCATCATCCCTCTCTTCCTCCACTGGCTTTCGATGACTGGCCGAAAATCCGCCACCCTTTCACCCCTGGCCCTGATTCTTCCCCTGCCCATGTTCATCCTGACCACGCCGCAGGGGTTTGCCAATCTCTGGCTTTTGGCTGCGGCCGCGACTGCCGGGAGTGCCGCGCTTCCGGCCTGGCTCGTTTGGCTCTTTGCCCTGGCCGCCGCCGCCACCCACCCCATCGCCGGAGTTCCGGCAATGGCACTCGCGGCCTTCGCATCGATAGGTCGTCTACGGACTACCTGCCTGCCGGCAAGGCAGGCTGACTATCGTCTACAGCTTCGGTTCTTTCTCTTCATTATTGCCGTCGCCGCTTTGCCCTTTGCTTTCTGGCTGAACGCCCGAAGCGGCGGAGTTCTCAATGTTGAAATCGTCAAACCGTCGCTGGGGGCCTTGCTCCGCCTGCTTCCGATTCCGGCGTTGACCATTCCCAATCATTTTGATCTCCCGCTCGACTTGGCCTATCTGCTGCGGTGGAATATCCCGTTGGTGATCATCGGCCTGGCGATCCTCGGCGTTTGGCGGTTCAAGATTCAAGGTCGCGGCCGCACTTTTCTTCCGCATCTCCTGACCGCGCTGGCCATGGTCGGTTCGTATCTTTTTGTCCGCGGAGCAATGCGCTTTCCCGGCATCATCGGCTATGAAGAGACGATTTTCCCCGCGCGCCTCCTCGAGGCCGCGACAATCGTACTCGTCCCGACAATGGCTGCTGGAGCGGCAGATCTTATCAGGCGGCTGAATACGGCGTCTCTCCGAGTGGGCGCGGTAATCTTATTTTCCGGAATGATGACCAGCGCCGCCTATCTTTCCTACCCGCGCGTGGACCGATATGAAAAAAGCTCCGGAAGGAGCCTGTCCGCCTCGATGATTCACGCCGTGCAGTTCCTTGAGAAGAACGCGAAACAGCCGTATATCGTCCTCGCCGATCAGAACGCGGCAGCGGCGCAGATAAAAACTTTCGGTTTCGGACCCTACTACGGCGGCTCGTATTTCTACTCGCATCCTTCCGGCGGATTGCCGCTGTACCGGTACTATCAAAAGATGGTCGAGGGGGATCCGACGCGGGATGTCGCGCTCGCGGCCATGGACTTCGCCGGCACGGACAAGGCCTATTTCATCATCCACGACTACTGGAAAAACTTCCCCCGCATTGTCTCCCAAGCCCAAGAAACAGCCGACGACTGGGCCGAGATCGACGGCGGAGCCATTTACATTTTCCGCTATTCCCGTGATGGCGCTCCCGGCATTGGGACCAAGAACGAAATTTTCTGAATGTAGTCGGCGCTGGTTCGTCCCTCGACCGACCGGCGGGCACGATCCCTGATCGCGGGATCGTTTTTTTGTTCAATGGCTTTCTTCATGGCGGCAGAAAGCGCCGCGATGTCACCGGGCGGCACCAGCCAGCCGTTCTCACCCTCGCGGATCATCTCCGGAATGCCGCCGACGCTTGAGGCGATAACCGGCGTGCCGCAGGCGAAAGATTCGCTGATCGTTGTCGGCGCGTTCTCGAGACAGCGGGACGGCACAACTGTCGCAGTCGCCTGAGCATAGAAGTCCGACAGTTTCTCACTCTCAACGCGTCCATGGAAGACGAAGCGCGGATCATCGGCCGTCAGCCTTTGTAGTTCATCCCGAGCTGATCCGTCGCCAAAAATATCCATCACGAAATCTTCCTTAATCATCTTCGCCGCCTGAACCAAGTCAAACACCCCTTTATGTCTCTCAATTTGTCCCACAAACAGAAGACGTGGCTGGGGATTAGGGATTAAGAACTGGACAAGACCAGAAAGAAAAATCTGATTCGGGATGATCTCGATCCGCGATCTTGGAAAGAAACCCCACGCGCGATGGACGTTCGCGATCCATTGGGATGGACAGACCACAACGTCCGGTGATCCCCACAGCCGCCGCATCCACGCCGCCCACATCCTCCGAACTAACGTCTTCCGTACGGTTCCATGGTCTAGTCCATGGAACTGTTTTTCAACGCAAGCAAGTCCCGACGGCTCGATAAGTTGGATGTCGTGAAGAACGTGGATGTGGCGGATGCCGAGCTCGCGGATCACGCGCGGAATGAAGAATCCAATGCCTTTGATGTTTTCGGTAATGACCGCGTCGGGTTTTTCTTTCCGCAGTATTTCGCCGATGATCTGCGCGCTCCCGGAATTCCGCGCATCGCTAATATGAAAAAACAACCGTCTCCAAAACGGCTGGGCGCCGATATCGCGGTAGAAAAAAAGGTTCGGCGGGAAAAAGCGCAGGACACGGACACCGTCGTGTTCTTCCATCTTCGGATCCGAGTCATATCCGTCCTTGGGCCCGGCGGTGATAACCAAAACCTCGTGCCCGGCATCCCGCAAACCGCGCACAGTCATCTCCGCCACCCGCTCCGCCCCGCCGCGGGAATACGGCGGATAGAGGCCTGAAATGAGAATAATTTTCATACTCAATATTATTGACAATCCTGCGCGAATAACTATACTATACCGCGCATTCGCACACTACCCGAAAGGAGGTTGCGAATGGATTTCGGCGATTTCGAGCCCCTAAAAAAGCCGGCTGCCTACGTCTCATCAGACGTGCTCATCTTCCGCCCGGGAAACGAGAAGGAACCGTTGCGCGTTCTCACCTGCATCCGTCAGGGCGAACCTTGGGCCGGTTGTCTGACGGTTCCCGTCGGCGGCTACATCGACCCGCCCGACAAGAACCTCCGCACGGCTGCCGAACGAGAAGTGCTCGAAGAGAGCGGGCGCACCGATAGATTCGTCCGGGATTTCGGCCTGGTGGTTGCCGTCGAATTCATCGTCGGTCTCTACGGGCCGGAGCGCTGGCATCACCGGCTGGAACGCACCACCATACCGCACGCCAGGGAATCGGTTCGCGCTGTGAGGACCGATCAGTCCGGACATGTCCGTCCGGTGGTGGCCGCAGTGCTGGCTGGCCGCGTTCGCAAGGGCAAGCTCCGCGACACCGCCGAACAGAAGGGCTTCTGCTGGATGACGCCCGAAGAGATCGCGGACTGCGGGAAGGAGCTGGCCTTCGACCACGCGCTCGCGCTGTACCACTTCCTTCAGCAGGTCGTCTACGGCTCGCGACCCAAGGGGCCGCTCGAGCTCATCGTCTGATCACATCTCCGCAAGCGCCCGAAGTACCTCATCGACTGCATCGGCTAACGCCCCGACGCGGTCTTTTTTAATTTGAGACTGTAGAAGAACTCGCTTTCGCCTGCCTGCCGTCAGGCAGGTAGCGAGATCACGCTGTTTCTAGGCGAAAAATTGCAGAAGCGACGATGTTTACACGGAGTGTAAGCGGAGGAGCTTATGCAATTTTGCAGCCAAAACAGCGTGATCTCAGTAGAAATGAAGTTTTTCTACAGTCTCAATTTAGGAGATGTGAAAATTTTGAAGCAAGAGATATCCAGGAATAGCGGCTCTCGATCCACTCGCGCGCCGCGCGGCCCATGGAGGCGGTACGGGCGGGATCGTCGAGAACCGAACGGATGGCATCCGCGAGTGCGGTTGAATCATTCGGCGGCACGAGGAGGCCGGTCTCTCCGGACTTGAGCGTCGTTCGCACGCCGGGCAGATTCGAGGCGATAACCGGCAGGCCGCAGGCTTGTGCTTCCAGAAGCACTTTGCCGAACGCCTCGGAGCGGTCGATTGAGGGCAGGACGAGGACATCGGCCGCGCGATACAAATCCGGCAGATCATCATCCGCTATTCGTCCCATGAAACGGACCCGATCCGCTATTCCGAGACCGCGAGCCCGCGCCTCGTACTGCTCGCGGAGATCGCCCTCGCCCGCAACAAGCAAGATGTCATTGCGAGGAGTCCCGACCTGCCCCGCCAACGGCGGGGGTACTCGGGACGACGAAGCAATCCCGACCCCACCGAGATTGCTTCGCTTCGCTCGCAATGACAATTCTTTCCAGGCGTTCAACAGAACAGATACGCCCTTGAAGTAGTGCGCCCGATCCAGACCGCCAACGAACAGGGCGACGCGGGCGCCGGCGGGAATCGAAAGACGGCGGCGCGCTTCCTCTTTGTTTCCCGGGAAGAATCTCGCCGTATCGACGCCGATCGGGAACTCGACGAGCTTCTTCCTGATGTTGTCCGGCATCGTGCCCAGGACGCCGGATAAAGCGTAGTCAAGCGAGGAGACGGCGATGACGTCCGAATGGTGAAAGATGTGCGGCAGAAGCGCGCGCGCGTGCCATTGAAAAAATTTGCCGAGCGCTCCGCGTCCGACGAGGTCCATGTGATAAACCAGAATGAGCTTTTTGCACATTCGTCTGATCTGTCGAATGATGAACAGCTCGGCCGTGCCGAAAAACGGGTAGTGAAGCATAATCGCGTCGAATTTCCGGAATCGACGCACAATGCCCGGAATCGACGCCGCATTCCCCCAGCGCAGCAGCGGAATGAAATGCTCCACGCGGAACGGTTCCACCCGCGTAGGCGCGTGCGCCCGATGCGCAACCGGCGTCATCACCGTTACCTCGTGTCCAAGCCGTGAGAGCTCGCGCGCCTGGTCCTCCGCGACATTTCCCATTCCGCCATGGTAAGGAGGAAAAGTGGAAACAATAATGGCAATCTTCATAATTTGAGGCGAATGATGGTTCCAAAAAATTCAACAACATCGCGCCAATAAAGTTTGGAAAAACCTTTAGTCCGGTCGCGGAAAATCGTAGGAACTTCGACCACTTTGAATCCGGCGCGTTCTACTCGGTAAAGTATTTCTTCCTGAAAAGCATAGCCACCGCTTCTGACCGTCGAAAGATCGATGGATTCCAAAATGCGACGGCGATAACAGCGGTAGCCGTTGGTCACGTCCTTGGTCCGCAAGTTGAGCATGGCCCGCGAAACGGTCATGGCCCCGTGGCTCATAATTTTGCGGGCGATCCCCCATCCCTCGATTCGGCCCCCGGGAATCTTGCGCGACCCGACAACCGCGTCGGCTCCGGTCTCGACGGCTTCGATGAGCATCGGCAGTTCGTTCGGATCATGCGACAAGTCCGCATCCATTTCGCAGATAACCTCCGCGCCCGCGTGGAGCGCGGCCCGAAACCCGGCAAGATAGGCGCTGCCCAAACCTAGTTTACCCGACCGATGAATCACGCTGACCTGGGGATTTGTCGAAGCATAGGAATCCGCAAGCCTCCCGCTTCCATCCGGCGAGGCATCATCAACCACCCAAACGGACAAGTCGGGAATGTTTAGGGCGCGGAGGGCATCCAAAAGCCGGATGATATTCCCACTCTCATTATATGTCGGTATGATAACCGCGATCATCATATGAACTGGATAAACCGCCATCGTTGGACGCTCGCCTGGATCGCCGTGCTCGGACTGGCCTGGGCCATCCGCCTGCATAACGCCTTCGCCTACAACCCCTACTGGGGCTACGACGGCGGCGCGCAT
>MGDZ01000033.1 GCA_001791115.1 Candidatus Uhrbacteria bacterium RIFCSPHIGHO2_02_FULL_57_19
AAGAAGGGCCGGCATTCGGAGAAGAAGGTTTCGGTGAGGAAGGAGCGGAATTCGCCGCCAAGCAGCAGGCCGCGGCCCAGGCGGATGTCGCTCGAGAGGTGCAGCAAAAACGGGCGGGGCAGCAGGCCGCGGTCCTGGCGGCAGAAGAGGAGGCCCAGGCCGCCCGACAGTTAGAAACCGGACGGCTGGGGACGCGCAGAGGGACGCGAGCCACAGGTGCCGCCGAGAAAGCCAAAGCCGAAGCGTCAGAACGCGCGCGCAAAGAACTGGTCCAGCGCATTTCTAAAAATCTTTTTCGCGGAGCTAAAATTGGAACAGGCGTGACGGTGGTGATGCTTATTGTGACCTTCGCCATCATGAATATCCAGATGTTCTGGATCAATGGTTTGCGCAACGGAAAGCCGGTGGAACTCGGCGGCCTGCAAATACCAAAGCTCGACCAATGGGAACTCATCCTTGTTATCATCATTGACATCTTGGCCATTGTCGCCAATCCGATTGTCCTCGGCATCATCATTTTTGTCACCTTATTCCCACATCTCGGGACTTGAGTTGCTATGTCTCCACTACGGAGGATTCTCATTTTGCTAGGACTGCTGGCCTTTGCCGGCGGGATCGGTTTTGCCATTTATTGGGTGTTTTTCCGCCCAGCGCCGCCAGCGGCCCCACCGGCTCCCCCGGCGGTCAATGTTCCGGTCGTCGGCCTGCCCCCGGCCGCGCCCGGAGTTCCCCGCGTTCCCGGCGCTCCGGCCGCCGAGGCCCTGCCGGCCGCTTCTCCGGTAGCCCGCGGCGGGCTGACCCAAGCGGAATCCGTTGCCCCCACCATTGTCCGGGCCGCTTCGCTCGGCGCGGACGGCAAGAGCGTCAACTACTACGACCCGACCACCGGCCGGTTCTACCGCCTCGATGAATTCGGCGAAGCCATTCCCCTTTCCGACAAAACCTTCCCCAACGTGGAGCGGGCCACCTGGTCGCCGGCCCAGTCCAAGGCCATCCTGGAATTTCCCGACGGGTCGAACGTCCTCTTTGACTTCGAAACCCAACGCCAGGCCACCATTCCCAAGCACTGGGAGGATTTTTCCTTCTCGCCGGACGGAAACAAAATTACCGGCAAATCCATCGGTATTGACCCCAACAACCGCTGGCTGATCACCTCCAACCCGGACGGCAGCGGAGCCATCCCCATCGAGCCGATGGGAGAAAACGGCGACAAGGTCACCCCTACTTGGTCGCCATCGAACCAGATCATCGCTTTTTCCAAAACCGGAAACCCGGCCGGATTCGGTCGGGAAGAAATCCTGCTCATCGGCCAGCACGGCGAAAATTTCAAGTCGCTCACCGTGGAAGGCCTGGGATTCCAGGGAAACTGGGCGGCTGACGGAGCTCGACTCCTCTACTCCGCCCATTCGGCCGAGACCGGCTACCGGCCTGAGTTGTGGGTAGTGGACGCGGCCGGAGACCGCATCGGCGCCAACCGCCGGCGGCTGAACATCCAGACCTGGGCCGACAAATGCACGGCCGCCTCCTCCTCGGTTTTCTATTGCGCCGTGCCTCGCACGCTGCCCGAAGGGGTGGGTTTTGCCCGAGATGCCGCCGATGACGTGCCGGACCTCATCTACAGTATTGACATCAATACCGGCCGGCAGACGCTGGTGGCTGAACCCGACTCCCGAACCTCCATCTCTTCAGTGATGGTTTCCTCCGACGGCAAGTCGCTCTATTTCACCGAGAAAACCACCGGCATTCTCCGCAAAATCGCTCTGCAATAATGGGACTGTTGCCGAGTGCCTTTTCTACTGCAATTCTCAAACTCCTGCCTGCCGGCAGGCAGGTCGGCTGCAAAATTGCATAAGCTCCTCCACTTATACTCTGTATAAACATCGTCGCTTCTACAATTTTTCGCTTCGAAATTTGAGAATTTCGTAACGAAAAAGCACTCAGCAACAGTCCCATGAAAACGCGCGCTATCACCCTGCTGTTCTTCTTTTTCCTCTTGGTTCTTTTGGGCTTCTACACCTTTCTGACTCTTTCTCCGCGAGGCGAGGAACAGGCGAAGGCGCCGGTCAACACACCGGGCTTGACAACTCCTTCCCCAGTATCGGTTCTCGATCCGCTAAGGGGAGATCCCGCCGGGACGGTGACGGTCATCGAATACGGCGACTATCTCTGCCAGGCCTGCCGAGACACCGAGCCAGTCATCAAAGAGCTTTTGACTTCAGTCCCCGGCATCCGCTTCGTCTGGCGGGATTTTCCCGTTGAGAACGCAGGCGACACGTCCAAAAGAGCGGCCGCGGCCGCCCGCTGCGCCCAGGATCAGGGAAAATTCTGGGAGTATCACGACCTGCTGCTGGAACGAAAGGACTTCCCTCTTGATATGATTCTCCTCGAATGGGCGGGCACCTTGGGATTGGACGTGGGGAAATTCACCGCCTGTCTGCAGAATTTGGAACGGGAGCCGATAGTGGACCGCTTCCAGGAAGAAGCTCTGTCGCTGGGGATCAAAGGAACGCCGGAGTTTTATATCAACGGCGTCCGCTACGACGGGCCGACCACTTATTCCGGGTTGTCCGAGGCGATTCTAAAAGCGAAACCATGACCGAAAAACGCTTCACTGTTTTTCGCCTGGCAGTCGCGGCCGCAATGTTGACCGCGACTTTCTGGCTCACGCCCGAACGCGCCCTGGCCCAAACCTCGGCCTTCACGCAATGCACGAGCGACGCCGACTGCGCCGGACAAAGGTGCATCAAAGCTGATGAAAAGATCTGTGAGGAGCAAAAAAAACTCATTCAAGACGCGTGTTCTGGGCGCAGCGAAAATCAGTGTTCTGGACTAATACAAGCACAAAGCGCTTTCCAAGATGTAGATCTGACAAATTATAATGTCGGGCTGGTAAGTAATTTTGTATGTAAATGGGAGAACGGTTCCTGCGCTTTCAAGGAGGATGTTTTCAACACTCAATTCTGTCAAAATCTCAAACATGAAATAAATGGTTCTGACCGTTATCGCGGCAAGAAGTATTGCTCGGTGTTTGGATTACAGCCGGCGGCGGCGCCGGCCGAGGGTCCGCCGGTCAACATTGAATTCCGACCGCCGCTTCTTTCCATCCCCGTCCCGGGAATCCCCGAGTTCTCCGAAGTAAAACTCCAAGGTCCCGAAGGACAGCGCTACTACATCATCCCCTGGCTGGCACAATATCTCGAAGCCATTTACCGTTACGCGCTCTCCATCATCGGAGTTGTCGCCACGGTAATGGTTGTCTATGGCGGCATCCGCTGGCTGACCGCCGCCGGAAACATGACGGCCATCGGCGAGGCCAAGAAGGTAATCGGCAACGCCGTCATCGGTCTCATCATCGCCCTGGGCTCGTACCTGATCCTCTTCACCATCAATCCGGAAATCGTCAAATTCCGGGCACTCCGTGTGGCGTTTATTGAACAGGCAACCTTGCCTTTGGCATATGCCGAGATTGCTGAAGGAGAAGGAGAATCAGGCACGGGTGCAGGAAGACCAGGTGCGGGTGCGGGCGGTTGCGCCCACTATGCGCAGGAAATCAGTTCACAAGGAATCCAATGTCAAGCTGGATCGGCCATGCCCTCGCCCACTGGCCTTGGATGGAATTGCAATTATCATACTCAACAAGCTCAACAAATCCGCGGCTCCACACCATCGGGTTCCAAACCACTACTTGATGTAAAATCTCTAGATATCATAGGAGCCTACGGAGCGGTCATAAAAGCCCCTGTCGCCGGAGTAGTCAAGCTCAAGCCCGGAAAGAGAGAAGACTGCCGTGGCAGTACGAACGGAAGATTTGCCGCAACCTGCCCATCAGGAAACAGACTGGAAATCCAATTCGGAAATGGATACCAGTACAACATGGCTCACATCTCCGAATTCCTTGTGAGTGATGGAACTCGCGTTGAAGCCGGACAGTCAATTGCCAAGGTTGGCGGAAAATGTTGTAGAGTGTTAAACGGTGAACGGTTCGACACACCTGAATGGAAAACAAAAACCTCCTGGACCGGCCACTTCTGGAACGATGGTTGCACACACCCTGAACCGAACTGTCGACCACCATGGGAGACCGGAAACGCGCCGGGTCCGCACGTTCACGTATCCATCACACTAGGAGAACAAACAGCGATACCAATTCTCGCTTGTGTTCGATAATAGAAAGATGACACAACCATCAATTAAAGATGTGTTATGATACACGGCGAGCCCTATCGGCTCGCCGTTTGCTATGAAAACAAAGCGAATTGTTGTTGGAATACTAACTGTGCTGGCATTTATCGGGGCGGCTCCGCCTGCGAGTGCGGGGTGTTGCGTGGAGTGGCCGATTGGCAGTCCAGGACTCAAATACTGCCGCCAACAAGGACCCGAGAGGGAGGGTGCCTGTTCGGGCGATGGAAGGTCGTGGTCTGACGAGGATTGCAACGCCCGCGCGGAATGCAGCGACGCCGGAAAATGCCAGTATGGCGATAATAAAAGCCAGTGCGCGGACGAACGGCGCTGGCAATGCGGCCAGCGCGGCGGAGTTGCCAATGTAGATTTCTTTCCCAACCAGACTTGTGCCGCTCCGGCGCAAGCCGGTTTCTGCTGCGTCACCCGCGCCGGGGATACCACGGTCTGCTACGATGCCTCCACCTTCCCCAAAGTGGAAGATCAAACTGCTTGCGAAAGCCGGGGTGACGTAGTCCGATATGAATCCAAGGTCTGCACTTCGGTCGTTGAATGTTCACAGGCCTCTCCGGCCGCGCCGGCCCGGGAGGAGGGCCTCCCCCTGCCGGCCTTCATCCCGGCCATTCCCCAGTTGATCATTCCCATCCCGGGATTTAAGGGTTTCTCCGAAATCAAAGTAACCGAAGCCGGCCAGACGCGCACCCTCGACATTCCTTTCATCGCCCAGTACATTCAGGCCATCTACAACTATGTGCTGGGGATCGTCGGGATAATTGCCACAGTAATGATCGTTTACGGCGGCATTCGCTGGCTCACGGCCGCCGGAAACATGACCACCATCGGCGATGCAAAAAAAATGATCACCAATGCAGTTGTGGGGGTCATCATCGCTCTAGGCTCGTACCTTATCTTGTTCACCATCAACCCAGAACTGGTGCGTTTGCGTTCACTCAGGCTTGAGCTCATCGAACAAGCATTATTAAATGAATTACTTACAACAACAGAACCGACGATAATAGAAGAAGTAGGAGGTGTGCCCGTAGATCGACCAGAGGAAGGTGCACGTGGACCAGTCGAAAAAGTGACTCCTATGGCGACCGCACTTGTTACCTCTGGTCTAAGCGACCTTCTTGGGCAAGTAGCGAACGCCCAAGAAACGGACGAGGCGCCCACGCCAACACCTGGGGGCTGCCCTTTTACTTTTGTGAACCCCTATACTCCCAATCTGGGACGCCATCCGGAACTACATCCGCGCAATCTCGAATTTAAAGAAAAAGTAAACGAACTCCTCACGGGAATAACATCAAAAAGGGAGCGAGTCGTAAAAATTGCTGAACTAGCGGCAAAATGCGAAATGAAACTGGGAGCTTGCGGAAATGTTACAAAAACAATTAACCAAATAGCCGGGGATACATCAAAAACCGGACAAGGAACGCAAACCAATGGCGTCGGCGGTGACAGAGTACGCTTTCTTAAGCAAATAAACTGCTCGACGAGGAATCCGGACCGTCCACCAGGATGCGTAAGAAATCCAACCGCCGCAAGAAGAGCGGCCTATGCCAAATTTAAAACAGAATTAGCCGACTGGCCGGATTCATGGGCAAACGATTTACAAGCAGGAGATTCTTTTGCGATTTTTAATGCCCAACCCGGCCTAGCCGGACAACACGCAGCGATCTTTATGGGATGGGCAAACGAAGCAAGAGGAATAGCAAAAGTCATACAAGGCCAAGCCACGCCCCCCTCGGCGGTTAGGACAGGCACCATATGCTTAAAAAAAGCATGTAATCCCAACTTTTCATTAACTTTCACGTTTAGCATTGAATAACCCCGTCTATTCTTTGTACGCGATCACAGTTCTCATGACATCGCAACCAGTATATGTCTGTTCCAAATGCGACGCCCAGTACCCGAAATGGGTCGGACGGTGTTCGGAGTGCAATGGGTGGGGAACGGTGGCCGAAGGGAGAATCAGCGGTCAGGAGACTCAGAAATCCAGAGCAACACCGGGAAAAACGGTGGCC
>MGDZ01000034.1:0-6001 GCA_001791115.1 Candidatus Uhrbacteria bacterium RIFCSPHIGHO2_02_FULL_57_19
GACAACTGGATGGAAAAGAAGGGTGAGGCCGAGGTGAGGACGCTGGCCTTCGTCATCGGCTCAGCGAAAACCCACGGGCTCACCGATGCCGGCGAGATCTACGGGCTGTTCCGTCCGGGCTTGGCCGAGTTCCTGCCTCGGGAGGAACTCGGGAAGCTCCTCACCCGCGGCGCGAAGGAAGTCCTCACCGACCAGGTGCTCTACGACACGCTCGACAGGAAAGTGGTCGTCGAAAGCCTCCAGCGAAGCGACGTCCTGGCGCTCATCGACAAGATCGCCATCGGGAACGGCATCGTCAAGCTGTCGGCGTCCGAGACCGCGGTCGAGGTGGCCGAGGGTGTCGAAATCCCCGGCGACGATCTCCAGCCCGTGGACCAGGGATGGGACAGGTCGAAACAGGGCACCTTCCCTGACGACGGCGATCCGGAGATCACCAGCGAGCCGGTCCCGGCCGGCGACCAGGAGGTCGAGAAAGCTCTGGAAGCGCTGGACCTCGAGAGCTCCCCGCCTCCCGAGCCGGCAACGCGGGAAAGGTTCCCGGCGGGCTAGTCGGGATCCCCACGAAAGGAATCTGACCGTTTGCGCAACACATCGCGCGATCGGTCTCTTTTTTTCATTTTTCCTCCTCCGGCGAGAAGCGCGGTAACAAATTTTTCGCAGTTGTGCTGTCTGAGCCCCGCAATGCGGGGCGAGTTCACAACCAGAAAAATTTCGTTTCCGTGCTTCGATCAATCACGCCCTCTCCACGTACTCCCCGGTCTCGGTGTTGATAATTATCTTCTCGCCTTCTTTGATGAACAAGGGCACGCGGATTTTCATGCCGGTCTCGAGAGTCGCTTCTTTGGTGACGTTCCCTCCGGCCGTGTCACCCTTCACTCCCGGCGCCGCCTCGGTAACGGTCAATGTGATTTTCTTGGGGAACTCCACGGTTACCGCCTGCCCCTGGTAGGTGATGACGCTCGCCTCCTGTCCTTCGCGCAGATATCCGGCGCGCTCCTCGAGCATGGCGCGGGGTACCGTGACCTGCTCGTAGCTGGCTCCGTCCATGAAATAAAAACCGGAGGGATCGCCGTAGAGGTATTGCATCCGTCTCCGCTCGACTTCGACGATCTCGATCCCCTCGCCGGATTTAAAGGTGTTCTCAAAAACCTTGCCGGTTCCGATATTTTTGAGGCGCGTGCGCACGAAAGCCGATCCCTTCCCTGGGTTTACATGCTGAAACTCGACGACTAGATAAAGGTCGTCCTTCCAGCGGATGACAACGTCTTTGGAGATGTCGGAGGTGGTAGACATCTTTTACAAATGCCGATGCCGGGCCTTGGCAACCCCTGTGGTGAGCCGCGTCGAACCATCTTCAAAATTAAACTGCTCCCTGGCCGGAAACAGTATTACCTCTTCGATGGACCGAGCGTCAAGGAGAACCATCAGAAGCCGATCAACCCCCAGGGCGATTCCGCCGGAGGGGGGCATGCCCGTCTCGAGCACGCGGATGAAATCCTGATCAATCGGATAGTCAGTCTTTTTGAGTTTCCTCCGAAGCGCTCTCTCTTCCTCGAGCCGGCGTTTCTGCTCAGTCGGATCGTTCAGTTCGGTAAAGGCGTTCCCCAGCTCCACTCCGCCGATGTAGATTTCAAACCGTTCGGCGTGGACCGGTTCGTCTTCCGATGTCTTAGCCATTGCGGCCAGGGCCAGGGGGTAATCGTAAAGAATGGTCGGCCGGCCGTGCCCCAGCGCCGGCTCGACCTCGGAGAGAAAAATGCGGAAGAACAGATCCTCGTAACGTTCGTCGTCCTTGGGCCGGTGGCCTTTTTCCCGGACGATCCTAAGGAGCGCCCGCCGATCCAGGGCGGCGTCGAGATCCACAGCGGCGTATTTCCAAAAAGCGTCGGCAACGGAGAGACGCTCCCAAGGGCCGCGCAGATCAAAGGTCTCGCCGCGGAAACGGAAGGCCTCGGTCCCGTGTATCCGCCGGCAGAGCCAGCGGACCAGGGCCTCGGCATCATCCATAATCTCCAGGTAAGAGGCATAGGCCCGGTACCACTCAAGCATGGTGAACTCCGGGTTGTGCATGCCGGAAGCAATCAGCGGTTCTCCATTCCGGAAGGTCCGCGAGAGCATGAACAGCTTCTCAAAACCGGCGGCCAATAGTTTCTTGGCCGCGTACTCCGGCGAGGTAGACAAAAAAGCCCTGACACTGCGCCCTTGATCGTCGCGGAGCCGCAGTTCGAAAGGATCGAGGTAGGGCTCCATTCCGGGAAAGGCCAGAAGCGCTGGCGGATCGACTTCCAGAAATCCCTGGCGGCGGAAAAATTCGCGGATGCCGGAGAAAAATTCAGCGCGCTTGCGGACCATCTCTCGCCCGGAAGGATCGGTCAACATCGATTCCCACTGTCGCGAGGGATGCTCTGGCAGACCGGACGATCTGGTCAAAACGGTCAATCGCTCCGCCCGAACGGTTCCGTCGGCCGAGGATACGGCAACCTCGACAATATCCCCGATACGCGCGTTCGGCGCCGGTTCGGACGAAACAGTCAGCGTGATTTCTCCGCTCTCGTCGCGCAGACGCAGGTTCCCGCGCCTTGGCGAGGCGACCACGATTCTGCCAGCCAGCACCGCGCCTTGGCGGGCCGGCTTGCGGAGAAAGGCGGCCACGGTATGTGTCCGCGCCGTGCGGCCAGGAAATGAGCCGGCTGATTCTTTTTTGTATTTACCAAGAATCATAAAAGCCCGCGATGGCGCGGACTCAATCTCCCTCCTTGCGCGCAACCGCGGGCCTATTTTACCACGAACGGCAGCAGTCCGACGATCCTAGCGCGTTTGATGGAATTGGCCAGCTTCCTCTGATGCCAGGCGCACACTCCGCTCCGCCGGCGCGGAACGATCTTCCCGTACGAAGAGGTGTAGCGACGCAGAGTAGTCGTGTCTTTGTAGTCGATGGCCACGACATTGTTGGCGCAGAAAGCGCAGGATTTTTCTTTGACAGGAGCTGGTGCGGGCATACGCTAGTGAGTAGGGTGTGGGGAGTAGTGGGTAGACTAAAAGGGAATGTCTTCGACTTTGATTTCCTCGTCCGCGGACACGGTCGGAAGCGGAGCGGAGGCGGAAGACGCGGGGGCAGTCGCGACCGACATCTGCGGCGCGAAGGCCTGGGCTCCGGTTTCAACGCCGACGCCGGCTCCGAAACCAGCCCCGGCTGGGGCGCGATCAAGGATAATCATGTTCTCAGCGATGATCTCGGTGCGATTGCGCTTTACCCCGTCCTGACCCTCCCAGTCGCGGGTGTGCAGGCGGCCTTCGACATAGACCTTGCGGCCGCGAGCCAGATACTGCGAGCAGATCTCGGCCAGCTTGCCCCAGGCGACTATATTGTGAAACTCCACCTCTTCCTTCTTCTGGCCGCTGGCCTGATCGTTCCAGCGGCGGTTCGTCGCTACCCCAAACGAAACGACAGAATGTCCGTTCGGCGTCGTGCGCAGTTCCGGATCGCGGGTCATGTTGCCGATGATCATGGCGCGGTTGAGGTTCATAGGTTCGAGGTTCTAGGTGCGAGTTTGAGATCAAACAACCTGCTCATTAAGAATCTCTTCGATTTTCTGCTCGAGCTGTTCGGAGGTGAGAGACGGTTTGGTCGGAACCGGAATCGGGGCCGCGACAGGCGCTGGAGTCCCGCTAAGCGGGGCCGCCGCCTCGCGGGCGCGGAAACCGGCCTCCTCGTGAGAGACGATGGTGCGCGGACCTGGCGCGCGGATACCCTCCTCGACGCGGACCACTTCGGCGCGAACCACTTCAGTGGCCAGCCGAAGATCGGTTGTAATCTTGGCGATCACCGACGGCTCAGCTCTAAACTCGACCAGCATGTAGTGGCCGTAGCGATGTCCCTTCATGGGGTAGGCGAGCTTCAGTTTGCCCGCGTGGTCATGGCGAGAGATTTTGACCTCGGCCTTTTCCAAGATTCCGGTCACCTTCTTCTGGACGGCCGGAAGCTCGGCATCGGTGTATTGCGCGGGAATGATGTAGAGGAGTTCGTAGTTGGGCATATTCAGATGTGCGGACATCCTAGCACACCTCTTAAAAATTGGGCAAGAGTCCACTCTTCCTCTACTATAGAGAGCGATATGGAGTACTTTTTGATACCCGGGCGGCATCCGGAGCTCTCGGCCGCGGAGCTGTGGGCGGTCGCGGAACGTGACCATCTCGGAGCGGAACTCCGAGAGACGGCTGGAGCGATTTTCATTTCGACGGACAGAGAGCTGCCGGCCGAGCTCCCCTCCTGGCTTGGGGGGATGGTCAAGTTTGGAAAGATCATCGGTGAGGTTTCCGAGCATGAGCTCACCGGATGGCTGGCTGACCGCGTTGTGGAATCCGGCGGCCGCGATTTTGGAATTTCCATCTACCACGGCGGCTCTGCCGCGCGTTTTAAAAATCTCGGACTCGAAGTGAAGCGCGTCCTCCGGGAGCGCGGCATAAAAAGCCGCTGGGTGTCCTCGCGCGAACCAACCCTGTCCGCGGTGGTGGTCCAAAAAAATGGACTCATCCGAACCGGCATTGAATTTTGCCTTTTTGCCGATGGCCAACGAATCAGCGTCGGACAAACCACCGATGTTCAGGCCTTTGAAGAATTTTCTTTCCGCGATTACGGCCGGCCGCGCCGCGACATCCGGAGCGGCATGCTGCCGGTCAAGCTGGCCCGGATGCTCATCAATCTATCGCGCACACCGCGCAACGGAATCCTGCTCGATCCATTTTGCGGATCAGGAACCATTGTCACCGAGGCGGCCATCCTCGGATTTCGCCAAGTGATCGGAGGCGATCTGGAAAAACGAGCAGTTGAGGACACGGCGGAGAATGTCGGGTGGACCAGCCGAAACCTCGATATCTCCAAAACCTCCGTTCGGATTCTTCAATCCCCGGCGGAAGAGATTGACCGAGCCCTCGAAAACACCAAAGTCGACGGCATCGCCACCGAGCCGTATCTCGGTCCGCCTCTCCGCGGAAGGGAACGGCCGGCTGACATCGAAAAAATCGTCCGCGAACTCTCCATCCTTTATGTAAAATCCTTTGCCGCCATCCGTAATGTTTTGACGCCGGGAGCCGCAGTGGCCGCTGTTTTTCCGGTGTTCCGTTCGGGCAACCGGGAATTGCCCCTGCCCGTCCTTGAGGACTTGAAAAAACTTGGCTTTCTTCCCGCCCCCCTTCTTCCTCCAGGCTTGGATGTAAAGATGACCGCCCGGGGGTCGTTGATATACCAACGCCCCGATCAAAGGGTATTGAGAGAGGTATTTCTTTTTAAGACATCGAGCCTTGACAACACGCTAAAAAAAGGCTAAACTTCGCGGTTCGCTCGGATTGAGAGCCGAACGGAAAGGTCGAAAGTGAGCGAAAAGAATGGCAGAGTTTCGCGTCTGGCACTGATCAGCCAGAAGATGACCGAGGACAAGAAGGCGCTGCTCCCCTTCGAGAGGACTTACAAAACCGGAGACATCATCTTCTCGCAGGGGGAGACCGGGACCGTGCTCTTCGTAGTCCATCAAGGAGATATCCTGGTGACCCGGCAGCCGACCGACTGGAAAACCCCCGCCGAGATCATGCCGGTCGGACAAGGCGGGATCGTCGGAGGGGAGCTTCTCTTCGGCGCTTCCATCCGGAACGAGACGGCCAGGGCAAAGGCGGATTGTGTGCTCTGGGAATTCACCAAGGAGCAGTTCGTCGAGTTCTATCTGACCGCGGGGGAAATGGCCTACGGCACCCTGCGGGCCTTGACCCTCATGCTTGAGGACATCAAGGCGCGATACCTGCTTGCCTTGGCCGCGACGGCCAAGCTCCAAGAGGAGAACGCGGAACTGCGGGACGCGGGCTGGGCCTCGGAGCGGGACAGCCGCGAACACCTGGCCGCCAGGGTCGAGCTCGAACGAACGCGCACCGAGATCATCGGACTGCGGAGCGAGCTCAAGGAACACGAACGGTCGGCCCAGACCGAGTACTCTGTCCAGGAGGCCAAATA
>MGDZ01000034.1:6073-9768 GCA_001791115.1 Candidatus Uhrbacteria bacterium RIFCSPHIGHO2_02_FULL_57_19
GGCCGCGGCCGACAACCTGACTGATCAAGAATTCGCCGCCTTGAAGCCCATGATGCGCAGGTTCCAGGAAGAGCGTGACGGGCTCGAGGCGCTGGTCCGCGAACTGAAGAGGGAGCAAAAGCTGCTGCTCGAGACTCTGGAGGTCGCCAAGAAGCGAGGTGGCCAGTCGTCCGCAAGCGCTGACGAGGCGCTCCAGCAGGCTGTGGAGCGGATCGAAGCGCTGGAGGACGATCTCCGGGAGACCCGCAAGGAGAACGCTGTTCTTTCCGACGGGCTCGCCACAGCACAGGAGTATTGCCGTAAACTCCGAGAGGCGAACGAGCGGCTGCGCAGCAAGTGAAGCGCGCGGCCATCTGAAAACGCAATGGCCCGACGAGGACTCCTCCTCGCCGGGCATTTTTTTATTCGTCACATCTTGACAATAAAAGAAAAATCGTCTATCCTCCTCCTTCCCATTGCATCAAAGAAAGGAGGTTGCATGGGACAGTTCATTGCCACGCACACGGCCTTCGTCGAGGGAGGCAGAAAGATCGGCGAGAAAATCGCCCAGCTTTCTTCCGTGGAGAAGGTACACGCCGGCCCAATGACCGGCCGCGCCTCACACCGGCCGAGAATCGTACTCAAGTCGAATGACACCACGCTCGAGTTCGTTCTTGGGGCCAACGACGGTCACCAGAGCTTCTTCGTCCATCCCCGCGAGGGAGTGAGCATGGAGTCGCTCCGCCGAGATGTGATCGAGTATTGCGGCACGCTTAGCGGATATGAGCTCTCGATCCCGGAGAATGGGCACGAGACAGCTCCGCAAGACGTAGCTCCTAAAGGCCGGCAAGAGATGGTGACGGTCCGTTACCAATTCAAGCTGACGCTCGACGAGGCCGAGAGGCTGATTCAAGCCATCGACCTCTGGAAGGGATTGCCGGAAGAGTTGCCGTCCGGTGCGCGGGAACAGCTCGGTATCAATCTCTTGACGTCGCTCAGAAACCACGGCTACTTCGAGTCGAGGGGTTATGGCCGGGCGGCTTCCACAACATCGGACATCGGCAAATTCACCGCCACGCAATTCGTCGTGTTCAATCGCCAGGGAAAGTTCAAGGAACGCTTCGAGGAGCGAGAAGAAGCGTGCTGATTCGAACGGCTGCGCGACGACTGGATCTATGAAATCCTCAACCAAACCCGGCTGAAGGAGAAGCCGGTCGCGGTGGAACCAGAGAAGCCGCAGGGTGATCTGGGGATAGCGGTCCGATCATTCAAGGCACAACTTGCCGAGCTCGCGGCGATGAGAGAGTCCCAGAAAAAGGACCTCGTCGCAAAGGAAGAGGCATACAAAAAGCTCGGCGAAGAGATCGACCTCGCCAAGCTTGAAATCGAAGAGTTGGAGAAAACGGAATCTGATCTCCTACGCCAGATCGAGCAGACCGAGGCTCTCCAAGCGCGGCTCGACGGCATCTTGAGGCCGAAGTCCTAACGCGGATTGGCCTCTTTTTTTATACATTAAACCTGAAGTGACACACGTCGCCGTCGGCCATCACGTACTCCTTTCCTTCGATCCTAAGCGCTCCGCGTTCTTTGGCGCCGGCCTCGCCGTTGGCCTCGACGAAATCTTTCCAATGGATGACCTCGGCGCGGATAAACCCCTTTTCAAAATCAGTATGAATCTTGCCGGCTGCCTCTGGCGCGGTGGCGCCGCGATGGACGGTCCAGGCCCGAGTTTCTTTGGGACCAGAAGTAAAAAAGGTAATCAAATCCAAAGTTTCGTAGCCGCGACGAATAAGCTCATCCAATCCCGAATGATCGAGGCCGAATTCTTTTAGCATTGTGGCCGCGTCTTCCGGAGGAAGATCGGCCAATTCCGATTCGATTTTTGCCGAGATAGGAATCTGCGGCTGGTACTCCGCGGGCAACAGCCCTTCCCAGCTTTTATCACGCATCACTTGCTCATCTACATTCAATATATACAAGACTGGTTTTGAGGTCAGCAGATTCAGCGCGCTTGCATAGGGCTCTTCTTCATCCGTGAGAGTGATACCCCGCGCCGGTTTTCCATCGCGAAGAAAGCCATGCACGCGCTCGACCACCCCAATTTCCTTGGTGAGCTCGGAAGTGAGTCCGGCTTTTGCTTTTGCTTTGAGTGCGCCGAGGCGCCGCTCGACGGTTTCAAGATCAGCAAAAATGAGCTCATAAGTTACAACCTCAACGTCGTTTTTGGGATCTACTTTCCCGGAAACGTGGATGACGTTTGGATCCGAAAACCCGCGCACCACCATGGCAATGGCGTCGGTCTCGCGGATGTGCGAGAGGAATTGGTTTCCCAAGCCCTCGCCTTTGGAAGCGCCTTTGACCAGTCCGGCAATGTCCGTGAAGTTCACGGCGGCGGCAATGGTCTTCTCTGATTTTGAGACGTGAGATAAGGCATCCAACCGTTCATCAGGAACCTCAACCACGCCCACGTTGGGATCCACCGTGGCAAACGGATAATTTGCAATCAGCACCGACTTCTTGGTCAGCGACTTGAACAGCGTTGACTTGCCCACGTTGGGAAGTCCAACAATGCCGATTGAGAGGGACATAGTGAAAGAAGGATACACCACGGAATGAAAAATAAAAGACGGCCGGCGATACTCTCCCGATCGAATCGGGATTTCCTGCCGGCCAACCATGAGGCGACGCGCGGTCACTACGCGTAGTCCTCGAAGTCATCGTAGTCGTCGTAGCCCCAACGCTCGAAGCTCTGCTCCTCCTCGCGGAGGATCTCTTTGCACTCCGGACACCCACAGGTTGCGAGGAGCGTCTCGCGGTCCGCGGTCCTCGACGGAGTGGACTGGCCGACGAAGACATCCTGCGTCTCGAGGTTCATGGCTCTCCTTTTATAGTTGACAGAGCTAGTCGCTCCAGCCCTGTCCGTTCGCGGCCTCCTCGAGCGCAGACTCGCCTCGAAGGTAGCCCATGTTGTAGCGGACACCGCTTTCGCGGCGAGGGTTGCCGGCTCGGCCATCCTCCCATCCGCGCCGCCACTCCTCCATCTCGAGCGAGGCGGGCGCAGGACAATTAGCATCGTGGCCGCCCGAACCGTAACCGCAGTAATGACAATGCATCCTCGAGCCCTCCATCCGTTGCATTCACGATTCCCTCGTGTGGGTTTCACCAACACATTTGGTGACGAACGAAAATAATATAAAAATGCTGAAAAGTCAATACCCAACCGGCCAATCAAAAAAGCCCACCGGAAATCTTGCAACATGATGAGTTCTGACCGAGCAGGCAACTCAGAAGTCCGACAATGCCGATAGACAGAGACATACTCGAGAAGTCTACGGTCAACCTCTACCGGCTACAGACTACGGCCCGGCTATAAACCCCAATCGGTAGTCCGTAGTCGTCCGACTTTGGCCATGATTTTGACGCGTGCTATCATGACGAGATATGGGGGTCTCAAACCTATGAAAATTCTGATTATTGGAACCGGCGCGGTGGCTTCGGTCATCTCCCGCCTTCTGTCCAAAGAAAAAACCATCGAAAGGATAGTCTGCGCCTCGAGGAATTTAAATAAAGCGCGGCAGTTTATCGTTCCTCGCGGAAAAATTTCTCTGCGCCAACTCGACGCATCCAAAATTTCGGACATTGTCGCCGCGGCGAGCGGGATGAATTTGATCATCAACGCCAGTTTGTCGGTTTATAACGAAAAAATTCTGGAATCG
>MGDZ01000035.1:0-1575 GCA_001791115.1 Candidatus Uhrbacteria bacterium RIFCSPHIGHO2_02_FULL_57_19
ATGTCCATGGTTTCCTCGTAGAGGCGGAGCTCCTCGGCCACATTCTCGTCCGACCACCCGAGTCCGCGCAGGTGGATGCCTGCCCCGCGAAGGAGTTTCTCCTTGGTAAAGGCGCTGAACTCCCGAAGATCGAGAGTTTTCGCTGCCTCCTCGACGTCTTCACCGCGATCTGCTGCCGCGGTGAGGAGCTCGACCGACTGCTTCTCGAGTGAGATGGCGGTTAGGAAGCATGTCCGCCACAGCCGCCGGATGTCGAGGTTTCCCTGCTCGAACAGGCCGCGAAGGCCGACAATGATGCGCTTCCAGTTGTCGGTCTCACCCCGCTTGGCCACTGCCTCTCCCCGAGTATCCTGGGCATCGACGACCTTGAGGATTGGCAATACCCAGATGTCTTTCTCACGAGCGGCCTCGCCAGCCGTGATTTCGATGGACGAAACCTTCGATCCAGCGAGATTTTCGAGGAGCGCGTGCTGGTCGAGGCGTCCGCCCCAACCGTCGACCCCGAGGATTCCGTACTTCTTCTCCAGGATGTCCGCACGAAGATGGTGCGGGGGAATCCACGGCAGGTCCTCTGCCCTCGGCAATCCTGCCGGGACAAAGAGGTAGTGGCAGTCATGGCTGATGTGGTTCAACCTCCGGATGGAGGGGACCATGAGCATCAGCGGCAGGAGGATGCTGGTCTCGAAGTCGATGTGGGTAGCAATGCCCCACACCTCCTCATTTTCGGGAAGATTGAGATCCTCAAGATATAGTCCGAGGCTCTCGAAGATGGGGCGAAGGTGAACCTGAATCGCCCCGCTCTCGGTGGAAGAGGACTGCTCTGTTGCAGTCATCATCGCGCCCTCCTTTCACGTGTGGGCTTTGTTTGGAGTGAAGGTACACACCCGGATTTAAGGGACCGTTCCTGAATGCCTTTTCTACTGCAATTTTCAAATTCCTGCCTGCCGGCAGGCAGGTCGGCTGCAAAATCGCATAAGCTCCTCCGCTTACACTCCGTGTAAACATCGTCGCTTCTGCAATTTTTCGCTTCGAAATTTGAGAATTTCGTAACGAAAGAGCACTCGGGAACAGTCCCCTACCCGGGGACGCACTAGTTAACCACAAAATGAGCAAAAAGTCAAGCTGGTACGGATAAAAATGAACCCCGGAAGCCGTTCGGCGCGATGCCGATTGGCTTCCGGGGTCCGGAGTTACGTGGTGGCTGCCTTCGCGGGGCAGCTCTTTTCGTGGTCCGCCTTGTTTGTGGCGTAAACCACGCTGGTGCACTCGCAGACGTAATGGTCAACGTCCGAGTGCTGGTCTCTGCGGTTTTCCGTCTTCTTGATGAAGATAAAGCCGCAGACGGAACAGGCGTCGTGGATGCGGCAGTGTTCTTCCCACGCCGCGTCGTTTTTGGGGATGTCCGACTCGCACCCAGCTCCCTTGCAGGTGCGACAGCGGAACATCTCGCGCCCCCCGACCTTGACCACTCCGCGCATTGGCGGAGCGGGAACGGTCGAAGCTTGAGTCCTTCCGTGCCGTGCCGGAACCGCCTTTTTCTCTGGAAGTTCCTTCGCAGGAACCTTGGGGGGCGGC
>MGDZ01000035.1:1713-6706 GCA_001791115.1 Candidatus Uhrbacteria bacterium RIFCSPHIGHO2_02_FULL_57_19
GGTACTACACCCGGAGCATACAGATTTCCGTGGATATGGATGGTGATCCTCTCGGCGTGGAGGTTGATCACCTGTCCGGAAACCTGCGGTTGATCAGGCGGCGAGTCGTCGGTTTCTTCGGCCTTCTCCTCCTCTTCTTCCTCGGTCTCCTCCTCGTCCTCATCCTCCTCGTCTTCCTTCTCGACTGCGCCTTTCGGCTTAGGCGAGTGACGCTCTCCCATTGCGCGGAAAATCTGCGCATTGGTTTCGCTTGTTGGCGTCAGTGGTGCAGCCTTGTCGGCGAGGTAGGTGGCGTCATCCCCTGTCGGTTCCGCCGAATCCGAGGATGATCGCACGATGAGCATCCCTGCGGAAATCGGCGGCGCCTTCTGTTTCGGCTCGACAGGAAGCGGTGGCGCCTCCTTAGGCACCACCCGAAGCGCCGGCCGCGGCCGCTTTCGGTCGACCTCTTTGAAGGCCGATTCCAGCAGCTCATCGAAGGCCCTCACTCGCTCAGGGTACACACCAGTCACCCCGAAGGTCTTGAGCAAGCCCTCAGGCGAAGCAAGGTCGAGTTTGACCTCATCCCATGCTTCACCCTTTTTTCGGATGAGCGCGCGGGCGCTGTAGCCCATCCGCCAGACGTGGTCGAAGGCATCGCGCGCCGGCATCTTGCCACCGGCCGCGAGAAGTCCCAACCCCTCGATGAAGTAGGCGCCATTCTGCGGACAGCTCGCGTACGTGCCCAGTTCATTGGCACGCTCCTGCCGCAAATCCTTCAAGATTTGAATGAGCTTCTGGAGATCCGGTGGCGCGCGTGTGGCGTGGTTCTCCAGGTTGGTTTCAGGAAGGGTGATCCTGAACTCACAGTCCCCAAGCGCTCGAGCGCTGCCTCGAGGCTCGAAGACAAATTCCATCTCCGCGAGCGGGGCGAAACGACACTTGTCGTCCACTCCCGCCGGAATCGCGGCAATGAGAGACTCATCCCACGTCGGCTCGTTCGGAAGAACGATCCGACTCACCGTCCTCGGTTCTGCTGATAACGCGGTCATTTCGTTCTCCTTTTATGGTTACCGCGACGCTGGAGACTACCACATTTTTGGTCTCTGGTCAAGGTCGGATTGACAAAAGTCGATTTTTTTGCTATCTTTGGACGTCTCTTCGGAGACCGGCAGTCGGGACGTTCCCGGCGGTTCGGACTTTGAAAACTCGCAAAACAAACGGAGGGTCGCGTGACAGATCCAAGGCATTTCATGGATCTTCCAGCCGCTTCAAGGACGGCCCAGCCGTTCATCGAGAAGAGGGTGGATGAGATCATCGGGCGTTTCACCTCCTCCCAGGAGGCGAAACGCTTCGCGACGATGATTCCGCCGCTCTATCAGCCGTGGGTGCAAGGGGCACTTACGGCGCTTGGCGGATTCTTTACGATCCATCGAAAACTCCTACCGGGAGGGTTCGGTGGGGACCTGCTGTGGATTGGGCTCAACCGAGCCATTGATCAGGCGGCAGAAAAGTTCGGTGAGAATCTGTTTTCCGGCGGGGGTGACGAATCCTCGCTAGAAAGGAAACGTGAGATGGCCGAGGTCAAACTCGCCCTGACCAAGGGCAAGGATCGAAAGCTCCACCTGGAGCGCTGTCCGCAGCTTTTCGCGGAACGAGAAGCTGGACAGGGAAAGAAGGGTCCGATTCCGGCGGTCAAGCACGACTGGTACTCGGTTGCCGAGGCCAAGTCATTCAAGCTGATCGCCCCGGATGGGACGGTCGCGGCCGATTACGCCTGCGACTCCTGCAAGGAGGCGATTGCCGGACTGGCTGCGCCGGTCGCGCCGACTCCCAAGGTAACGGAAACGTCGGTGCCGAAGACTGCCGCCCCCACCACGTTCGGTGGAGCGCTCGCGGCCTGGATCGCGCCCAAACCAAAGTCGCCCAAGGCGGCGGAGCTTTTGGCGGCGAACGAAGACTTGGCGGAAAAGCTCGATCTTTTGATCGGCATGCTGCCGGTCGAGAGACGCCGTGGAGTTCACGGGGTGATTGCCGATCACTTGAACTCGAAGGCCGAGCTCATCGCCCTCACCTCAACAGACGACCCGGACGTGTTCTGGGATCGCCTGGCCTACATCCGCGACGAGGGCGGATGGACCAAGAAGCTTGGCCTGGACAGGGCCGAAGAGGGCGTCAAAGCTCTCGGCTCTGACATCGACAACACGTTCAAGGAGTGGGGTGACATCCTCAAATCCAAACCGAAAGGAGGTACCCCGTAATGGGTGCGATTCTGAATGGTCTGATCCAAGCGGTTCGGGCCTACCTCGGGCTGATCCGCTTCTCGGTCTCCGGCGAGCTTCGGCTCGTCATGTGGATCTGGAATCGGCGGTGGCTGTGGCTGTGGCTGCCGATCGGCATCTTTCTCCTTACCTTCGGACTGGACCTTTGGGGATGTCTACTCGGATTCCTTGACCATCCGGTGGCCAGCAGGTCGCTGACCGGATTGGCCACGATTCCGATTGTCGGTCTCCTTCTCGCCTGGCATCTCCTCTTGGTTGGCTTGGCCAAGTGGCTCAAGTTCAACATCGACCTGGTGGAAAAGCCCATCGTCGAATGGGGCGGTACGGTCGGAAAAGATCTGATCGTCGCTCTGCTCAAGGCCGCCGGCCTTGCGGTCGAGAACCTTTCCTTGGGGAAGCTCTCGATCGTTGATCAGGAGACCATGGTCAAGAAGGTGGCCAGCACTCGGCAGATTCTGATTGCCGCGGCGTTGGTACAGGCGACTCTCTTCATCATCCCCGGCACGGTCACGTTCGCAATGGCTTTCCTGGCCATGCTCGTGATCTTCTCACTCATTCTCCAGATCAAGGAGTTCGGGTGGGATCCTACCGCCGGTCGTCTGCTGTTGTACCGATTCTCGCTCTTCCTTGGAGGCGTGGGAATCTTCGCGGCTCTCACGGCCGTGATCTTCCCGGCGACATTCGGCTGGATCCTGGTCGGAGCGGGGGGGGTGGATCGCGCAGTCCTAGCGGTGGTCAGCCACCCGACCGAGACGGTAAGGAAGCTCGGCGACTGGACAGATCCAGTGGAGAGAATCGCCGACTTGGCGATCATCGGCGGAGTGACGCTCTGGTTGGTTGCGGCCTGGCGGCTCATCCGACGGATTCGGCGGTCGGATCCGCGGCCTCTGGAGGTCCAGTACAACGAGGCCTGTGGGCAGAAAGCAGTTGCCCAGGCCCGCGGAGATAAGTGGGGGCCGCGAACTCGCTGGGTTCGCGCGCTTCTGGTGGTGACAATGATGATGGCGGCCGTGATTCTAGGCGCGGCGCATCTTGTTCGTCATCGGCAGGATCTCTCCCACTGGATGCGCTTGGAGGCATCCAAGAAGGAGAGAACCGAGGCGCACGCTGGCCACCAAGCGGCAGAGCGCCAGTCACCGGCTCCTCACCACGCGCCGGCCTCAAATGCCCGCATTGCCTGGGTCGAGGCCAATGGGGCGGGCACCTGTCCCCAGTTGATCCGCCGGTCCAACTGGCGGAGCATGCACGACCCTCGGGCGGCCTGCCGCCTGGAGGCCGGTCGCAGCCGCTTCGCCTGGATGTCGGAGGCAGGCGGTCAGTAGTTCTCTAGGACTCCCGTTCGGGGTGTCCTCGGCGGCTCACTCGTGAATCTACGAGTGGGCCGCTTTTTTTAATGACGCGGATTTCGCGGACTTGAACTGATTCCGCGGATCGGACGGGGTCTATCCGCGCGATCCGTTCAGAATCAGCGTAATCAGCGAGCATAATACAGGGGGTTGACTTTTGGCTCATTTTGTGATAAAGTCCTGCCTTGCTCTTTGACTTGGATTAACGAAAAAAATGAAAAACCCCCTTGAAAGGGGAGAAAGGGTTGGGTCATGAAGACCATCGTGTTGTTGGTTCTCGCGTTGGGGACCGGGTGCGCGCCGTACTACGTGGCGCCCGGCAGGTACTACGGAGGCGACCAGCGCCTCCGGGTGCAGAATGAGGAGGCCGGAGTAGAGGCGAACGGGTGGACGACCGGGAATGAACTCCCGACCGTCACCACCAGCTCCGCGACGGCGACCGCGACCGTTCTCGACGCGCGGACACGGAGGGACGTCGGAGTGGTCTCGGTCCGGACGGATGATTATGTGGGGCGTCGCGGGGCGGATCTGCCGCACGCGATGCACGCCTCACGGGCCGCGGAGCGCGAGCGGTTGACCAGCGGACTGGCCGCCCAGCAGGCGGCGTGCGCCGCAAGGTTCGCCGACGGGCACGAGTCAGTCACCTGCATGGTGTTGAACCAGCAGGTGGTCGCGGTGCTCTCCGGTGGGCAGGGTTTCTACATGCCCAACGGCGGATCGTGGATGGGCGGCGGGGGATACTACCCCGTTTCCGCGATCCGAACTGCCGCGGCAATCCAGGCGGCCCGGCGATTCCAGGATGCGCGTCGTAGAGGCGTCACGCCATACGGCGCTTCGGGAACATCCGGTGAAGCCGTGGATTCGGAGGCGCGGGAGGCCATCGGAGCGCTCCAGACAACCGTGGAGGAACACGTTCAGGAAGGAGGAGAGTGATGATGAAAAGTTTCGTGATGATTCTCGTCGTCTTCTTTCCCTCGGTCGCTTCGGCCGACGCGGGTCTCATCGAGTATCAGGCGCGGCGGCATCTTCTCGCCGAGTGCCAGGAGAATCGCGGCCTGGTCGTGGGTCTGCCGCCCGAGACGCCGACCGGATCAATGCGGGAGGCACTGGCCGGCGTCCAACGACGCCTGGGTGAGTGCGCCCGCGAGTCGGAGCGACGAACGGAGGCGACGGCCCAACAGCCGCCGGCTCCAGCAGTCGCGGCGGCATCCCAGTCGTCGCAACCCACACCCGCGCCCGTCCCGGCCGCCACGCAGTCGCCGACACCGGTGCCTGCTCCAGCGACAGTCGCGGCGCAGCAGATGGAGGTCGCGGATCCGATCCCGGAGTTTCCACCGGAGCTTCTGGAGGAGGTCCGGAGAACTCTCCACAGGGTCCTCGACGGGG
>MGDZ01000036.1 GCA_001791115.1 Candidatus Uhrbacteria bacterium RIFCSPHIGHO2_02_FULL_57_19
CGAGGTGCGGGCAGGAACCGAGTGCGGGATGAAGATCAAGACCAAAACCGCGGTTCAGGTCGGTGATGTTCTTGAGATCTATTCCGAGGAGCGGCGTGAGCGGAAGTTTGTGGTGTGAGATTGAGGATGGGGTGCGCGGTCTCTTTGCTCGGGAACTCGGCTCCTCCCCCGCCAAGGCGGGGTCAGACCGCGCCGGCAGTCCTCAACCACAATCGTCCAATGCCTGCCGGCGCTGCCTCGAACAACCCGAGCTGCATCGTCCGCACATCCCGTCCTCGGGGGAAGTAAGGAAGAAGAGATATGTCCGAAATCATTCTGACCGACGCAAATTTTGATGCCGAGGTGCTGAAGTCCGCGACTCCGGTGCTGGTGGATTTTTGGGCGCCGTGGTGCGGGCCGTGCCAAGTGCAGGGGCCGATTGTCGAGGGACTGGCGGGCGAGATGTCGAGCGTCAAAATCGGCAAGCTCAACGTGGATGAGAATCCGGCGATCGCCCAAAGGTACAACATCATGTCAATTCCTACACTTATGATTTTCAAGGGTGGGCAGGTTGCGGAGCAGTTAGTTGGAGTGACGCAAAAGGCCAAGCTCAAAGAAAAACTTTCGGCATTGAGTTGAATATGGAGAAGGTAGTCATAATCGGAAGTGGTCCAGCTGGTTGGACAGCGGCACTCTACGCAGCGAGAGCAAATCTCTCGCCGCTTTTGTTTATGGGCATCGAGCCGGGAGGGCAACTCATGACGACCACGGATGTCGAGAACTACCCAGGGTTCCCCAAGGGGATTCTCGGTCCGGAGTTGATGACCATCTTTCGGGATCAGGCAGTGCGATTCGGCACGCGCGCCAAGGATCGCGCGGTGGGAGCGGTGGATTTTTCGAAGAGGCCGTTTATCGTTATCGCTGATGGGATGACCGTTGAATCAGAGTCTGTAATTGTTGCGACTGGCGCCACGGCCAAGCGGCTTGGTCTTGAGAATGAAAAAAAACTTTATGGCAAAGGCGTCTCGGCTTGCGCCACTTGCGACGGATTTTTTTTCAAAGGCAAGGAAGTGGTCGTGGTCGGCGGGGGAGACGCGGCGCTTGAGGAGGCGATGTTTCTGACCAAGTTCGCGACCAAAGTGACCATCATCCACCGCCGCGAGGCGCTCCGCGCTTCCAAGATCATGCAGGATCGGGCGAAGAAGAATGAGAAGATCGTCTTTCTGTGGAACACGCTGGTTGAGGACATCCTGGGAGCGGAAGCCGGGCATGTGATCGGAGTTAAACTCAAAGACGTAGTGAGCGGCGCGGTCTCGGAGATGAAAATTGACGGCGTGTTCGCGGCCATCGGCCACGAGCCGGCGACCAAGATTTTTTCCGGCCAGCTCGAGCTCGACGCCAAAGGATACGTCGTGACCAAGAACGGAACGACTGCAACCTCGGTTCTCGGCGTGTTCGCCGCCGGCGACGTCGCTGATCATCGGTATCGTCAAGCCATCACTGCCGCTGGCACTGGCTGCATGGCGGCGATAGACGCGGAAAAATGGCTCGAGACTCGGGGATGAAATTTTTTCTAGTTGCGAACTCGCTCACTTCGTTCGGCTCAAACAGCGCAACTGCGAAAAAATTCCAATCCCCCCATCTCTCGTAATTGGAAAGAGGAGAGCAGGGATATGTCTGCGTTTCAAAACGCGATGAAACAATTGGACGACGCGGCGGCGGTGATCGCATTCGATCCCGCTGTTTTTGAAATCCTGCGCCATCCGCAACGCACTGTGGAAACAACCTTTCCGGTCAAGATGGATGACGGAGCGTCGCGGATATTTTCCGGTTACCGCGTTCAATACTCGAATGCCCGAGGACCGTACAAAGGAGGTATTCGCTATCATCCAGCCGTGGATATGGACGAGGTCATGGCGCTCGCTTTTTGGATGACCATCAAAACCGCGGTGGTGAATGTGCCGTTTGGCGGGGGAAAGGGCGGAGTAACAGTGGATCCAAAAAAATTGTCCCTCGGGGAACGCGAGAGAATGACGCGGGCGTTTATCCGATCGATTGATGACATCATTGGTTCAAAAAAAGATGTTCCGGCTCCTGATGTCGGGACTGGGCCAGAGGAGATGGCCTGGATCGCGGACGAGGTTTCACGCCTTCGCGGCGTTGCCGATCCGGGTGTGGTTACCGGCAAGCCGATTGAGGCCGGAGGGTCAGAAGGCAGAAATAAAGCCACGGCGCAGGGCGGCATGTATGCGCTTCAAGCGATTCGCGCCGCCGGAGACGTCCCGTCGCCCGCGCGAGTCGCTGTTCAGGGATTTGGAAACGCCGGGCAGTGGATTGCTCGTCTTCTGGCCGAAGGCGGCGACTTGGTCGTCGGCGTCTCGGATTCCAAGGGCGGGATCATCAAAGAAGACGGACTGGATGTCGCGGCCGTCACGAGTCACAAGGAAGCGACTGGGTCGGTTGCGGGTTTTCCCGGCGCCAAGACAGTCACCAATGCCGAGCTCCTGACCGGGGAGCGCGACATCTTGGTGCCCTCGGCTCTGGAGAACCAGATTACCGCGGAAAACGCGCCGCGCCTGCGGGCCAAGCTGATTTTGGAACTGGCCAACGGTCCGACCACGCCTGAAGCTGATGCCATCCTTCGTGAGCGGGGAATCATTGTTATTCCAGACGTCCTGGCCAATGCCGGCGGAGTGGCCGTCTCCTATCTTGAGTGGGAACAAAATCGGACGGGCGCGCACTGGCCCGAATCCGAGGTCCTGGAGCGGCTGGCCACCATCATGTCCGAGGCCACGGTCGCGGTCCGCGAGCGCGCCCTGCGCTATGGAGTGGATTTCCGCCGCGCCGCCTTTATTCTCGCGCTAGAACGTCTTTCTGAGGCGATCAAATCTAAAGGTTGGGTATAAGTGATGTTGACAGGAGGTCATTTTTCTGTTATACTGGATTTACAAAATAAAAAGTCCCGCCAAGGCGGGACGAAAACAAAAAACAAAAATATGGCCGCGGTTAAGCGACCGAGAAAGTCGTCTAAAAAGGTTGCCGTGCACCCCGCTTGGGGGGTACTGGCCGCTGCCTTTCCGGAGAAGCAGGACGCCCTGACCTCTTTGTGGTTTGGGACGTTTTTGTTTCTCTTCGCTTCGTTTATGTCGATTGTCCCGGCCGCGGCCTGGAGCCCGGCCTTGGACAGCGCGGTCGAAGTCGGAGACGCTGTTGGCCGCGGTTTTGAAAAAGTCATGGTCCGAATGGAACACGAATTTTCTTTCGTGGTTCTGGCGGCTGAAACTACCAGTTTTCCGGAGAGCGTCAGCGGCCGGGGATCTCCTTTGACTGCCGAAGCGGTTCGCAAAGCAGCGGTCTACGCCGTCTCTTACGTTCGGAGCAACTTTCCCCGCAGTCTCCCGGCGCCGGTGCGCGGCGGCAACGGTTCTCCTGCGACCACGGTCCACGGCACCCTGGTCTCTCTCAAGACTAATTTTAGACTGAACACGGCCACTCTCATCCAGTCCTACACCGGCCGCCCAGAGTATCTTCAGAAATCGCTTTTTCTTGGCCTCCGCCGCTATCGCCGCCAGATTCCGCTGCAATGGAACGCCAGATCGGGGGAGCCGGCGATTGCTGACGCGTCATAATTTTGGACCTCTGCCTCTCTGACACGGCCGTCGGCCGTGTTTTTGGTCTTGCTTGAAGTGATGGGTGGCTCTAGAATGAAACAGTCGTATGCCTAAAGAACAACCCAAGGATAGATCGTCAGTTTGGAAGCGCCGGATTTCTCGCGAGATCGGAATATTGGCGTTGGGGATCATGATCGTCGGGATCCTCGTTTGGATTTATGTCGTTTCCTCGGGCATTCGAGATCTGCGTCGGCATACTAACGCCATCGATCGGGCCATTGATCAGCAGGAGATCCGGCTGGATCAATTGGAAGACCAGGTGCAACGATTCCGCTTATGAAATTTAATCACCAAGTCATTGAGAAAAAGTGGCAGAAGCGTTGGGATGACGAGCGCGTCTTTCGGATCGGCCAGCCAAAGCCGGGGAAAAAGTTTTATATCCTGGACATGTTTCCCTACCCCTCGGCCGCCGGGCTTCACGTCGGCCATCCCAAGGGCTACACGGCTACTGACATCGTCGCCCGCAAGCGGCGGATGGAAGGATACGAGGTGCTCTACCCCATGGGTTGGGACGCCTTCGGTCTTCCCACGGAAAATTTTGCCGTCAAGGTCGGCCGCAATCCCAAGGAAGTGGCCGCGGAAAACATAAAAAATTTCCGGCGGCAAGTGAAGAGTCTGGGATTCTCCTACGACTGGTCGCGGGAGATCGACACTTCAAGCCCGGCATATTACCGCTGGACGCAATGGCTGTTTTTGCAGCTTTACAAAAAAGGGCTGGCTTACCGGGCCAAGGCCAACGTCAATTATTGCCCGTCCTGCCGCACGGTGCTGGCCAACGAACAGGTACTCGACGGGAAGTGCGAGCGCTGCGGAAACCCGGTGACGCTGCGTGAGCTTGAACAGTGGTTTTTCAAAATCACCGAATACGCCGACCGGCTTTTAGCCGGACTGGAGAAAATTGACTGGCCGGAGCGGATTAAGTCCATGCAGCGAAATTGGATCGGCAGGTCCGAGGGGGTGGAGGTCAATTTCCGGGGCTTGCGCAAGGACGCGACCGAGAAGTCCCGCGGCGCGAAAATGAAAATCAGGGAAGGCGAGTTCGACGTTCCGGTATTCACCACCAGAGCCGACACTCTTTTGGGGGTGACGGCCGTGGTGCTTTCTCCGGAACATCCGCTGGTTGATTCCCTGGTTTCAGCGTCTGAACGCAAGGCGGTGGAGGCCTATCGCCGGGAAGTGCGCGACAAGAGCGAGCTGGAGCGCACCGGATTGAAGAAAGAAAAAACAGGTGTGCCTCTGGGCACAGCGGCCATCCACCCGCTCTCCGGCGAGCAGGTGCCGGTATGGATCGCCGGGTATGTGCTTATGGGATACGGCACGGGCGCGGTGATGATGGTGCCGGCGCATGATGAGCGGGATTTCGTTTTCGCCAAACGATACGGGTTGGATATGAAGTTCGTCATTTCTCCGCCGCATGAAGTTTCCGAGGCCAGACATGAAGCAATACATCATGGGAAGAAAAGAAAAGGACAAGATGGTGCCTATACAGGAGAAGGCATTTTGGTGAACTCCGGAGAATATTCCGGCCTGACGTCCGTTGATGCCCGGCAGAAGATCGCCGCCGCCCTCGAGTCCGCGGGCCGCGGCCGCCGGCAGGTCAACTACCATCTGCGCGATTGGTTGGTTTCCCGCCAGCGCTATTGGGGCGCGCCCATACCTATTATCTATTGCCAGTCCTGCGGAGAAGTTCCGGTACCGGAGAAAGATCTGCCGGTGACGCTTCCCGACGACGTGGATTTTCGGCCTACGGGAGAATCGCCTCTCTCCAGTTCCAAATCATTCCACGATGTTTCCTGTCCCAAATGCGATAAACCCGCCCGCCGCGAATCAGACACCATGGACACCTTCGTGGATTCGTCCTGGTATTTTCTCCGCTATACCTCTCCGAATGAAAAGCGGCGGCCTTTCGACCCTCGGGCCGCGTCCGTCTGGTGCCCGGTGGATCTCTATGTTGGCGGCGCCGAGCACGCCGTTCTTCATCTGCTCTATGCCCGGTTCGTCACCATGGCGCTCCACGATCTGGATCAGATCTCATTCGAAGAGCCGATGAGCCGATTGCGCAGCGTGGGATTGGTACTGGGTGAGGATGGGGCTAAGATGTCCAAGTCGCGGGGAAACGTGGTCAATCCCGACGAAGTGGTTGAAGAATTTGGCGCCGACACTATGCGCCTTTTCGAGATGTTCGGCGGAGAATTTTCCGAGACGCTCCAGTGGTCGACCAAGGGAATCGTCGGGGTCCGGCGGTTTCTGGAGAGGGTGGCCGCGCTCGGCGAGCGGGCCGAGGAGTCCGAGGCGCCACCTCCGGACCTGCCTGGCCGGCAGGCAGGCGCGGAAACGCTTCGCTTGCTGCATCAGACCATAAAAAAAGTAGGGGACGACATCGAGGCCTTCAAGTTCAACACGGCTGTCTCGGCCATGATGATTTTGGTCAATCATTTGTCCGCGCGGGGGAGCGTCAGTCCCGACGTTTTTGAAACCTTTCTCAAACTTCTCCATCCCTTCGCTCCGCATATAGCCGAAGAACTTTGGGAGCGGCTGGGGCATTCAGATCTGCTGGCCCGCGAAAAGTGGCCGGTTTTCGATCCTGGGCTGGCGCGGGAGGAACAGATGACGGTGGTCGTCCAGATCAACGGCAA
>MGDZ01000037.1 GCA_001791115.1 Candidatus Uhrbacteria bacterium RIFCSPHIGHO2_02_FULL_57_19
CTGATTTTGGAAGCGTGCCAGTGCGCTTCGGTGTCCACCAAGAGTCCGTCCATGTCAAAAATGGCCGCGCCGACTCTCATAGCGATTTGATGATGGCGGTAATTTCCGCCGTCTTTTCTTCAAGCATGGGCTTGGTCTTGGCCTCGAGATTCAGGCGCAACAGCGGTTCGGTGTTTGACGGCCGGACATTGAACCACCAGTCGGCAAAGTCAAGACGGATGCCGTCGATCTCGGAGACGGATTCCGCCTCCCGGGCGTACCGCTCGCGGAGAAGACGGATCGCCGCGGCTTTGTTGGCGACCTCGAAATTGATCTCCGGTGATTTGGCGTAGCGGGCGAGCGGCGCGATCAGCTCTCCTAAGGGCCGCTCCTCGCGAGACAGCACGGAGAGGAGCATCAGTAAAACCAAATCCGAACACTCTACGCCGAAAAAGTCGCGGAAATAATAATGGGCGGAAAGTTCTCCGGCGAAAGCAGCTCCGGTCTCCCGCATCTGGCGCTTGATAAAGGCGTGGCCGACCCGGCTCTGGAGCGGAACCCCACCGGCCTTGCTAATCTCCTCGGCAACCATGCGGCTCGAACGCACATCGTGGAGGATGACCGCTCCGGGACGAGCGGCGAGAATTTCGCGCGAGAGGAGCGCGTGAATCGCATCCGGGGAAACCGGGTCCCCGCGCTCGTCAACAAACCCGATCCGGTCTCCATCGCCGTCATAGGCCACCCCGATGGCCGCGCCTGAAGAGGCGGTCAGTGACTGAAGATCGGAGAGCGTCTCGGTTTTGAGCGGGTTGGCCTCGTGGTTGGGAAACCTCCCGTCCAATTCGAAATAAAGCGGCTTAATGGAAAGCTGGGGCAATCTGGAAAAAAGCGATGGCAGGGTGTGTCCGGCCATGCCGTTTCCCGCGTCCACAGCCACGGCCATCGGACGAATCGATCCGAAATCAACGAGTTCGGAGAGTTTCCTGTTGTAATCATCAATAACCGAAGTCTCCACCAGATTTCCCACCGGTTCCTCGGGAAGGCGGCCGGAGCTCACTCGGTCGCGGATCTGCTCCATGCCGCTACCGGCTCCGACCGGCAGGACGTCGCCGCGGACGATTTTGAAACCATTATACTCGGCCGGATTGTGCGAGGCAGTGACCATCACCCCGGCGTCGTGCAATTCGTAATCAGCAACGGCAAAATAAAACATGGGAGTTGTGGTAAGGCCAATGTCCACGGCGTCGGCCCCCCGAGAAACGATCCCGGACACCAAAGCCGAATTGAGAAGTTCACTCGTCCCCCGCATATCCCGGCCGATGACCACCGTGTGAGCGTCAAGCTCCTCAACCACGGATTGGCCGACCCGGTAGGCCGTTTCTTCGTCAATCTGCCCGGGCGAAGTGCCCCGGATGTCGTAGGCCTTAAATATAGAGCGGTCTATCATATCCTTTTTCCGATTGACCAAGAGGTTTAAGCAGTATATCCTATCTATAAGTATATTAACCAACGTCTCATGCTATGCCCGTCGCACTCTACGTAGTCTTGGGAGCAGTCATCCTGCTGGTCCTCTGGGCCATTTACGTCTTTAATTCGCTGATCACCCGCCGCAATCGGGTTGATGAGGCCTGGTCGGACATTGACGTCCAGCTCAAACGCCGCTACGACCTTATTCCCAATCTGGTGGAGACGGTCAAGGGATATGCCCGGCACGAGTCCGTGGTCTTTGAGAAGGTAACCGAGGCGCGAACAGCGGCCATGGGCGCTAAGACGCTTAAGGAGCACGCCCAGGCCGAGAACATGCTCTCAGAGACGATCAAGTCGCTCTTCGCCGTGTCCGAGGCCTATCCCGATCTCAAGGCCTCGCAGAATTTCCTCCAGCTTCAGGACGAACTGCGCGACGCGGAAGACAAGATCCAGGCCGCGCGGCGATTCTACAATGGCAATGTCCGCGATTACAACACCAGCCTCCAGGTTTTCCCGGCCTCAATTGTCGCCGGCGGCTTCGGATTTAGCGCCCGCGAATTCTTCGAACTGGAAGAAGCCGCCGCCCGCCAGGCACCGACCGTTAGGTTCTAGCTGCTAGGTTCGAGGTTCTCGTTGAGACGATCGGCTATAACCTAGAACCTATAACCTACGACAATGGCCTCGCCCATCTACTCCCAAATTGCCGCCAACCGCCGTCGGACAGTCGTACTCATCGCCCTTTTCATTCTGATCATCATCGGTTTCGGCTGGCTGTTGGGGATCTTCTTTGAAGACCGAATGGGAATGTTATTGGTCGCGGCACTCTTCTCGCTCGCCATGACTGCCGGCTCTTTCTACGCCGGCGATAAAATCGCCTTGTGGACCGCCGGAGCGCGGGAGACCAGCCGCGATGAAAACCCCTACCTTCACCGCATCGTCGAGAATCTGGCCATTACCGCCGGGATTCCCAAGCCGAAGGTCTTCCTCATCCCCGAGGCGGCCATCAACGCCTTTGCCACCGGCCGGAATCCGGAGAGGGCCTCGGTGGCGGTCACCTCTGGCGCCATCGAACGGCTGGCCAACGAGGAACTTGAGGGAGTCCTGGCCCACGAGCTGTCGCACATCAAAAACTTCGACATCCGGGTGATGATGGTGGTCATCGTTCTGGTGGGCATGATCGCCCTCTTGGCCGACTGGTTCCTGCGCCTCCACTTCTTCCAAGGCCGGGGCGATCGCGACCGAGCCATTCATCCCGTTTTCCTCCTTGCCGGCTTGATCTTGGCCATCCTCATGCCGCTGGTCGCCCAGCTGATCAAACTGGCCGTCTCCCGCAAGCGCGAATATCTGGCCGACGCCTCGGGAGCGCTTTTGACCCGCTACCCCGAGGGCCTGGCCCGGGCATTGGAGAAGATCGCCGCCGACAAGCGGCCGCTCCGCCGGGCCACCGAGGCCACGGCCCATCTCTACATAGCCAATCCCTTCGGCGGAAAGCGACAGATATTAACTCGGCTTTTCTCAACCCACCCGCCGGTCGAAGATCGCGTGCGCATCCTTAGGAACATGGCCTGACTATGGACAAAGATATCTTGGAAAAATTCTCAACCCATCTGAAGTCAGTGCTGGTGCGCGCCTACACGCTGGCGCATGAATTGCAGCATTCGGTAATCACGCCCGAGCATCTGCTCTGGTCGCTTTTGACGGAAAAAGGATCGATCGGCGCCGAAATTCTTCACAAGGTAAAAATCTCTCCCGAACGGCTGCGCGCCGCGCTGGCCGTGAGCGGAGCGCGGGCCAAACGGGACGAGCTGGAAAATCCCATTCCCAAGCTGGCTCCGGCAACTAAACGGATCATCGAAAAGGCGGTGCTCACCGCCAATCTTCATGAACACAAATACGTCGGCACCGAACATCTCCTGGCCAGCATGCTTCAGATGGAAGATCAAGGCATCGAACAGGCGCTGGAGAACGAGCGCGTGGACCGCAAAAATCTGAAAAACCAATTGTCCATGGTGCTCAAATCCACATCCAAATTTCCAGACCTCGCCGACGGGGTGGCGGCCGGAGACGCGCCCGGGCGGCTTATCAAACAGAAAGAACGGGAGGCAGCCAAGAAACCGGCCAAGCGCCAGGACAAGACCCCGGCCCTGGATTTCTTTTCCACGGATCTGACCGCCGCCGAGGCGCAAAAGCGCATTGATCCGGTGGTCGGCCGGGAATCGGAAATCGAACGGGTCATTCAGATCCTTTCCCGCCGGACCAAAAACAATCCCCTGCTCTTGGGCGATCCGGGCGTGGGCAAGACGGCCATTGTCGAAGGATTGGCCAAACGCATCGTGGAGGGCGAGGTGCCTTCGGTGCTCCGCGACAAGCGGGTGCTGGCCCTGGATCTCCCCATGCTGGTAGCCGGAACCATCTATCGCGGAGAATTCGAGGGACGATTAAAGCAGGTTATCGACGAGGTCAAGGCGCATCCGGAAATAATTCTCTTCATCGACGAGTTGCACACCATCGCCGGAGCCGGCAGCGCCTCGGGGTCGCTGGACGCCGCCAACATTCTAAAACCGGCGCTGGCCCGCGGGGATATTCGCTGCATCGGTGCCACCACCCGGGAGGAATACAAAAAACATATTGAGGGCGACTCCGCTCTTGATCGGCGCTTCCAGCCGGTGCAGGTTTCGGAACCGACAGCCGAGGAGACGGTGCAGATTCTCCGCGGAGTCCGGGCCGGTTACGAGTCTTTCCATAGCGTAAAAATCTCCGACGCGGCGCTCCTGGCCGCCGTGCGCTTCGCCGAGCGTTATCTCCAGGACCGTTACTTCCCGGACAAAGCCATTGATCTCTTGGATGAAGCGGCGGCGGCCGTGCGCGTCCGAGTCAGAACCTCGGAAGGAGAGAAAAAACTGCGCGAGACCGAGGGTGAAATCACTGAGGTCAGAAAAAAGAAACAGGATGCCGTCGCCGGAGAAAAATTCGTCGAGGCCCTGGAACTGAAAGAAAAGGAAGTGGCCCTGGTCGGTTCGCTCGACGAACTCCGGAAAACGGCGGTCGCCCCGCCAAGGCGGGGGCGGGTCGGCCCCAAGGAAATCGCCGCCGTTGTTTCACGCGTGACCGGCGTGCCGGCCTCGGAAATCGCCGCCGAGGAACGCGCTCACCTGCTCAATCTCGAAAGTGAACTCAAAAAACGCGTCGTGGGCCAAGACGAGGTTATCCATGGCGTCTCTGAATACATCCGCCGCGCCCGAGCGGGACTAACCGACGGCAAACGCCCGCTCGCCTCATTCCTTTTTATGGGACCATCGGGCGTGGGGAAGACCGAACTGGCCAAGGCAATCTCGGAAGTCGTCTTCGGAAGTGCGGAATCCATGCACCGCCTGGACATGTCGGAATTCGGCGAGTCCTTCACCGTATCAAAGCTCATCGGCTCCCCTGCGGGGTACGTCGGCTACCGCGACTCCACCAAGCTCACTGACCAGATAAAACGCCGGCCTTACTCGGTGGTGCTATTTGATGAGATCGAAAAGGCCCATCCGGATGTATTGAATCTGCTCCTGCAGATATTGGAGGATGGAGTGCTCACCGACGCTACAGGAAAACGAGTCTCTTTCAAAAACTCGATCATCATTCTGACTTCCAACGTGGGCATCGAGCGCTTCCTGCGCGGACCGATGGGCTTTTCCGAAGGCGAGGCCGAGGATTTAAAAAAAGACATTACCAAAGAAGCTGAATCGAGCTTCCGCCCGGAAATGCTTAACCGTCTTGACCGCATCTTTGTCTTCCGCGCCCTGGATCCCAGCGATCTCGGCGCCATCGTCGGATTGGAACTGGAACGGCTCAAATCGCGCCTGGCCGAGCGCGATCTAACTTTGGAATTCTCGTCCAAAGTTATCGGCCATCTGGCGGCCAAAAGCGTTGACCCGGAGCAGGGCGCCCGGGGAATCCGCCGGCTGATCCAGACAGAGATCGAGGGACCGCTGGCCGAAAGGATGCTTTCCGACCAAGGCACATCCAAATTAAAAAGACTGATTGTCGACCTTCGGGGAAAAACCCTGGCCTTCCGCGCGCAATAACCAATTATGCCCAACGGAGCTGCAATGGCACTCCCCTCTTCTGAGGAAAGGCGCAGGGCCTCCGCGCTCCGGGCGTCGCGAAGGCCGTTGCCGACCGCCATTCCCTCCGCGGCGGTGCCGGAGGAGGATGAATTAGAAGAAGGGCCGGCATTCGGAGAAGAAGGTTTCGGTGAGGAAGGAGCGGAATTCGCCGCCAAGCAGCA
>MGDZ01000038.1:0-3815 GCA_001791115.1 Candidatus Uhrbacteria bacterium RIFCSPHIGHO2_02_FULL_57_19
CGGAGCGTTTCCGCGAGTGGGTGGAGACTACTCAAGGCCGGGATCTCAATTTTTTGGGGGCGCGTATCTACGAGCGCTTCGGCGCCGAGTACGCTTTTGTCGATCGCGATCATCAGCCGCTGGAGGCGGCGCTATCCCGCGACCCCCTGATGCGCCTGGTTTACTCCGACGAGGAGGGTAAGATTTATCAATTCGTCCCCCCGCCGGGGTTCGTCGCTCGCTGATCCGACTGATATGACCGGATGGAAAATGAAATTTACGGTTTTGTTCCTGGCCGCGATCGCCCTCTCCATCCGCCTGGCGCTTTCCCCTTTGCCGGGAAATGTTTTTGATCTGGGAGTGTTCAAGGCCTGGGGGCTGTGGAGCGCGGCCAACGGCTTTGACGGAATCTACACCCGCATGGACCAAGAAGGGATTCCTCTGGCCAGTTTTCCAAACTACGCTTTGTTTTTTCCCTATCTCCGCGCCATCGGCTGGATACATATCAATTACACGGCGCCGCTCCTTGGGGCCAATCCTTGGCAGCTGACCAGCATGATCAAATTGCCGGGGATTATCGGGGATTTGGCCTCGGCATTACTCGCCGGCTGGTTCGTCCGCCGGCGTGTTTCCCGCCGCGCCGGCTTTTTTGTCTTTCTGGCCCTCCTTTTTCATCCGGCGATCATCTATACCAGTTCCGTTTGGGGTCAGAACGATTCTTTGCATACTTTTTTTCTGTTGGCGGCGCTTGTGGCCATCTCCGAAACTAAAATGCGCAAGGCCTGGGCGGCTCAGACTTTGGCCGTGCTCTTTAAGATTCAGAGCATCCTTCTTCTGCCGCTCATCCTTATTGTCCATCTGCGCCGCGGCGGTCCGCTAGCCACACTGCGCAACGGCCTGGTTTCCGCGGCCGCCGCCGTTCTGGTCCTGGCTCCTTTCTGGGCCAGGGACCCGGCCGGCATTTGGCGCAGTCTGCTCTGGAATGTTTCCCGCTACCCTTATGTTTCGGCCAATGCCATGAACATCTGGTGGCCGGCCATGCTCGGCCCCAATGGTCCGAGACTGGACACGGAGATTCTTTTCGGAAACATCACTTATCGGATGGCTGGCTTCCTGCTATTGGCCGCCGCAGTCAGCGGGATTTCCCTCCTGGCCCTCCGTCTGGAAATGACGGCCAAAAATCTTTTTTTTCTGGCCACTCTTTTTTCCCTGGCCTTTTTTCTTTTTCCCACGGAGATTCATGAACGCTATCTTTATCCGGCGGTTGTTTTTCTGATCGTAGCCGCGGCCTTTGATCGTCGCCTGATTGCTTCGGCATTTTTCCTTTCCTTATCCTTTCTGGCCAATCTGTTTTATATGTCTCCTCTTTCCCGCTTCCTGCCCGTCGTCAATCTTTGGTGGCTGATCAATCTTGGTGTTTTTATTGCCGTACTGATGGCGGTTTTGGCCCGTCTTAGGATTGAAACCCATGGACGAACCGCTTAAAACTTTTTACCGCCAGGTCCAGGATTACGACTGGGTGGAAGTGGCCGATCGCTTGCTTGCTCCCGAGGCGCTTTTCCATCGGCAGAGGGGACGGGCGGCTGTCAGGATGATCCGTCGTTATGGCCAGGAGCCATTCGTTGATATCGGCTGCGGCACTGGACTCATCTCCCGTCATTTGCCGCCGGGATCGGTTGGGGTGGATATCAACCCCCGCAACATCGAACGGCTGGCCCGCCACGCCCCGCATGTCCAGGGAGTGGTGGCCGAGGCCGAGGCCCTGCCTTTTCCCGACGGTTCGTTTCGAACCGCGGTTTGCACCGAGGTGATTGAGCATTTTCCTGACCCTGGCCCGTTGATCCGAGAGATTCACCGCCTGCTCTCTCCTGGTGGATTGCTCATCGGTTCTACTCCCCGCCGTTCCCCCATCTGGAGATTCCGCTGGATGTCTTTCACCTGCCGGCGGCAAGAGAAGGAGCCATTTCATCGCGAATACTCCCGGGCCGAACTGTCGGCGCTTTTTGTCGGTTGGGAGCCGATCACTCTCTCTCAGTCCGCCCTGGGATCGAGCTGGTCGTTTGTTATTAAAAGGATATGAATTTCAACCGTTGGAAATTTCCTATCCTCTGCGCCGCCGTCCTGGCGGTGATGGTGGCGCTCTACTTGGCGAATGCCATTGTCCGCCACGATTACTATGATGAGGGAGTGTATCTCCGCGACGCGGAGCTGGTGGCCGCCGGACTCCAGCCCTACCGGGATTTTGTTCTGCTCCATCCGCCGGTAGGGGTGAAACTATGGGCTGTTCTCCTGCGACTGGGCGCCGCGGCGGAGACCGTCAAAAAAATCAATCTTCTTTTTTCTGGCGCGCTGGTAGTTCTGGTTATGACCCTCGTCCGACGGCTGGGCGGCCCGCTCTCGGCCTCGGCTTTTTCCGGGATTTTGCTGGCGGCCAACGTTCATTTCTGGCTTTTCAGCCGGTTCATTCACCTCGAACTACTGCTTTCTTTTTTTCTCCTGTGCTCGGCTACCCTGTTTCTTTTGGGAAAAGGCAAGGTCAGCGCCGTTGGCGCCGGTGTTTTCGCGGCTCTGGCTATCGGAACGAAATTCACAGCCATCTTTTTGATAGTCCCCTTGGCCGCATTGCTGATTGTCCGTCGGGGCGATCGCCGCCGCTTATATCTGGCAGCCGGCGCCGGGTTGGTGGTTCTTCTGGTTGTCCTGTCTGATTTGCGTTTCCCCGAGGTTCGCCGTCTGCTTATTGATTCCCAGTTTTCACGGCCGTCCGGCCTTCCCGGCAGCCGGATCGGACTGCTTTACGGAATTTTTCTCCAGGATCCGCTTTTTTGGTTAGTGGCCGCGGCGGCTCCGCTGATTCTGTTGGCGGCGCGCGGACAAGATCAGGATCTCCGCCGGCCAGCGGCTGTTATCATCGGCGCCGGAATCCTGGCCACGGTTCTCTCCGCTGTCGTCCCCAGAAATTTCCATGACTATTACATTTTTTTTACTCTGCCTTTTTTGGCGGCTGGAATCGGTCTTTGCGCCGCCTCCTTTCCGGCGGCCAGACGGGTGACCCTGGCCGTCTCGGCCATGGCGCTGATTTGGATCGGCCTCTGGCGTTTTGTCCTTCCAGATGATTGGAGCGATCCGCCGGTGATCTCCGCGCTTCGCGCCGGAACTGGAACGGTCTTTGTTGAAAATCCGATGCTCGCTCGCCTGGCCGGACGTGAGCCCTGCCCTGGATACTATTTCAGCGATCCTTATTCTCTGGGCCTTTTGGGAGTCTCGTCAGAACGCCTGTGGGAAGATCTGGGCCGCTGTGATGAGGTGCTGCTTGACCGTAAATCAGTCGCCTCCGAAGTAGTGGTCGTGCCTTATGAAATCCGCTCTAGACTGCGGCAGGAGGGAGAACTTATCTACCGCGACGACCGCTATCGTTTGTATCGTCTGAAGTGATAAAAAATATGCGCCTGGTTGTAGTCATCCCGACTCATAACGAAGAGATTGTCATCGCCGACAACGTGCGGAAACTTGCGGAGTGGCTGGAGTCGAATCTGGCAGGAGCTGATTGGCGGATCGTCATTGCCGACAACGGATCCACTGATGGCACGCTGGAAATCTGTCGGGAGTTGGCGGCGACTGATCCTCGGGTTGGTTTCTGGCACACGGACGTTTCCGGACGGGGTAGCGCTCTCCGGCAAGCATGGAGCGAAGCAAAGGAGGCGGACATTCTGGCTTACATGGATGCTGATCTGTCCGTGGGTCTTGAGGCCGTCGGGCCGCTCGTTTCGAATATCCGCGGCGGAGCTGATCTGGCTGTGGGTTCGCGTTTTGCCCCCGGGGCGCGGGTGGATCGT
>MGDZ01000038.1:3846-5601 GCA_001791115.1 Candidatus Uhrbacteria bacterium RIFCSPHIGHO2_02_FULL_57_19
ATCTGATATTGGCCAAAGCGATGTTGGATGTGAGAACCGGGGATCTTCAGTGCGGATTCAAGGCCATCCGCTGCGATGCCTTCCGGAAACTTTACCCGTACCTTTCCCATCCTGGCTGGTTTTTTGACACGGAATTGATCGTCCTAGCCGAGTGCGCTGGAATGAAGATAACTGAAATCCCGGTGGACTGGGTGGAACACCGGGATCGACGGCGGAAGAGTTCGGTGAAGATGATGAGTACGGTCGCGGATTACCTCGGCGACATCTGGGCGTACCGCCGACGTCTGCCGCGGATTAGGGCGCGTCTTCAAGCGGAAATGAAACCGGAGGACCAAGCGCCTCAAGATCAGTGATGATTGGAATTCCGGAGCGCACTCCGGAGAGGGTATAGACGCCCCGAGGACGGACAAGCTGGTATTCCGCGGATGATGGTCTGAAATCGTCAGGGAGGAGTAGTGGAACGGTGAACGACACCGATCCTGCCTTGCCGGCAGGCAGGTTTTTGTCTGTCCAAGCGCTTGGCGGGTAGATGCCATAACCAAATGGGAGGAGCTCTTTTTGCTGTCGCTCGCCATCGCGGAGAGTAATCAGGATGAATGGCTCCACAACATCTGGTTCGTATGTAGGCAGTGTAAGCGAAAGCCGTAGACAGAGATCATTGCCCGGACAGTTTGAATCTTGGAAAAGCGAGAAGGTGTCCGGCGCGCCTTTGCGGAAGTGGAGGATCGGGCCGCGGGCTTCAACCAGGCCGTAGCCGCGGGAAAGAAGCGCGCGGAGCCGATCGTCGCCGGTTTGATAACCATCGCGCGTCCAGCCGAGAGTCGGGAAGTTGAGCGCGAAGATTAGGAAGTCCTCCTCGTTCAGGATGATTTCGTCGGGATCGGGAAAATTATAGTCAGTCGCAGAAAACGGATTTTTTCCAGGATAGGCGTAATGCAGAGAGTAAAGGCGTTCTCGCGAGGACAGCGTCGGAAGGAGGTCGTAGGAAGCAAGGACTGAGGCGTTATCCGGAATTGATGAGACAATGGCTTGCTTTGCGGCGACTAGCTTTGGATCTGGTTGGCTGTTTTGCATCATTCGCGCTGCGGCCGGGACCGGCCCGAGTGTGGCTATCGAATAGACTGTTCCCGCAGCGAAGAGTCCGAGGAGAACCATCCGGGGGATAGATGAAAAGTTCCAACGACGGACGGACTCGATGGTCGCGAGGATCAGTCCGGGAATGAAAAGAATGACGTAGTGTATCTGGAAGGTGAGCGCGCCGACGCCTTGGCCGGTGAGTATTTGTTGGGAGAGAGGAAGCGCGGCCAGGAGGAGCCACTTGGGACGCAAGAGAGGCAGGAAGAGGAAAGGCATCAATATTCCGAGGAAGAATTCGAGTGTTGGGATGGTCAGAAAGTGTCGGGCGAGTTCATCTACCGTGATTCCGTCCAAGATCCAAGAGTAGTAGGTAGTGAATTTGTAGGAGCCGTCGAGGGAAAAGAAACCGATCAGCTTTATGGCGCCCAGAAACCAGGCGGCGGAGAGTGCGATTGGGGTGACGATCCATTTCCAGCCGCGGCGATCAATGGCCGCGATGATTCCAAATGCCGCGACCACGAGTGATACGTCTTCGCGGACCGTGAGAGCGAGAAAAAGGAAGGCGAGGAATCTAAGAAGGGATGATGAAAGATAGGCATCTGCCACAAAGAGCAGAATTGGAAGAGCGAATATTAGAACGTGAAATTCGTATAGCGCGGTGTTTTGCAGAAACGGAGA
>MGDZ01000039.1 GCA_001791115.1 Candidatus Uhrbacteria bacterium RIFCSPHIGHO2_02_FULL_57_19
AAGGGGTAGTTGGAAGTAGTCAAATTTCATCACCGGAAACTGCCAACGTAGGGAACTACCTCTGACGGAACACGAAAGAGGATGGGGTCGTCGAATCCCCGTTGTTTTGCCTTCTCCACCACCTCATGCACGGATGTTCCGCTTGCAACTACCGTCTTTTCGTCGTCCTTCAAGGCAACCCAAAGTCCCTTGTACTTCTTATAAATATGTGTCCAGTCGATAGCCATATGGAACAAGAATACCAAATTTGCCGTACCAGATCAAGTTGCAGCCTTGCTCAATTTCCCAATGCGACAATTCTCGAGAATTGTCCTATGGAAAAAATACGCACGGACCTTCGGGTCGGAACCCCTCTCTAATTCGCGCGAACCTGCCTCTACCTGTCGGTAGACAGGTGCCGGCAGGCAGGTTAGAGCCGGGTTGGGATGGGACATTTCTCGAGAATTGTCCTACGGGGGATGGGGCGGCGGACCTGGGGCATGGTCCAAAAAACCGGCCCCGGCCGGCGTTTCGATTCCTTATTCTCCTATTCGCGCGAGTTAGAACCTAGTTAGAATGGACGCTTCGGACGTTCCCCTGAAAAGACACTAGCAACTCCTGCGAAATTCTTTATCTTCGACTTGTATTTCTCCCACAACTCCTCGGGAACGTAGATCATCTCGTACCGGAACCGCTTCTGCGCCGAGCTCGCATCGACGCACCACTGAGCAAGTCGCTCAATCTTCCCCGGATCCTCGACATCTTCACGCCCTTTGGTTTCGATCACCACGATCGTTTGCGAATCTTTCTTGACCACAAAGTCAGGCTGATACGTGGCGATGCCGCCACCGGCCGTCCGATACTCTATCTTGAACCCCACTGTTTCGTGGTTCTTAGCGAACGAAAGTATATCAGAACAACCATCGAGGAATCGAGCGAAATCGTATTCAAGGCCGCTGTCTCCCACAAAGCGATTAAAAACGCTTTTCTTCGTAAGGAGATATTCCTGCTGTCGGGCGACGAAGGGTTTGGTCTCACTTAAACGAATATAGCGGCGCACTTCCACTCCACCTTTGTCCACTACCGTCAGTTTTCCGATTTCGCGTTTGAATGTTTCGATGATGATTTTCGTCGCCTGCGGTTCAGAGAGATTTTTTATTGTCTGCGGATCGTCCAGGGCGACCCTTTCGCCAAAAAGCCGATCGGCCGCGAATTCGCGAATCTTTTCAAAAAGAATGTCATGACCAGAAACCAAATGCAGATCACGCATGATCTCCTTGGTGAACCAGCCGAGAACATTCCGGTAATCCGGCGCCGCAGACTCTCCCACCGCGAGCTCGTGTGATACTTCCCCACTGACGACTTTTCGAAACACGATCTTTCGAAGTTCGGACTCGCTGAAGGTTCGGTGTGTAACCGGCAGAAAGGCGAACGCCATCGCATCCAGTTCCGCAAGATTGCGATACTCCTGATGAAGCCGCGGCGTTAAAACGGGAATCTCTATGTCCAATGAGTCGAGATCCTTCTTTTCATTCTTCGCGTCAACTTCGACGATCACCGGGCTTACGGCGCGATGTTCCAGATCCATCCTTCGATAAGTGAGTTCCACTCCTTCCCGCTTGATGGATTCGACAAAATCCATGAACGCCGGCGTTCCCACCACCGCCACCTCTTCCGGAACCCCCTGTCCGAAATACATGAGCCGTAGTCCGCGGCCAAGCGTTTGTTCCGGCAGAATGTTGCTTTTAGACGAATACGAGCGCAATCCCACGATCGTCGTCACGTTCCTCACGTCCCAGCCCTCTTTGAGCATGAGCACCGAGACGACCGCACGATGGCGGCTTTCAATTCCATCAATGTTACTCGCTTCTTCCCGCAAGCGGCGCAATTCCTCGATGTCTTTTTTCCCTCGTCCCTCAACGATGTCGCCTGATTTGTTGGTGTGGATGGTCAGCACGCGATCGCGAAGATCCGGGTAGACCACCTCTAGGTGTTTGGCCACCGTATCGCAATTCGTCGTGTCATCGGTCATCACAAAAAGGACTGCCTTCTTCCCGATCTTCCCGTGCTCCTCGAAACTTTTTTTCCACTCCAAGTAGCCGATGTGAAGGAATTGCTGGTATCGTTCGATGAAATTCGCTGACTCAGCTTCCTTAAGCTTCGCGCGACTCGCTGCGTCGGGGAGCACCGGGTGTTTCACTACACCCTGATGAATCGCTTCGACAAGCGGATAATCGCAAATCACTTGGGGAAATAACCGCCCCTTCTCGCCGCGCGGCGTGGCCGTCACGTCCACCTGTAGCGAAAGTTCCTTCCCTTTGAGTTTCAGCTGGCTGGCAATGTCGGCAATAGCTTGAAACCAAGCCAGCTTTTCATCGTGAATGTGATGCGCCTCATCGTTCAGGACCATGATCTCATCCACACCGCGCACGATTTCCCCAAGATCCACGAGGCGCTCCGTTGTCTTTCCGACCGGCTTGGGACCGAGAAAATATTCCTCACCAGAGCTGTTGGTGGGCACATGGCCCGTGTAAACGCGGTGGATGTTGGTAAGAAAGATGTTGCCATAGCGAGAGACTCCTCTGACCTCGTCCTGAAGATGCAATTTTGGTTGGAAATCGCTCTGCCAATCGCGGCCCTCATAGCCGTTCTCGGGAAGCATCGGATCGCTGAAAAAAACATTGAGCCCGTCGAAGTCATGCCGCAAACGCTCCAACACGATGATGTTCGGCGCGATGACAAGGAAGTTCCTGGAAAGCGGCGAATCCTCCTCGTAAAGCTTGTGAAAATAACTCCACACGACGAGCAGGGCGAGCACCTTGGTCTTGCCACTGCCGGTGGCCATCTTCAACACCAGCCGCGGCCAGTCCTCGGCGAACATCCCGGGCGCGAGACGACCTGTAGTGTCAAAACGGATGAGATCAACCTTGTCGCGCACGCCCGCGACCTCGTGCAGATAGATCACGCTCTCTACCGCCTCGCGCTGGGCGAAATAGAAACGGAACGGAACTAGAACCCCGTCCTTCTCCGTGAAGTGCGGCTCGACAAACCACCAGCGCAGCAGCGCCTTGCTCGTCGCGCTCGCCCCGGCATAGCCGCTCTCGCGCCACTCCTTCACCTTTCTCCTGACCATCGGCACCAACGGAGGCAATAAATCTTCCGCCTTCTTCCCCCGTTCCTCCTCACCAGGAACCCACCGGACCTCGGGGTCCAGCATGGCGTAGGGGTCTCTGGAAAAGTCAGGATGCAATGACATACAACGAAAACGACATACTAGTACTGTCTCGGCGCCCGGCCGGATTGCGCGAGCACACGCGGGAGCTTGGCACCCTTCGCCACCGTTCCCGAACCCATGCTCTCTATAACAAAGCGCCAGCCATCACCGTAGTCAAAAAGCATCATCATGCGTTTGCCCGGTTCAATCCAAACATCCTTGCATTTTGTTTTCTTCACACTGCCGGCGCCAGTCGGCTCCACGTCCGGTAAATCAGTAAAAAGCTCATATTGTTCCTTCGAGTCATGATACCTCCCTTCCGTGATATCACTGAAAAAACCAAAACAATGATCGAAGTCGAAACCGTACGCCGCAACAACGGCTTTAGCCAGCGCATAAAGACTTGCGCCGGCAGAAATTTCAAAATCGCGCGAAACCTTCTTGTTTCTCATCATCCATGTATGGAATCGCAGGGTGTTCATATTAGCGCTTCAACCGCAACACCGAACCTAGGGGTTCAGGATGGCGTAGGGATCTTTGGTGAACTCGGGATGGAGGGACATGGGTGTGGATAACTTTTGACAACGACTAGCCGTTTAAGGTATCCTGTAGGCGGATACTTCACCGATAGCAATTCGCTGGATGACACGTGCGAAGTTCGCACTTCCCGCAAGGGATAGTCACAGTGGGTTGCTTTTGGTGAAGTATTTTTTATTGCAAACGTCCTGTATCCTGCCGATCTTTCCTTGAACGAGACGATACCATTTGTCTTCACCCGTCTCGAAAACCTTGAAGACCGCAAAAGCGGCATAGTCCGCGACTTGAAGTCCGGCATGCGTATAATGCGGGTTGTGTTGATAGGTCAAACGGAGATCCGCGCGAAGATTCGGATGCTTATTGAGATAGTCGAGGCGCACGCACTCGACCTCCGTCTCTAATTCCCGTCGGAGCTTCAGCTTACTGTCCTTCCGGGAAAAAATGATTTCCGTCCGCTCTGTTTGGTGACAAAGATCACGCAACAGCTGTCCCGCCATGACACCGTACATCCGACCGGGATTTTCCCGAAGCGCAGGATAGCATTTCATCTTATCAACGACGACCACGTCAATCCTGATGTCGAGATCGTTGAGAAAACGGTAGAAACGTTCGCGAATTTCCGGAAAATCGTCCGTGGCATGGAATGCCTCGAGGGAATATGCCGTCGAGAAGTATTTCTTCAATAAAGGATCACCTATCAATTCCGTCTTGAAATCACCAACGATGCGACGAAGCTCAAGGTGGTCATTCGACCGAACCGCAGCCAGGACGAGGAACTTGCTCGCGAGTCCGCGTTCAACGAGGTTGATGCCGCCGGAGGAATACACCTCCGGTTTCCCGCTCTCATCAAGAAAGATGAACTGTTGCGGCAATAACTCCTTCATATATATCAATTTCTTCGGATCCTTATAACTTTAAAACTCCGCTCTGTTATGGGCAAAACTGCTTCCTGTTGATAAGTATATGATAAAAATAATTTTTCATAACATACACCAGGAAACCACCGGACCTCGGGGTCCAGGGCGGTGTAGGGGTCTTTTGGAAAGTCAGGATGGAGGAACATATCACTTACATTTGCTGTTTCTCTTTTACTTCCCTACCGGTAATAGAATCGATCCCAGTAACTGTAACCAAAACTTCATCAGTCACGGTCGGAACACTGATGACTAGTTCCTGACCTGCACTAATACTTGTTGTTGAAAAACTAGAGGTTCTTGCAGGGTCAAAAACAGGAGGATAAAAATTATTTAGGGTCTGAACGGTCGGGCTCGCACTCCCCGGTTGTGAATATCTAGCTGTTACTTTCATTTGCGAAAGTGTTGCCTTCCCATCGTTTCGAATCAATGCGAATCCCTTCTGATAATTTCCGACAACTCTTTTTTCAATTACAATTTTCACGTTCTTATCCTCAAGTTGCCGATTTTTCTTAAAAACTACAACAACCGCCGAAATAAAAAGTCCTGTCATCAACAAATATCCAGGTCGGAGCTTAGTATTTGGTAAAAAATAGTTAAAAAAATCGACGACAGCAAAGACCAATGCGAACCAGCTGACAATAATCTCCCTGAATGCAAGAATAATTTCTTTCTTCATACCTTCACCTCCATGACCTTCGTCGTGTCGTTTCCGAAGATATCGATGACCTTGACGGCGATTTTGTGGCGGCCTTTGGGGAGTTCGCGGAAGGCCGAGGTGAGATCAAGGTCGCGGTTCTTTTTGGTGCGGAAGGACTGCCATTCGTTCTCGAAGATGTAGCGACCAGTCCATTCCTCGACTCCATCCTCATCACGCACGACTTCCTTCTTGCTCTCATAGTCAAAATCCACGGCCCAATAGTCAATCCAGTCGGACCATTTCTTGGTCAGCACTTCGCGGGTGACGATGTCGCTATCCTTATCCATCGCGACCTTAACGACTTGCCCGTTCTCGATGACCGCGCGAGATGATCCCGCTTTGAGTTTCTCCTCGGCGCGCTCGATGCCGTCCTGTTCGTAGAAAACGCTGAAGTCCTTGAGTTCCACGGCGACTGTGTTCCCCTTCACAGTGACCTGCGCATCCACGAAAGCGAGATCATAGAATTTCACCTGTCCCTTCTCGATGGCCCGCTTGTCGAAGACGTCGCGCGGAATGAGCTTGGGTTGAACATCCACGCCGCCCTTACGGAGCTCCGCGAAATCAATGCCCATCTCGAAGTCGAAACCGAGAACATCGGCCTTGGATATGCCCTTATCGCGGCACTCCTCGACGATCGCCTCAACTAATGCCTGGCTCACGGGCAATTCCAAAGGTCCAACGGCCACAAGCCGATCGCGCTTCTTGCCAACGAAATTACGGAAGGATTGCACCGCCTCGGCTTTGTATGCCTGGAGTACCATCTCCTTGAACTTACGCTCTTTTTCAGCACGAATCCTCTCGCGCTCCTCGGCACGGATGTCCCCATCCACTCTCACAAATTCCTGACGTTCGTACACACCAAGGTTGAGAATCTCGAAAGCACGATATTGCTTACCATCTTTCTTCAATTGCCGTTGGACATCAATCAATCGTTTTCGGGACGTATGAATCGCGTAACGACCAAGATCGGACCCGATCCACTTCCGACCAAGTTTCTCTGCCACCGCCAAAGTTGTTCCCGCTCCGCAAAAAAAATCGGCGACCAAATCACCTTCGTTTGATGAAGCTTTAATTATTCGTTCAAGCAGTGCCTCTGGTTTTTGGGTGCCATAGCCCGTATTTTCGATCGAATTTCCCTGCAAAGGATGAATATCTGACCAAACATCACCGGGGTTCTTGCCTTTCTCCTCAAGTACTTCGGCTGAAACTTGATATCGCGCCTCACCACGCCGCGCTCGAGCTAAAGTTTCGGCGCTGTATGGCACGCCAATTGCTTCACGATTAAATATCTGGCCGTCTTGTGACTTTTTATACCAATAGATTGTTTGATGTTTGCGACCAAACCTATCATCTCCGCTAGCGCCTTTAACGAAGTGCCAAATTATTTCGTTTTGATGATTATCATTACCAAAAAGTTCGTCAAGAATTAGTCGAAGATGAGTACTGACCCTCCAATCACAATGCACATAAATGCTCCCATCTTCCGCAAGCAGGTCGCGCATGAGTTGCAGCCGCTCATAGATCATCGAAAGGAAACTGTCCGCGCCGCGGCCCCAGGTGTCGCGGTAGGCGATCTCTTCGATGACACTCGGCTCTTTTTTGAACTCCTCGCCGCCGATTTCGAGGTTGATAGAGAAATCCGCGCCCACATCGAACGGCGGATCAATGTAGATGAGCTTGATGCCGCCCTGCGCCTCGATCTCGTCGCGCAGCGGCCCGTAGAGAAGCGACGACATGATGAGCTTATTGTCGCCCCAGATGAGTTTGTCGGCCCAGCCCTTCACCTGTCGGCCAGCGGTGTCGAAGAGCTGCTGCTGGAGTTTGATTTCCTTCTCGCTCCGCGGCTCGTCAATGTGCTCGATGGTCTGGAACGGCAGGACGACGCTGGTCGTCTCGTCCGTCTTCCCGTCCCAGACCAGCTCCAACTCCCGTTTGTCCCCGAACAGCAAAAATCGATACTTCTCCGGCAAAGGCTTCCCTTTTTGGAGAAGCTCGCAGATGTCACGGATTTCGTTCGGAGATAGTTTCATACGTCAAACGATCTCGATGACCAAACGTACGACAATAGCGATCTCGAGGAAGATGAAGCGGCGAGCATTTGTGTAGAGTTGACTATACCCCTCTCAAAAATTCGATGATGACCACGACGACTTCGATCATGAAGAGGAGGCCGAGGAAGAGTTCCAAGCGCATCGAGCGGCGGGTTTGGATGACGTCGAGGAGCTGTTCGGTGGATTCGTTCAGGTGATTGAGTTTGAACTGGAGGCGCTCGAAGCGGTCCTGCGGGTTTACAGTATCACAAACCTCTCAAATTGCCGCGAGCTGACGGGTCAGTTCCCTCAGAAGCGTTTCATTGAAATTTTTTGCAATAGTCTGCTGATCGGCAGGGAGAAATACAGACAGCTCGGAAAAATTCACTTCTCCAGCCCGTTCGATAATTGCGTCTTTTGCTTCCGCGAGTCTCTTTTTTTGTTCCTGATCGAGCAGCCCTTTCCTCAAAATATAATACAGGTCGTAAAAATCACGCGCTTTTTTTCGGGCCATAAGCGCTCCGAAAACTTTTTCCTCCACGATTTCCCTTTGCGGCAGATGCAATACGTTGTACGTAGGGTTGAAGTCGTTTGGAACACTGTCGATTTCTCCGTTTACGACCTTCCCATTCCGGGATGAAATGTTAATCGCAATCGACACGGGTTGATAATCAGACATCGTAAAAACAACTTCGCCGTAATAGCCGTCTCGCGTCGGCCCGAACTTCTTTCCAAGCTCCATTTTTATGCCGACCCGCTCGATGGCGGCGAGAACCGCAGAAAACACATCTTCGATAAATTTTTGTTGCCGGTGAGATTCGATTCCATACAACGAAAAATCCAGATCCTCGGAGAAACGAGGGCTTCCGTACACGATCCGGAGCGCCGTTCCGCCTTTAAAGAGAAGCTTCTCCGATCCCGGAATTTTATACAACTCCGAAAGAAAAAGGTGCTGGAGATACTCACGAACGATGTTCGGAAACGCGTTCGTCTGGTATTGCTTTGCCATCCTCTGAATTGTTTCCTGCGAAATCATCGGAGTGTTGTTTTGATGACCCGGATCAGGGGGTCGTAGTTGAAAAACCCGGCATACCGGAGGGCCTTGTTCGCGTTGATCTTTTCTTTGTGAAAACGGCTCAACGGCTTTCGGTTTGCCCTGATCCGGAGGTAGGCGAGGTCCACAAACGCCTTTTCCGGGTCGGCGATGAAAAAAGTGAACCCGTTCTGCTTGCGCGGCTCGTAGCCCTTAAAGGCCTGCCGCTTGATTCGCCGAAATGAAAATATTTTTCCAAGGGCGGTGAATCGCCGTGTCGCCTTCGTCGTCACTGAGGTAATTTCATAGACCGATTCGGGAATCACGCCGTGGTAGGAAAGCGCGAACTCAAGCGAAACATACGACGGTTCGTAAATTCGGTTGGCGAGGTACGGATCAGGCACGTGCGCGTCGGGGAGGGTATACAGCCCTTTTCGCACGCGGAGAATCAGCCCCTTTTTCGCGTATCGGTGGAGGAGAAACGTCACGGAAGTGGCAGTTACCCCCAGCACCCGTTTTACATCGAGAGGGGTGAACAACGAGAGCCGCTTCTCCTTTAAACTGCGTTCAAACTTGGGCCAATTCACTAATTTAGCCATATTGTCAATTTAATGAATTGACGCTTATGTGTCAAATTCAAACCGCCTTCACGAACTCAACGATGACCACGATGACTTCGATGATAAAGAGGAGGCCGAGGAAGAGTTCGAGGTTCAGCGAGCGGCGGGTTTGGAGGATGTCGAAGAGCTGTTCAGTCGAAGAACGCAGATAGTCGAGTTTGAACTGGAGGCGCGGGACGTTCGGGTTGGGCCCGCCCCTTGACAACGGCTAGACGTTGAGTTATGATGTTACTGATCACGATGAAAAGTCCCCTACGCGGTTCCGTCCGCGTGGGGTCCTTTTCTTTTATAAGCCAGTTTTTCGTTCAGTGAGGAGACAAAGGCAATATCCTTTCCGGCGGCCTTCCGGAGAAGACTGGAGCAATTCTGAGCGGATGGTGCGAGGACAACCGCAAACTTGGCGACCTTTTTGAGATGGTTCACAAGACAGTAAAAATCACCGTCCCCGGTGACGATGACGGCTTTCTGGTACTGATCAATATCGATCATGGCCTGTAGGACCAGCTCCGCGTCACAATTCCCTTTCACGCCGCCGTCCGGCAACTGCATGACAGGCTTGAAGATGATGACGTATCCGTACTCCTGCAACTGCTGGTACAACTGCTGTTGCAAGGGGCTAAACCCGATGAAGATATATGCCTTCGTAACCCCATACTTTTCACCGAGGTAGATACGAAAACGTCGGTAATCCAATTGCCAACCAAGCGCCTTGATGCCGAGGTGCAAGTTTGTGGAATCGATGAAAGCGAAATTTTCCGCGTGTTTCATTGACATGGCGCAATCTTCCCACAAAAAATGGCGGGTGTCGACGAGTCCGCTGAAGGTGGGGCGGCGGACATGAAGCCGGGCCTACACTCCTCGCAAAAATTCGATGATGACGACGACGACTTCGATAATGAAGAGGAGGCCGAGGAAGAGTTCGAGGCGCATCGAGCGGCGGGTTTGGAGAATGTCGAAAAGCTGTTCGGTCGAAGAACGGAGGTAGTCGAGTTTGAACTGGAGGCGCTCGAAGCGGTCCTGCATCTCGAAGTTGCCGCGGAGATCCGCCCAGAGGCGCTCGATCGAGGGATCGGTCCAGGTAATCTGTGGGACATTGAGGAGCGCCAGCTCGGCGATGATCGAGCGGAGTATTTCGTCGTTGGTGCCGATGGTGCGCAGAAGATCCCGGGGGCTGACTCGGAGCCGGCCGGAGCGGCCGAGCCCTTCGTAGACGCTACCGAAGCGCTTGATGATGCCGTCCACCTGAATGTCGAACTGGGTGATGGCCACGGACTGGGCCATGATCCGGCAGATGATGTCCACCCGGTCGGGCGTGAGCTCGCGCACGCGCACGCGCTCGAACTCGACGGCGTCCTGGGGAAGCGCGGAGTCCACCTCAACCTCATACTCGTCTGACCAAATCTTTCTCTCCGGCTCGTTGAAGGCGGAATGGACCGTCTTTTTGAACTCGGCTTCCTGCTCGGGGGTGGCACCGAGGTAGACGATGACCCCGAAGGAGTAGAGGAGCGCGTACTGCGTTTCCCCAAGCTTATAGAGCACGCGGTTCGGCTGGCGGAAAATGGGCGGCTCGGACATTTTCGCGACGGCCTTGTCCAGGTCTATGCCTTTGGCCAGGTAGGTGGCTTTGATTTTGAGCGACTCCATAAGTCCATCATACACCCAAAAGAACCGCCCACAAAAGGCGGTTCTTCATCACTCGACTCCTTATTAATCGATGGTCTCCTCACCCAGAATGACGTTGTCGCAGTAGTTGTTCTCAACAAAGCCAGTGCCTGGAGTCAGGTTGACCAGAGCGCAGAAGCGCTCGCCAAATTGTTGAGTCACATCGGAGAACCTTGCCTCGCTCCTTCCCGAGACAATACCCCTAGACGTGTAGAGAGTTTTAGTGCCAATTAATTCCGCCGCCTTATCAGTGCGGAACGTTCGATAAAGAGACACGTTGATGTTGTTGGCTCGATTGGGGCCGTCATTCTGGATAGTAACCACCACTTCCGAACGGGACGGTTTATATTCCAATCCAGTCACTCGAATGGAGTTCAATGTCTGGAATTCGCCAACCCCAACACCCGCGCCCACTCCAGCGCCTGTTCCGGGAGTCGCCGCCGGCGCGCCGGCGCCCGCGCCCGTCGAAGGACTGGGTGTCGCTTGTGAAGTGGTTTTCTGTCCCGCTGCCAGTTTCCGCGTCCCGGTCTGGAGACCGCGGATGTTGATCCCCAAGGCCGCGGCCGCCAGGGCCGCTGTCCCCAGCACGAATAAGATGACCACTGCGGTCGGCACCTTAGTTTTGACTTTGACTGCTGTTGCCATGTGATCACCCCCTTTCATCGCAGTAATTCATAATGAGTATAACACAAAAGCCCCGCCAAGCGGGGCTTTCTGCTCAATTCAGATTATTGAGTAGCGGCCGGTGTCTCGATCGGAGCCACCACTGGAGTCGGCTGGCTGCGGATGATCACCTTTCTGGCAGTGACCGTTTCCGTGAGCCGGTTCCAAACTCCCCCAACAAACACCCGTGAACCAACAGTGATGTCGGCAAAGGTCTTGGTCTCACCTTTGGGGTTGGTAATCACCGTATCGGCCAGGACCTTGACCGTCCGCTTGACTCCGTCGGGTTTGACTACCACAAAGGTGTCCGGGGCGGTGACCGATTCGACCTTGCCCGAAAAGTTGGCTTCGCGGATGGAGGTGTTGCGGATGTGATTGGCGTTAATGGCCAGCTGTCCCTCGACCAATGTCCCTTTGATATTCAAGAGATCGCCAACCTGGAATTCCGCGAATTTGGACGCCCCCCAAAAACGGCGGACAAGCTTGGTGTTTTCGGCAACGTTCACCGTCCAGATCAGCCCGTGATGGCTGACAGTAAGAACGCTCGAAGTTATGGACTCGAGTTGTCCGTGAGTCATGACCACCTGCCCGTTGGGGTTAATGGTCAGGGCCTGGCGTGCCGGCTCGACTGTGGCGGCCAAGGTCGATCCAGCTATGGCTAATCCGGCAATAACCGCTCCGCCGGACTGGAGCATTCTCCGTGTTTTGACGCGCATATACTTTACTTAAGAATAAATATTATTAACGTTAATCAATGGACGTCCTCACTGCCTGTTAATACACTCCCTCCCGCCACTGGTTACGCCCGATAATACCGGGCTGCCTCTTCGGGAGAAACGGGATTAATGATTAGTCCTGACCCGATCTCCACTCCGGCCCAAACGCTCCCGCGCGGCGTGATCTTCATATATAAATGCTGATCCTCATCGTGAACGACCTGATGGAAGTAGTAGTTGTAGGGCAAACCGAGTTTGGAGATCTTGTGGAGCAGACGCTTCATGTTTTTTGCCCAAGAAATCCTTTCGGACTCGGTGAGATCGCCGATGTTGTCTAGGTGTCTCCGAGGAAGGACCCAAACCTCGTAGTTGTACATCGAGGCGTAAGGCGTGAAGGCCGCAGTCACTCCATCGTCGTAGACGACTCTCGGGCTTTTACGCTCCTTGGCTATTACGTCGCAGTACACGCAGCGACCGGTGCGCAGTTTGTAGGCCTGGATTCGCTGGCTCTTGTCGAAAAGGTGAGGCGGCAGAAATTGGGTGGCGAATATCTGGGAATGGGCGTGGCCCAGAGTGGCCCCGGCCCGGCCTCCCTGGTTTTTGAAAATAAGGACGTACTCGATCTTGGGCAGATCAGTGATGGCCTTGGTGCGGGCGGCGTAGACGCCCAGCACCTCGCTGATCTCTTCGACTTTCAGATCTTCAAGCTCGACCGTATGCCGCGGGGTCTCGATGACGATCTCCTGCGTGCCGTGGGCCTGGGGATTGTCGAGGGTCACCGCCGGATACTTGTTGGGAATGACCTTGACCGACCAGCCGCCATGGTTTCCGGTCTGGAGCAGATACTTTTGCCGATCAACCTTCTCGGGACAAAAAACACACGGCCCGCGAGGAGCCGGCGCGGGCCGACTTTCCTGCGCGAAAGTGACGGCCTGCGGCCGGCTTCCGCGCCGCGGAGCGATAATCACGTATTTCTCCTGAATGTAGTCGCGGCGGATTTCGGAATTGATCATATCCTCCTTGATTCTATCAGATGCGGCTCCTTTCGGTCAGCCAGGCCGTATAGGCAACGGCTAAGGCGTCGGCGGCGTCGTCTTGCTTGGGGATGGTCTTTAGTTCCAGGAGAATCTTGAGCATCCGCTGGACCTGGCCCTTCTCGGCCCGGCCGTAGCCAGTGACTGCCTGCTTTACTTCCAGCGGAGTGAATTCGCGGATGGGAACCCCGGCCTCGGCCGCGGAGAGCAGGGCCACCCCCCGCGCCTCCCCGACAACCAGCGCGGTCTTGACATTTTTCTGAAAAAAAAGTTTTTCGACGGCAATTATGTCCGGCTTGGTTCGTTTGATCAGCCGGACGAGTTCACCGCGAATGAGCGCCAGACGATCCGGTTGAGAGATGGTCTTCGACGTGGTGATACACCCGAACTGGCAGCCAGTCACGAGATTGCGACTGGCCTCAAGCACTCCGTACCCCATCCGGGCTATTCCGGGATCGAGTCCCAAGACGCGCATACTAGATATCCGCATTCGTATAAACATTGGCCACATCATCATCCTCGTCCAACTCTTCAATAAGACCCTCGACTTTCGCCCTGACTTCCGGATCCCCGATGGCCAGCCGATCTTTGGGCGCGTACTCGCGCTCGGCGTACTCAACCGCGATTCCCTTTTGCTCGATGGCGCCTTTGACCTCCTCCAGCTTGTCCGGAGAGACGAGCACGGTGAGCCCGTCGTCCTCTTCTTTGACATCCTCGGCCCCCAGATCAATGAGCGTCAAGATGAGTTCTTCGGCCCCCTGCTCCGGATGCGGCACCCGAATCACGCCCCTGCGCTCAAACATCCACAGCACCGAGTTCGCGCCGCCCAAAGAGCCGTTGTGTTTGGAAAAGATATGCCGGATGTTGGGGGCGGTTCGATTCTTGTTGTCAGAGGTTCCTTCGACCACAATGGCCACCGACCCCGGCCCATATCCTTCGTAAAGCACTTCTTCGATAACCCCGCCGCCCTCTTCTCCGGTTCCGCGACGGATGGCCCGCTCCACGGTTTCCTTGGGCATATTGGCCGCCCGCGCGGCATCTATCGCGATGCGCAGCTGAAAATTAGTGATGGGGTCCCCGCCATGGCGCGCCGCCACCGAGATGGCCCGACCGAGCTTGGTGAATACCTTGCCTTTGACCACGTCGGCCGCGCCTTTGGTGTGTTTGATCTTGGACCATTTTGAGTGACGCGACATAACCTTGACATTGTACATCAAAAACCCCCGCCAAGGCGGGGGCTTGCTCTTTTTAGCTCGCTTCTTCCTTCTTCATCGCCGCTTCCCTTTCGGCCCGTCTCTCTCCGGCCCGGGCGAATCCGGTGCCGGCCGGAATCAGTCGCCCGATGATCACGTTTTCCTTGAGCCCGGCCAGAGGATCGGCCTTGCCGCTAACCGCGGCGTTGATCAGCACCCGGGCTGTTTCCTGGAAGGACGCCGCGGAAAGGAAGCTTTGGGTGGACAGCGACACCTTGGAAATTCCCAGGAAAAGCTCGTCGCCCTCGGCTGGCTTTTTCTTGGCTTTCTTGGCCTTCTCGTTTTCGATTTCAAACTCGGCCTTCTCCACCACTTCTCCGGGCAGAAGTTCAGTGTCCCCGGTCTCGCGCACCAGGACCCGAGAGAACATCTGACGGATGATCACCTCGATGTGCTTGTCGTTCAATTTCTGGCCTTGAGAGGTATAGATGGACTGGATCTCGCGCATGATGTATTTCTGCACTTCTTCCTTGCCCTTGAGCTGGAAAAGCTGCTGAAGGTCCAGATCTCCCTCGGTCAGCGGATCGCCCGGAGTGACCAAGTCGCCGGTCTTGGCGTAGAGCACATAACCCGGAGGGATGATGAATTCCTTGATGTTGGTTCCCTCGCGCACCACGGTGACTTCGTTTCCCTTGACCCGGACCAGGCCGGACGATTTGGCAACAATCTGGGCGCCGGATTTTTTCTCAAAAAGCGCGCTGCCGGCCTCGATCGAGTCCCCGTCCTTGACCTTGAAGGTATCACCCTTTTCTTTGCGGAATTTCTCCTCCTCAACACCCAAGTACAGAACGCGAACGATCTTGTGGCCGGGCGGAACCTCAAGCAGGGTCTTGCCGGCGCCGGTCTGGACGCTCCGCCGCTCCACCTCCTCGACGGTCACCTTGCCGCCAACGTCGGCGACGATGGCCTTGCGCTTGGGGGAACGGGCCTCGAAGAGCTCCTCCACCCGCGGCAAACCCTGGGTGATGTCCAACCCAGCCACGCCGCCGGTGTGGAAGGTGCGCATAGTGAGCTGGGTGCCCGGCTCGCCGATGGACTGGGCGGCGATAATCCCCACAGCCACGCCCATGGCCACCGGTTTGTTGTAAGCCAGGTCGAATCCGTAACAGCGCCGGCAGATCCCGTTGCGCTGGCGGCAAAGAAGCGCGCTTCTAACCCGCGCCTCGGTGATGCCCTTCTTGGCCAGGTCGCGGGCCAAGGCCTCAGTGACGAGTTCCCCGGCGGGAACCAAGGTTTTCTTGCCTTTAGGGTCCTTGATATCAGCGGCCGCGTACCGGCCGGTAATCCTGGCCACCAGCGGCTCACCTATTTCCTCCGAATCGGCGGCGGCCAGAAGAACTCCTGCCTCTTCTCCGCAGTCCTCGGACCTGACCACCACGTCCTGGGCCACGTCCACCAGCCGCCGGGTCAGGTATCCGGCGTTGGCCGTGCGCAGAGCGGTATCGGAAAGACCCTTGCGCGTGCCGTGGGTGGAAATGAAATACTCCAGCACGTCGAACCCTTCCTTGAAACCGGCCTTGACCGGCAGTTCGATGATCTCCCCGGCGGGATTACTCACCAGCCCCTTCATGCCCACCATCTGAGTCAGCTGGCCGGGGGAGCCGCGGGCTCCGGAATCCATCATAGTGAACACGCTCCCGTCCTTGGGCAGCTTCTCTTTGCAAAGTTTCTGGACGCGGTCCTTGATTTCGGTCCAAACCTCGATGATCTTGGTGTGGCGCTCGTTTCCGGTAAGCAAACCCTCGTTGAATTGTTCCTGGATCTCATCCACCCGGCGATTGCCTTCCTCAATGACCGCCTTCTTCTCGGTGATGTTGGGCAGATCGCCCATTCCCCAGGAGTAACCGGAGCGGGTGACATAGCGGAATCCCAATTCCTTGAGCTCGTCGAGAAGAGCCGCGGTCTTCTCTGATCCGAGAAGCTCCAAGGCCAGACGGATCATGTCCGCCAGGCGTTTGGCGTCCATCTTTTCGTTCTGGAATCCAAGTTCGTCCGGAAGGACGCGGTTAAAAATGAGCCGGCCGACGGTGGTCTCGGTGAGCGTCTTTTCTCCATCCAGCCGGACGCGAATTTTGTCGTGCAGGCCAAGTTTGCCGATCAGAAAAACGTAGCGGGCCTCTTTCTCGCCGGAGAAAACGCGAGGCGGCTGCTCGCTCTCGGGCATCATGGTCAGGTAGTAGCAGCCCCAAGCCACGTCCTTGTCCGGGGTGGCCACCGGGGAACCGGTCGCCGGTTTCAAGAGGTTGCGGGAAGAGAGCATCAACTCGCGGGCCTCGCGCTTGGCGTCATCGGTCAGCGGAACGTGGACGGCCATCTGGTCGCCGTCGAAGTCGGCGTTGAAAGCCCGGCAGACCATGGGATGGATCTGGATGGCCTTGCCTTCGATCAGTATCGGTTGAAAAGCCTGGATACCCAGCCGGTGGAGGGTCGGGGCGCGGTTTAACAGCACCAGGGCGCCTTTGGTGATTTCTTCCAGGATGTCCCAGACCTCGGCGTGGTCGGCCTCGATGTAGCGGTTGGCCGAACGGATGTTGTGGACCAGACCGGCGGCGATCAGTTTGGAGATGATGAAAGGCCGGAAAAGCTCCAAAGCCATTTTCTTGGGCAGGCCGCATTGGTCGAGACGGAGCGACGGGCCGACGACGATCACTGAACGGCCGGAGTAGTCGGTGCGCTTGCCCAGAAGGTTCTGGCGGAAGCGGCCTTGTTTGCCTTTCAAGATGTCGGCCAGAGATTTGAGCTGGCGTTTTTTGCCGGTGGTGGCCACCACGGTCTTGGACTGGCGGGCTGAGTTGTCGATAAGAGCGTCGGCCGCCTCCTGGAGCATGCGCTTTTCGTTGCGCAAAATGACCTCCGGGGCGTTTAGTTCGCCCAGGCGCTTCAGGCGATTGTTGCGGTTGATCACCCGGCGGTAAAGGTCGTTCAGGTCCGAAGTGGCGAAACGGCCGCCGTCCAAGGGCACCATCGGACGAAGGTCCGGAGGAATGACCGGGACGCAGGTGATGATCATCCACTCCGGCCGGATGCCGTTGGCCTCGAGCGAACGAACGAGTTTGACCCGGCGGATCAACCGCTCGCGCTTGGCGCCCGAGGCCTCCGCGCCTTCCTTGGCCAGCCGGGCCACGGTCTCCTTGAGATTGATTTTTTTCAAAAGGTTCTCCACGGCCTCGGCCCCGATTCCCGCGGAAAACAAATGTCCGAACTTGAGCGACCAGTCGTGATAGGTGCTCTCGGAGATGATGGCCAGGGGCTGGAGGTCTTTAAGATCCTGGTTCACGATTTGGAAATCTTCGTCCAGTTCGGCCAGCTTCTTGTCGCGCAGGCGGACCGCCGTTTTGTAGGCCTCGGTTTCCTCGACCGGCTTGGCCCCTGCCTTGCCGGCAGGCAGGTCGGGTTTGTTCTTCTCCGCGGCCCGGGCGCTCAATCGTTCGGCCTCGCGGGCAAATTCGTTTTCGATCTGCTTCTTTTTTCCTTTGTATTCGTTTTTGAGCTGCTCGGAGGTCGCCGCCTTCCCGCCCTCGTTCACCTCAGTGACGATGAAGTTGGCGAAATAAATGACCTTCTCCAGATTCTGCACCGAGAGGTCGAGCACCAAGCCGATCTTAGAGGGCACGCCGCGCAGAAACCAGATGTGCGAGACCGGGGCGGCCAGTTCGATATGTCCCATCCGCTCGCGGCGGACCAGCGAGTGGGTCACCTCCACTCCGCATTTATCGCAGATAATTCCCTTGTAGCGGATCTTTTTATATTTTCCGCAATAACATTCCCAGTCTTTGGTCGGCCCGAAGATGCGTTCGTCGAACAGGCCGTCCTTCTCCGGTTTCTGGGTGCGGTAGTTGATGGTTTCGGGCTTGGTCACCTCCCCGTAGGACCAGGCCTTGATGACCATTGGCGAAGCCAGACGCAGGCGAATGGCGTCGAAATCAATGATCGGTGCGATGGGCGATGGAATGTAGGTTTCGGCCATACTTACTTCTTCCTGGGCGGCGGGATTTCGCCCATCGGAACCGGCTTGCCCTCTTTCAAGAGTTCGACGTCCAGCCCCAGGCCCTTGAGTTCCCGGATCAGCACGTTGAACGATTCCGGCACATTGATCCGGCGGATGGGCTCGCCCTTGATGATGGATTCGTAGGCCTTGCTCCGGCCGGGCACGTCATCGGATTTGATGGTCAGTATCTCCTGAAGGGTGTGAGCCGCGCCGTAGGCTTCGAGCGCCCAGACTTCCATTTCCCCGAAGCGCTGGCCGCCGAACTGGGCCTTGCCCCCCAAGGGCTGCTGGGTGATTAACGAGTAAGGGCCAATGGATCGCTGGTGGATCTTGTCCTCCACCATGTGGTTGAGCTTCAATATGTACTTGTAACCCACGGTGACCTTCTCGTCGAAGGGTCGGCCGCTCTTGCCATCGTAGAGGGTGAGCTTGCCGTCCTCGGGGAATCCGGCCCGGACCAGCTCTCCGCGGATCTCCTCCTCGGTCACGCCGGCGAAAACCGGGGTGATCACTTTGTAGCGCAGGGCGTTGGCCGCCAGGCCCAGATGGGTTTCCAGAATCTGCCCCAGGTTCATGCGGGAAACCACCCCCAACGGCGAGAGGATGATGTCTACCGGCGTGCCATCCGGGAGGAAAGGCATGTCTTCGATCGGAACGATCTTGGAAATGACTCCCTTGTTGCCGTGCCGGCCGGCCATCTTGTCGCCCACCTGGATCTTGCGCTGATCGGCCACGGTCACCTGAATGGTTTTGGTCACGCCGGGGGAGAGTTTGTCGCCGACCTCCCGCGAGAAAACCTTGATGTCGATCACCTTGCCGTGCTCGCCATGCTCGAGGTAGAGCGAGGAATCGCGGACATCCCGGGCTTTCTCGCCGAAGATGGCCCGGAGCAGTTTCTCCTCGGCCGAAAGCTCAGTCTCGCCCTTGGGGGTAATCTTACCCACCAGGATATCGCCGGAACCGACCTCGGCGCCGATGCGGACCACCCCCTCGATGTCCAGATTTTTCAACTTCTCTTCCGAAATGTTGGGAATGTCGGCGGTGACCGCTTCGGGCCCGAGCTTGGTGTCGCGGACGTCAATGGAATAATTTTCTATGTGGATGGAAGTGAAGCGGTCGTTGTGGACCATCCGCTCAGAAATGATGATGGCGTCCTCGTAGTTGTAGCCCTCCCAGGAGAGGAAGGCGACGAGCACGTTCTGCCCCAGGGCCAGCTCGCCGCCCTCAAGCGACGGGCCGTCGAGCAAGAGGTCGCCTTCTTTGACTTTTTCTCCCTTGTCCACCGTCGGGCGCTGGTTGAGGCAGGTCGAAGCGTTGGAAAGCAGATACTTGTTCAAATTGTAAGTGTGGACCGCGCCCGAGGCGCCGGTGACCTCCACCCGGTTGCCCTCTACCGCGGTGACCGTGCCGTCTTCCGGAGCGAACTGGACATAACCCGAGTCGCGGGCAGCCGCCCGTTCGACCCCGGTGCCGACAATGGGGGCTTCGGGGCGGATGGTGGGCACGGCCTGGCGCTGCATGTTGGTGCCCATCAGAGCCCGGATAGCATCGTCGTGCTCGAGAAAGGGAACCAGAGCGGTGGCGATGGAAACGATCTGCTTGGAAGAAACGTCCACGTAGTCGATCTCCTCGACCAAGGCCTCGGACGGTTCGCCGTTCCGGCGGACGGCCGCTTTTTCTTCCAGAAAGTATCCATTCAGGTCGATGGGGGTTGTGGCCGCGGTAGAGATGGCCTTCTCCTCATGGAAGGCATTGAGCCAGACGATTTCGTCGGAGACCCGCGGCCGGCCTTCCTTATCTTTGGTTACCCGGCGATAAGGGGTCTCGATGAACCCGAACTCGTTGATCCTGGCGTAGGAAGCGAGGTGACCGACCAGCCCGATGTTCGGACCTTCGGGAGTGGCGATGGGACAGATGCGGCCGTAGTGGGTGGGGTGGACGTCGCGCACGTCGAACCCGGCCCGCTCGCGGGACAGCCCGCCCGGGCCCATGGCCGAGAGCCGGCGCTTGTGCTCCAGCTCGGCCAGTGGGTTAGTCTGGTCCATGAACTGGGAGAGCTGGGAACTCATGAAAAACTCGCGAACCGCGCCGATCACCGGCCGGGCGTTGATCAGTTTCCCCGGAGTGAGGGTGGTGATGTCCGAGGTGGACATGCGGTCTTTGATGATCCGCTCCATCCTAGCCAGCCCCACCCGGAAACGATTCTGGACCAGCTCTCCGATGGCCCGCACCCGCCGGTTGCCCAAGTGGTCCACGTCGTCGGGATCCTGCTGGGAGATGTTCAGCCGAAGAATCTCGCGGATAATCAGCACCAGATCTTCCTTCTTTAATATGCGGTTCTCCGCTGCCTCGACTTCAGTGTGGTCGGCGGGGATCCCGAAGCGCTGGGCGAACTTGTAGCGGCCGACCCGGCCCAGGTCGTAACGGTCGAAGTTGAAAAACATCGAATGAATCAGCGACCGGGCGTTGTCGGTGGTGGCCAGGTCCCCGGGGCGGATGCGTTTGTAGACCTCGATTAAGCCCTCATCCTCATTTTTGGCCGAATCCTTGGCCAGGGTGGATTCGATATAGCGGATGGATGGATGGGTTTCGGCGTCGGCGAAAAGGGCCAGGATATCTTCGTTTGATCCGTAGCCGAAGGCGCGCAGGAGCGAGGTGACCGCCACCTTGCGCTTGCGGTCGATCTTGACCCAGATGACATTAGAGGCGTCGGTTTCCATCTCCACCCAGGCCCCGCGGTTGGGGATGATTTTGGCGCCGTAGTATTTGCGTCCACGGAGAAATTCTGAAGTGAAAAATACCCCGGCCGAGCGGACTAATTGCGAAACCACCACCCGTTCGATGCCGTTGACCACAAAGGTGCCCCGTTCGGTCATGATCGGCAGATCGCCCAAGTAAATTTCCTGTTCCTTAGATTCCCCACTGCGTTTGTTGGCGAGCCGGGTCTTGACCCTGAGCGGCGCCTCGTAGGTGATGTTCTTTTCTTTGGAGGTCTTTTCGTCGAACTTGGGTTCGTCCAGATAATAATCGGTGAAAGAAAGCTCCAGATCGCGGCCGATGAAATCCTTGATGGGGGAAATCTCGTCAAAAAGTTCGCGCAGGCCCTCGCGGAAAAACCAATCATAGGAATACTTCTGGACCTCGATTAAGTCCGGAAGCTCCATGGCGTCGCGCATCGGCCGGAAAGTCTTGCGCTCTTTTTTTTCTGGAGTTTGGCGGCGGAAGATCATTGGCGATTGGACGTTAACAACAAAAAACTCCCCGCCCCCGGTTCATCCGAGGGTGA
>MGDZ01000040.1 GCA_001791115.1 Candidatus Uhrbacteria bacterium RIFCSPHIGHO2_02_FULL_57_19
TCCAGGTATTCACCCTGGAGGCGATACTCCCCTTCCGGCACGTTGTTCCAGGTGATGTCGATGCAGCCATCGGCAAGCTGATACCCATACCAGTCGCCTCGGTCAGGCATGTCGGTGGTCAGGAGTCCATTTTCATCGGGACAGAAACGAACCCTGACCGTGTGACCTTGGGGTTGGCAAACGCCCCCCTCATCGATCTGCCCATCGCAGTCGTTGTCCGCGCCGTCGCAGACCTCGACCGGAACCGGTCCACACCACCCACAGGCATTCAGAACCCCGTCGTCCACGATCCCGTCGCAATCATCGTCGATCCCGTTGCAGGATTCGATTGGAACCGCGCCGCATCCGCCGCAGGCGTTCAAGACGCCGTTGTCGACCACTCCGTCGCAATCGTTGTCCACGCCATCGCAGACTTCGGCTGGAACTGCACCGCACCGGCCGCAGGCGTTCAGTACTCCGTTGTCCACCACGCCGTTGCAGTCATTGTCCAGGCCGTCGCACACTTCCGGAAACGCCTGACACTGCTGCCCGCAGATCCCTCCTTCGTCCACCACTCCATCGCAGTCATCATCGACGGAATTGCAGATCTCGGCGCTCGGGAGAGGAGCGTTGCACTCCTCCCAGTTTCCGGTCACACACCGCTGTGTTCCAATCCCACATCGCGACTCGCAGGAAATGGAGTAGTTGTCCACCACTCCGTCGTAGTCGTTGTCCTGATTGTCGCAGGATTCAGGAAATGCCCGAGACCGGCACGAACCCTGATGGCATTCCTCATTCACTGCGCACCGGTTGCGACACTCTCCGCAGTTGTCAGGATCGGCATCGAGATCGAAACCCTCGTCCGCCGCCCCATCACAATCATCGTCCCACTCGTTGCACAGTTCCGGCCCGGTGGGAATGCACTCGTCCGCGCACTCCCCGTTCACACAGGTCTCATCCAGTGAACACTCACGCCCACATTCTCCGCAGTTCTCTTCGTCCCAGCCCAAGCTGAAACCGTTGTCTGCGCGGCCATCGCAGTCATTGTCCAACTCGTCGCACACCTCGGGCGATGGATCGCAAGTCTCCCCGCAAACCTCGTCCTCGTCGACCAGCCCATCGCAGTCGTCATCTGTCCCGTTGCAGGACTCATCGTTCGGAATGCAGACGGCTTCTTCGACATCCGGGAAGTCAACTCCCCCTTCGCCTTCCTCGGGCGGCGGGCCGTAGGCCAACCCCCGAGTGTAGCAGATGGGCAGATCATCCTGGGTGATTGGACGGTCCCTCCGCACCATTCCAATCAGATTTTCGATCGAACCAGAAGGAATGACAAGGATATCCCGCGGATCCAGATTCCTCCCTTGGTACCCGAGCGCGTAGAGGATATCCATCGAATTGACTGGCCATGCCTCACCCCCGGGTGTCGTGTAGTAGACATCGGAACGATCCGCTTCCTTAACCAGTACCCCTCCACGCAGCATCAAGCCCGTTGACTCGGCATACTCCCTGCACACACGGGCGTCGTCCACCACATCATTTGAAGTGAAGCCCCACGAGGCGATGAGCGCGCGAAAGTTCTCGCTTCCCTCAACGGGATTGATCAATCTCCTATCGCGCGATTCATCGGTTGCCAACCAGACTTCTCCATTGCAACGCGCTAAGCGGAGACCCGTCGCGCTCTCGATGTCGCTACCGTTGTTGTAGCAGAGTTCGTACTCCCGCGGTCCCACAACCACCCGACCGATTTCGTGACGTTCGTCAACGAAGGTCTGCCACTCCGTGATCCACCGAAGCTCCGTATCGACAACGCGCTTGATCTCCGGATGACCACCCACCTTGTAGAGGGTGCCCCACGGATGCCAGCGCGAGAGAATCGGCCGACTTTCGATGAAGGCGATTCCATCCTCGTAGAACCCGATCTGATCGTTGGGGTCATCCATGAGATACCCGGGCCCGGCTGAATCGAGAAACTTGATCTCGAAGTGCAGGTGCGGTCCGCTGGAATTCCCCGTGGATCCGACCTCGCCGATTTGCTGGCCCAATTCCACGCAATCCCCCACCTCGACGGTGAGGCAGTTGGTGTTGGGCGAATCGCACATGTGTCCGTACTGATGGTAGAACTCGGCGCCACCCTCGAGCATCGAGCGGATGCGAACCAACCACCCATGTCCGCCGAAATAACCCGCCGCAGTCACCATCCCTACCGCGACTGCGCGAACCGGATTCCCAGCCGCGATCGCGATGTCGGTTCCGGTATGTCCGAGATACCACCTTCCGCCAGCGGCGCGACAGGCATCAGACGTCGGAATGTCGCCACGGAACCTCCGAGCGACGATGCAGAACCCTTCGTCTTCGCTCGTGTTGAACCCTTGGGTGATACGCGTGCCCGTCATGTCGAAAGGATCTCCGATGGGGTGGACAAAGGCGGTAGCAGTCCCGATGGTACACTCGCCGGCGCCGTTATCCTCATCGTCGCCATCATCCTCGTTCGAGAAAGCAAGGGTGGTGTGGTCATCCTCGACCACCACGTCGGAGCAATCCTCGCCGGAACAAATGTCTTCCGGCTTCAACCCAGAGCAACCCACAGAAAGAGAAGCCACCCAAGTGAGGTAAAGGAGATCAACCAACAACTTTCGCGCGCGCATGACTGCACTCCATTTTTTGAAGTTGCATCACCAGACTGATACAACGTTTTGTCAATGATCAGATGATCTGTGTCTGGAGGAAAAGGGCGAGCTACTGTGCCCCTTCCTTCAGACCGCGGAATTAGCCGCAGTTGATACAATCGTCCGATTCAATTTCAGTCGAGAAAGTTTTGAGTTTCAAAAATTTGGATACCAGCGCTGGCGTGTCAATACGCCAAACTGAACACAACTCATCGGAAACTCCCGCGTCGCAGTGGTATCCGGCAGAAGTCAAAGCTTCGCGAAGCCCAACAGACGGTGCTCCCTTCGCCCAAACTTTCGAACCTCGCGCGTAATATCCGTCTGGAGCAATCAATTCCACACGTTCCGCGCCGCAATCATCAGCCGTGAACAATTGTCCAAGCCATGGAAGGTGCTCGTATTGCTCATCGATCGGGTAAGATTTCCTGCCATTTTCCAGGATTGTTGGTTGAGCTGTACATTCCGCTGAAAGAATAGTTTCGGAAAGCGTGATCGTTTTTACAATACTCTCGAAAGTATCCTGAACTTTTTTCACATCGGGGCCGACTTCACCCGCCTGAAGCTGTTTTTGGACTGCATCAACCTGCGCACGGTCGCTTGGCCAAGAAAATGGCGCTCCGGAAACGGGCAGCGTTGTCCATATCTCGACTAAATCCTTACCCGCAAAGAACTTCGCCTCTGCAAGAAATTGACCGGATGGAACGTCATACTCGGAGGAAATAAACACAGGATTTCCATTTGCAGTCACCATTTTTTCTCCGGTACCAAGTCGTCCGTTCTTAAGATCGCTCTGTAATTTATCCAAATCTGTTTTAGTGAAACCGGTCGCCAGATCATTCGGTCCTAGTGTTTCCGGCGCTTTTCCAAACTCGGTAACAAGAATCGAAAGCTGATTCTGGCTAGAATCGCTTGTCCCCCAACCCGCGGGATATTTAAAGCTAAATCCAAGCTTGGGATCAGTGTACTTCTGGGTGAAGACATCACTGACTTCGTATTTCCTCTCCTCCCCCACCGGCGCCTGCTTGGGACGCGCGACAAAGAACACGGCTAAAACCAGCGCTACTACTCCGAGAATGATTAATGTTGTTCTCATATATTTGAAATTTTGAATAATCCTTTCTACCTCAACCGTACACTATCCTCCTCGTCCGTCAAGGATATTCTGAAAAAAAGTTGGGCGGAGGCGGCGCGTGTCCCTGCCGTAACGCAGGATCACCGCCCCCGCCGAAGACTGACCTAGATGTCCGGCACTCGGACTGCTGACCAGGTAAGGTGGGCCCGCTCATCCTCCTTTCGCGTGATGAGCCCTTCCACTCTGTCGCGCGACTCGGCGATTGTGCCTGTGTACACCTCCTCTCCCAGAGTGAATCGAACCGTTTCCCCTGACACCATCGCGTCGATACCGGCGGCCAAGGTTAGGAGCTGTTCCCCGTCTTGGAATACATCCACATTGAACGGGAATGGCGCGGTATCGGCCGTCACGGTCCATCGTCCTTCGAGGTTGGGGACCCCGACGATCCGAAGCTGTTCGGAACAGACTCGCGATTCGCAGCCACTGCAGGCATCTCGACAATCGTTGACCGCGCACACCGTGACCGTGGTTTCCGGGTCCTCACCGCCCGCGACATCGAAACGATCTTGCCGCCCCCAGACCATGGCTCCCTGTCCGTATGCTCCGTATGGAAGAAGGAAGGCGACACCCTCGTCGGCTATCTCCCATTCGAATGATACGAACGACTCCAGCGGATCCCCGCCTTCATCCTCATGCCAAGCAACGGCACGAAGCCGAGCCGATTCATCCATGGTCTGGTCCTGCTTGGCCAACGGAAGTCGGCGACCCTCGGGCGCGGCGGCGATGACCACTTTTGTGGCAAACCCCGAATCGCACTCGGGCGCCTCTTCGGGATCCGGAAGCCGCTCCACAACCCCCGGCGTCTCCGGAACCTCATTCACCTCCCGAATTTCAGACCACGGCTCATCTTGATTCTCGCGGCAACCAAGAAGAGCGCACACACCGAACAACAACCAACGCATGACTTTCTCCTTTCTGATGAGCGTCAACGGGTGCGCGTGCAGAAGATCAACGAAGCGCGGATGCAACTGCATCATCAAACCGACTCCGCCGGCCTGTCGTCCGACCAACCAGCCCGAAGGCTGGTTTTAGGTTGCGCGCGATCCTGCGAGACCGTTTCGTAGAGAGCCGGTCCGGGATCACCGAACGATCTAACTCACTGCGACACGAGTGAAGCAAGAGTCGTCGCGCGGGACGCTGCACGGGCCCGACGCTGACGCCATCACCATCGGTTTTAAAAGATCATCCCGGTTTGATTCAGCCATGACCTCGAGCTCGCTACGAGATCACCTGCTGATCAGACCGCGCACTCTGCAATCATCATAGCCGTCACCGACCAGAATGGAAGCGATTTTTGTCAGTAAAGATTGACAAAAAAAGACGAAGGGCCGAAATGGCCTAAAAAATTGTCAGTGATCACAAATTGTCCAAGCCGGCTTTACACTTTTTTGAGCTAGTTATCCACATCGAAAAAACGCGCAAAAATATGCAGACCCTTGACATAGGCCTCTGAAATTGCTATCCTCCGCGGTTTCGCCAACTGGATGGCGGAACGGAAAGGCGCGGGAAGATGGCCTGGAACAATCTCGTGGATTTTCTGATGGTATTTGGCGCTGTTGCGGCGACAACGACCATCTGGCTCGCGATGGACGGAGGTCGAATGCAAAATGGGAACGCGCCCGCAAGCGACTTGACTCTACGGGAAGCGGCCCGAACAGCATCCGGCATCTATTCCGTCTCCTACGCCGCCCGGGTTTACCAAAAGTCACCCGGCTAC
>MGDZ01000041.1:0-3129 GCA_001791115.1 Candidatus Uhrbacteria bacterium RIFCSPHIGHO2_02_FULL_57_19
CCTTGACAGTTATCCACAGGTATGCTATAGTGCTGGGTCAAGATCTTTAAAAGCACACAACCAATCGAGGAGAGAGTCGTCCGCGCGATTCCGCCTATGGCGGATGCGGCCTGCGAGAGACAGGCCAAGAGCGTTGACGCAATCAAAGAAGAGACGGTGTTGATGTTGAAGGAAACGACGAGTCCCGAAATCACATGTTTAGTGGGGACTCTCTCCTTACGTCGCTGTGTTTCCGATTCATGAAGGAACACGGGGGCGTGCAGGCTAAGGAATTCTACATCAGCATTGTCTCTTTTTTGTTTCCGCGCGCCCCGCCGTTGGCGGGGCGGGGAGCGACTTGGAGAGGAGGCCGTTCTGTTTACCCCGCCAACGGCGGGGCGCAATGGACGGAAGGGAGGAACTGCGATGGTTCGGGCTTCGGCTCAAACCGTCGCGGAGGAAATCCCAATCACTCGAGGAGTCCTTCGGGACACACCCGAGTTTCTTCTCCAGATCGCTCCCGGGAATCATGCATCGTCCTACGGGACACAAGCGCCCGGGAAAACCAATGGATTGAAAGGAGTAAACATGTTGCTTTCGACCTAAGCGCTTGCAGACGGCGCAAACACAAAATGTCTGTGCCAGGAATTCGAGAGGTCTTTGGAGGCACGCGGTCTTCAAAGAACGCGCAACCTCACGAATTCCTGGCAGCTGTTCAGAGAACATCACCGTTCGATGGTGTCCTGCGAACAGTTCCTCAAATCATTGTCATTCCCACGAAAGTGGGAATCCAGATCTGGATCCCCGCGTTCGCGGGGATGACAAAAAAAGATAAGTTCCCTGACACGAACTTGGAGGAAGGAGATCTCCGCTGCCATGCGGAGGAGGTTTCCATCCCGAAAGGAGAGAGACCTTTGGTTCGGGAATTGGGTGGATTCGGGTGCGAACTCGAAACCTCCCGATGACCGCGCCTTCGTCCGGCAGGTAGGCCGAAGAGGCCGACCGACGCCGAACTTCCTATCCTCCAGGTTCGTGTTAAGGAGCGCGGTTCAGCTCGAAACTCGGGGATGATCAAACATAATCTTTTGCCCTTTCCAATAAGGCCGTTCGATTCATCCCCGGATTTCGGGCGGAAACGCCCTTGGTGACAGGGCCCTGGGCTACCTCTGTAGTTTCAGGGCCCTTGATCTATAAAAAACCTTGTCGTCCTGAGTTTATCGAAGGACTCCAATAGTCCCTCGACAAACCCAGGATGACAATCAGGTCATCCGAAAAACAACCGGCCGGAAGGCCAAGGAGGAATCATGGAAAATCAGATCGAGACGACCCCCGCCGTTTCCGACCCCACCGGCCCCTTCTGCACCCACCCTCGCTGCCGAGGCAAGGACATCCCGGCCCCGTTCGCCTTCATCAGGGGCGACTGGGAGGATGTCCGTCCTGCGTGCTCCAAGCACGCCACGGCCGACAAGGACGGCAAGCCCTGGTTGCTTGTCTGGGCCCAGGCCGCAGCGGCGCAGTACCGCCGGGTGCAGGCCGAGTTCCAGGACCGAACCACGGCCCGCCCGAACAGGACGGCCAAGCCCGTCCTGACCAAGGTCGCCCCGCCCGCGCCGCCGGACCCGGATCTGATTCTCCTGAAGCAGATTCTGGAGGTCGTCGGACGGGCGAACACCATGGAGATCCGCACCCAGCAGGCGGGTCTGGCCATCATGAACGGCCGAGGGCAGTACTGTTCGGGGCGTCAACGCGGACTGATCCTCATCCGCGGACGGGACGGTGAAAAAACCGTCTTCCCGGTGGATGGAGATCACTGGCGAGGCGCCCATCGCCTCAAGGCCCTGGCCAAGGCCGCCAGTGGCCGACTCGGTCTATTCACCTTCGAGAGCGAGGCCGAGATGGCCGAGTTCGAGAAGAGGAAGAGGCGCCAGCAGCCGCGGGAGCCCAGACCCGGACCGGTCGACGCTTCGGTGCCCGGCATCGAGGCCCAGCTCGTGGCGATCAACGCCCGGTTCAAGCCCCAGCCCCAGAAGGCCGAGGCCAAGCCCAATCGCAAGGCGCGCCGGGCCGGCCGCGAGGCCGCGACGAACTAGCCCCGACTGCAACGGTCGGGGTCGCAAGGAGAGGGAAGAAGCAAGAATTACGTTTGCTTCCTTCCTCTCCTCCCACCTCAATTCCCTGTCCAACCAAAACGGACGGAGCCTTGAGAAGGGAACCTAACTCAAACCTTCACGAAAAGAAGATTGAGATGTCCCAGCGCAAGACGTTCCCACCGGTCGCCCCCTACATCGAGCGGCTCCTCGACGAGCACGTCGATGACCCCGAGGAGTTCGTCCGGATCGTCCGGATGAGTGACCTCTCGGTCCCGGCGATGCTCGACCTGGCGATCGAGTCCGACCGTGACCCCATGGCCGTGGCCCGCGAGCTCGGAGGCGCGCGATGATCGCAACGAAGATTCGCGTCCACCAGAACTCACTCCGAATCCCCGTCGACGGCTCCCTTCGTTTCCTCCGCGTCTTCGCCGAACTGAAGCGCGAGCGGACGGCCAACCTTCCCATCAATCACACCAGCCTCGGGAGGAAGAAGCGCTAACGCCTTCTCTCCTCCCAATTCCACCCGAAATCTTTATTGTCATCGCGAGGAGTCCCGCCAAGGCGGGGCGACGTGGCGATCCCGATATTACGAGATTGCTTCGTCGTCGTTTCACTCCTTCTCGCAATGACGGAAAAGTATTGAGCTTTCAGGTGGGAGGAAAAATCTAACAAGTCAACCACGCGGCCGCGTAAGCGTGCCGCGAGAAAGGATAGAGTCGTGAAGATCAAGAAAGAGGCATTGCCGTTGTGTCGATCCCACCGCGCGCCCGCCTGGCAGGCGGCGATCGACGAGCGTGGCCATGGGGCCGCGAAGAGATGGATCTTCGTCCCGATCTGCCGCGAGTGCCGCAAGGCGCTCCCGCGACAGATCCGCAAGGGACTGAAGACGCTCTCCGTGGCGCGAGAGCTCGTCCGGGCGAAGAACGCGAACTACATCGCGCCCATCGCCGCCAAGGCCGCGGTCACTCGAGCGTTCCGGCGCGGTCAGCCCACGCCAAACGGTGTGATCGTCTTGGCCATGGCGGTCATCGACGACCACATCGAGCGCGGTCGGGGTCTC
>MGDZ01000041.1:3146-8544 GCA_001791115.1 Candidatus Uhrbacteria bacterium RIFCSPHIGHO2_02_FULL_57_19
GGAGGGAGATCGAAGGCATTCGGCCGACGATCTTCCTCCCCCAGTTCTTATCACTAAAATCACTATAAAATTACTATGACCACCACTCTTATTACTTTACTCGTGACCTCGAGCATCGCCATTCTGATGCGGCGGTTCGAGCAGCGCGAGGAAAAGTATCCGAACCTGCTTCCCTAAAACCGGGCTTGACAAAGCCGTTTTTTCCAGTAGAATCTAAGTACCTGTTCCTTAAATTTCCCTCCAGAGAGCTGCGAAGTGGCGCACGCCCCCACCAGATCGGATCGCTGAAGCAAATTCTCTCTCCTCGCTCCGACGCTTTGCGTTGGGGTAGCTCCACCGTTTCGGTTTTGTGGAATCGCGTGGCGCCTACTTTGCAGCTCTTTGGAGGAAAATAAAGTAGCCCTTCGACCTGCCTGCCGTCAGGCAGGCTTTGCTCAGGGGCTATTTTTATATGTCCTCTGCTCGTCGAAGGACTTCTCTAAAAACAACTGGACGACGAGGTCGGATTTCCGTACAATCAACGCATTATGACCAGACGGCGGAAATCAAAACAAAAGCCCGAAAGGCGACGGCGCGAAAGCCCGCCATCCCTTCCCCGCCTCACCTCCGAAACCCGACGCGGCATTGCCGTCGTCTTTTTGTTTGCCGCGGCCGGCATCTCGGCCCTCTCGGTCTTCAATCTCGCCGGAACCCTGGGACAGGTGCTGGACCAAGGACTCTTCGCTCTCTTTGGCTGGGACCGGCTGATTTTCCCGGCTGCCCTCTCCCTCCTGGGCCTGGTTCTGCTTTCCGAACGGCTGCGGGTGGGTATTGCCGGCGCGCTGGGCATCTTGGTTTCCGTGGCCAGCTCAAATGGCCTGATCCATCTGGCCGCCGACCGCGGCGGCTATCTGGGATCTGTAATATCCAGTCCGCTCCTGGCCATCATGGGGCCGATCGCCTCCGCGGTCTTCCTGGCCGCCGCCTTATTGGTCGGGATCATGCTGGCCTTCAACATTCCCTTGGAGCGGCTAGCCGCCGCCCACAAAATTCTTCTGGCTCCCATCTATCTCCTGTCAAAAATCCGCCTGCGTCCAGCCACAGTCGAATCGGCTTCTTCGATCGGGGAAGACGAACCCGAAGAAGAAGATCAGGAATGGGACACCCGGACCATCGAAGTTTCGGTTGATCCGGCCGAGGGATCAAAGAGTCCGAAAATCGAACAGGCGGTAATGCTCAAACGGCGGCGCTTTCGCAAAGTCGAACTGCCGCTCGATCTTCTGAATAATAAAACCACCAAACCGTCGGCCGGGGACATCGACGCGGCCAAGGAGAGGATCCGGAAAACGCTTGAGCAGTTCGGCATCCAAGTGGAAATGGGCGAGGTGTCGGTCGGACCGACGGTGGCCCAGTACACCCTGCGCCCGGCCGAGGGAGTCAAGCTCTCCAAAATCGTGGCGCTGGGGAACGACTTGGCCCTGGCGCTGGCCGCCCATCCCATCAGGATCGAGGCCCCGATCCCCGGCAAATCGCTGGTCGGCATCGAGGTGCCCAACCAGGCCGTGGCCGTGGTGCCGCTCCGCGAGGTGCTCGAGTCCCGCGAATTCCGCGAACGCAAAGGCAATTTGACCGTGGCCTTGGGCAAAGACGTGGCCGGCGCCGCCTGGACTGCGGACATCACCAGGATGCCCCACCTGCTGGTGGCTGGAGCCACCGGCAGCGGCAAAACCGTCTGCTTGAACTCGATGATCGTTTCGCTCCTCTACTCCAACGGCCCGGACGATCTGAAATTCATCATGATTGACCCCAAACGGGTTGAGCTTCCCACCTACAACGGCATCCCTCACCTGATCACTCCGGTCATCACCGAGGTGCCCAAAACGGTCAACGCCCTCAAGTGGTGCATCGGAGAGATGGAACGCCGGTTCGAACTGCTCTCCAAGGCCGGACGCCGGGACATCGGCGCCTATAATAAGGATGCCGCCGAACGCCTGCCCTACCTGGTAGTGGTGGTTGATGAGCTGGCCGATCTGATGGTCTCGGCCTCGCACGAGGTCGAACCGTGCATCATCCGGCTGGCCCAGATGTCGCGGGCCGTGGGTATTCACTTGGTATTGGCCACTCAAAGACCGTCAGTGGATGTCATCACTGGATTGATCAAAGCCAACATCACCTCTAGGATTGCCTTTGCCGTGGCCTCCTCCACTGACTCGCGGACCATTTTGGATACCACCGGCGCCGAAAAACTGCTGGGCCGCGGCGACATGCTCTTCACCTCGGCCGAACTCTCCAAACCAAAACGGCTCCAGGGCGCCTTCCTTTCTGATGATGAAATCAAACGGACGGTGGACTACATCCGGAGCCACACCGAAGAGGCGCCGGAATACATCCCGGACGTCACCGAGCGCCGGCCCATGGGCGCCAGCGGATCCTCGGTGGAATTCGACGATGAGTCCGACCCTCTTCTCCATGACGCCAAGGACACTGTGCTGCGCGCCGGCAAGGCCTCGGCCTCGCTCCTCCAGCGGCGGCTCAAAGTCGGTTATGCCCGGGCGGCGCGGCTTTTGGATCTTATGGAAGAGCGGGGGGTAATCGGCCCCGGCGAAGGGGCCAAGCCGCGGGCTATCCTCGTCGCCCGACCGCCGGAGTACGGAGAGATGCCGCCGGAAGTTGAGGGGGAGGAAGAAGACGCGCCCGAAGAACAGCCGCCGTTTTAAACCTACTGTGCCTGAAAATTCGAATCAGCCAAAATCCCTCGGCCAATCTCTTACCGAACTTCGCGAGCGCTCGCACGTCTCGTTGCGCAGTCTTTCCCAAACCACCCGCATTCAGGAAAAATACCTCTCGGCCTTGGAGGCCGGACGCTACGAGGAGCTTCCCGACGAAATCTACGTCCGATCATTCGTTAAATCCGTAACTGGCGCGCTCCGAGACGACTCGGGACCGTATCTGGTGAAACTGACCGAAGAACTGGAGGCCTGTGGCAAGGCCTCTCGCCCGGGGGCCAACCGGCAAATCCAGGACATCCCCACAGTGGCGCTCACTGTCACGCCGACGGTCATCAAACGGCTGCTTGTGGGACTAGCCGGAGCCGTGCTCCTTCTGCTCATGGGCCTCGCGGTGCGGGTCGCGCTCCGGCCGCCGCCGATCGTGCTTACTGCCCCAGAAGATGGCCTGGTCACAACCGGGGCAACGGTCGAGGTGGCCGGAAACGCCGAGGCCGGCGCGGACCTGCGCATCAACGGAGTCGGGGTGGCTCCCGGCCGCGACGGATCATTTAAAGAAACCATCGACTTGCATCGGGGCACCAACTTGATTAAGATTACGGCGAAAAAGCGCCACTCCGGCGAGGCGGTCGTTTACCGCCGAGTGGTCTACGAGCCAATCGAAAATTAAAGGAGGAAAGGAGGATCTTTTCTCTTTTTTTATACAGTCATATGACGAAACCACGCGAAGACGAGGCCTCCAAAGCCAAACAGCGGGCGGTCTCCGAGGCCCTCTCCCAGATCAAAGAAAAATTCGGCGAGGGTTCGATAATGAAGCTCGGCGACGCCAGGCGGATGGTCGTGGAGTCGGTCCCCACCGGCTGCCTCTCTCTGGATCTGGCGCTGGGGGTGGGCGGAGTGCCTAGAGGCCGGATTACCGAGATCTACGGGCCCGAGGCCTCGGGGAAAACCACACTGGCCCAACATGTGGTGGCCGAGGTGCAAAAGCAAGGCGGGCTGGCGGCCTTTGTGGATGCCGAGCACGCCCTTGACCCGGACTACGCTCGGAAGATCGGGGTTAAGGTTGACGAACTGCTCATTTCCCAGCCGGACAATGGCGAACAGGCGCTCGACATCGTCGAGACCCTGGTGCGCTCCAACGCCGTGGACGTGATTGTGGTTGATTCCGTGGCCGCGCTGGTGCCCAGGGCCGAAATCGAAGGAGAGATGGGCGACCAGCACATGGGGCTTCAGGCGCGGCTGATGAGTCAGGCCCTGCGAAAGTTGACCGGCATCATTTCCAAATCCAAGACCATTCTCATCTTCATCAACCAGACGCGGATGAAGATCGGGATTGTCTTCGGCAATCCTGAAACCACCACCGGCGGAAACGCGCTTAAGTTCTACTCGTCCATCCGCATTGAGGTGCGCCGGGCGGCCCAGATCAAGCAGGCCGAAAAAATCATCGGCAACCGGGTCAAGGCCAAAATCGTCAAGAACAAGGTGGCTCCGCCGTTCCGGACCACTGAGTTCGACATCATGTATAACGAGGGTATCTCGATTTCCGGCGACGCGCTGGACGCCGGAGTTGTCGAGGGCGTGGTGCAAAAATCCGGCAACACCTATGCCCTGGGCGGAGAAAAGCTGGGGATCGGGCGCGAGGCGGCCAAATCCTATCTCAAGGCCAACCCGGCGCTCATCGCCCAAATCCGCAACACGGTTTTTGAAAAGGCGGCCGAGCGAGAGCGGGCCGAACTTTCACCCGAAGCCAAGCCGCCGGCTGGAGGCGACGAACCGCCGCCGGAGGATTTGGAGACTTGACAAGCATCAAAAAAGTTTCTACTCTCTGGACACGAAAGACGCTCTTTCGATGAAAGGGAGGAAGAGATGAAGAAAGGAAAGGCCGACGTGGAAAAGTGGTTCGCGGACGGCATCGGAACGCTTCGGGAGGCCGGGCTCCGCAAGCCCGGGGACCTCCTGGAACACCTCGGCGGACCCACGGGCGTCATGGAGACGCTCAAGAACGAGCCGGCGCTCCGGACCAAGATCCTCGACGGCGCCGTGAAGGATAGCATCGTGCCGAGGCTCCAGCTCGCGCCGGCCGCCAACGCGCTCGAGATCGCGCTCGCGACCGAAGACATCGCGCCGGGACGGATGGAGGACGTGCTCACACCGGCCGAGCAGGCCAGGATCTGCTCCGCGGAGGAGAACTGGATCTATCTCTGGCTCGGCAAGTGGCGGGACAAGCAGAAGCGTGATGATGTGGTGAAGGCACTCGCCGCGATGCTCCGCTCCGCGGTCACCCACGGCCTGGCCACGGCCGAGGACATCTACGGCGCGTTCCGCGGAAGTCTCGGCGAGCTCCTCCCGCGCCAGGAGCTCGGAAAGCTGATCCTCAAAGGCAAGACCGACATCCTCACCGACCGGGTGCTCTACGACACCCTTGATCTCGAGGCGGTCGTGGACTGCCTCAAGCGGTCGGACGTGCTCGCGCTCATCGATCTGGTTGCCGAGACAAATGGGATCGTCAAGCTTGCGCCGAAGGAGGAGGAGAAGCCGGCGGTGGTGCCGACCACCGACGAGCTTGGCGCCGTCGCCGAGTCCGACAGCATTCCGGCCGACGATATGGTCCCGGTTGGCGACGACCTTCCCGACTGGAGGGCGGACGAGTCCCCGGCCAGCGCCAGTCCCGCGGACGACGGCGATCCGGAGAT
>MGDZ01000042.1 GCA_001791115.1 Candidatus Uhrbacteria bacterium RIFCSPHIGHO2_02_FULL_57_19
TCCGCCACTGCGACCCTGATCTATGATAGAGAACCGCGCATTATAGGGCAAGAAGACCGTTTTGTCAACGGTCGCTGACAAAAATCGCTTGCCGGGGGAAGGCCGAAGCGTAGGGTGAATATAGGGTGAAAACACGAACATTACAAGCTCGCGCTTGAATATGGAAGGGGGATTTACGAAGAATTCGGCAGATGCCGAACGGGTTTCATTCTTGTGGAAAAAGATCGGTTTTAACGGCCTGGCGGAAAATGGCCGAGGTGTGGAAAAAGGCAAAAAAACAACAGCCATCTGCCACGGATGTCAGCAACCGCTGTCACGCGAGCACAGGGCCTTCCGCAGGATGGCCGCGGTCGTGGCGCTGGCGATCGTTGTCGGGCTCACACCGATCCCGGCGGCGGCAGATGGCGCGCCAGTGGTCATCTCGGAGATCGCCGCCTTCGAATCGTCGGATCACGAATGGATTGAGGTGGTAAATCGAAGCGATTTGCCGGTTGATCTGGCTGGCTGGAAATTTTTCGAGGATGGCGCCAATCACGGGCTGACGCTGACGCAGGGATCGGACATGGCACTCGAGCCGGGCGAGTACGCAATCATCGCCGACGTGACAACGAATTTTATTATTGACTACCCCAACTATGACGGCACGCTTTTCGACTCTTCCTGGTCTACTCTTAACGAAGACGGCGAACCGATCGCGCTCAAGGATGCGACAGGAGCAGTCGTTGAGATGTTCACCTATCTTCCGACGACCGATCACTCCATTGAACGGATCAACATCACAAAAGACGACTATACCATCGCCAACTGGATCGAAAATCAAAACGGACCAACTCCTGGGGCGACCTACCAGCCGCAGGGGGAGGGAGGAGAAACTGGATCCAACGACGATGCTGATCTTGGAGATTCTGTGTTACTGGGGACCACAAACGAAGAAGGAACTCTTCCGCAAGATGACGACAATCCTACACTGTCAGGAACTTCTAGCAGAACTGAAGGAACGACAGAAACGCAAACTGAATTACAAGACGCCAACGAGGAATCTGGATCCGCGGAAAGGGCGACTCCCGGCTCGGTAGTGATCAATGAGTTCGTGGCCGATCCTGCGAGCGGCGGGAACGAATGGATCGAACTGTGGAATCGGACGGACTTTCTCCTCGACCTGCATGCTTGGAAATTGGAAGACGGCGCGGGAACGATCCGGACGCTGAATGTCCTGGTCGGTCCAGGCCCGCATGTCGTCGAACTCACCACCAGCAAATTAAACAACAGCGGCGATCTTATTGTCCTCTCTGACGCGCTGGGGACGGCGATTGATTCCGTTGCCTACGGCTCGTGGGACGACGGGAACGCTTCCGACAACGCGCCCGCGCCGGATGACGGAGAGGCCGTGGGACGCTCCCCCAATGCCAGCGGCACTTTTGCGGTTCTTTCCGCGCCAACGCCCGGGGCGGCCAACAGCGAACCGGCGGCTCCCGCTGTCACGGAAAATCAGCCAACTACGACTTCATCCGGGACCAATCTGCCGATTCCGCCCGCACCGAAGTCGATGATGATCATCTCCGAAATAATGCCCAACCCGGCCGGCGGGGACGAGGACGAGTGGATCGAACTCGGCAACATCGGGACAGCGGCGGCTGACTTGAACCGCTGGACCGTCGGTGACGGCGTGACGACCTATTTTCTTGACGGACGGGTCATTTCGCCTGGGTCCTTTCTTGTCCTTCCGAGAAGCGAGACCAATATTGCTCTTGAAAATTCCGGCCTGGAAAAACTGACGCTCCGCGACGCTTCCAGAAAACTTTTAGCGACAGTGAGCTACGCGGATGCTGGCGAAAACCTGTCCTACGCGCTCGACGAATTCGGCGACTGGCGCTGGACAAAAAAGTCCACTCCGGGCGCGTCGAATGAAATCAACTCTCCAAACGCGCCGCCATCCGCCGCCATCTACGCGTCCAACACTGGATTGGTCGGGGAACTTCTGCTATTCGACGCCACCGACTCCGTTGATCCGGAGGGAAGCCGTCTAGTCTACAGATGGGACTTCGGAGACGGGACCATCGGAGAGCGCTCGCGCACACTGCACGCTTTCGGATCCGCGGGAAAACATCGAATCACCTTGGTTGTCTCCGACGCCGATGGCACTATCGCGACAAAAAACGTCACAGTGACAATAAAGTCGACGGCTGCGGTTAAGCCGGCTGCCGCCTCCGAGATCAGTCCTTCTGTTAAACCCGGCTCGGTAAAGACGGCGGTCGCCAAAAAGAAGACCGCCTCGCAAAAAACGACGCAAACGCGCGCGACGACCACAGGCGCGATTGTCGCCCTCCCCGGCGTGCTCAACAAACGAACCTTCCTCATTGTGACGGATTCCGGACCGACGGAGATCTATCTGCATACGGCCAACTTTCCATCGCTGTCCTTGGGCGATCGGATTTCGGCAACAGGGCGGTGGAGCGAACGAAAGGGACTGCGCCGGCTTCTCGTTTCCGAAACGACGGATATCATCGCTGTGGAAAGAGGAGACGAGCTTCAGCCGATGAATACATCAGTCGCTGATCTTTCGCCGGAAGACGAAGGACGACTGGTCAGCATCTCGGGCGAAATCGTAGAAAAAACGCGCCTCGGACTGATTCTAAGCGAGGGAGGCGGCGAACTCACGATCGCCAAACCACCCGAAGGATGGCCGAGCGATGTGGCGGTCGGTTCGCGAGTCACTGTCGCGGGCATCGCTCTCGGAACTCCCCAAGGATTGAAAATCCTGCCAAGAAATGCCGAGGACATTTTGGTCGACTCTCCGTCTCCCGAACCAGCAGAAGAACGGGCGCGTCCGCCCCCGGGGCCGCCGCCGCTCGCCGCCGGACTGCCGGCCGCAGTCGCGGCTCTCGGCGTCTCAGCCGGCAGCGCGGTTCTCATCCGTCGAAAACGCGGGAAATCTACTTCGACACCCCACTAATCACTAACTACTATTCACCACCTATATATGAGCGCCCAAGCCGCCTTCCAGATCATCATGCCCACAGCTAATGACGCGCCGCTCTTTGCCGTTCGGGAAAACGCCGAGGTCGCGGTCCAAATTATCCAGCAACTCCGCGCCGGACGGTTGTTCCGCCTCTACGCCTATGCCGTTCTGCCGGACCATTTGCGTCTTCTGCTCCGTCCAGAACCGGGAAAAACGCTCAAAGACGCGTTAAAATCGCTGCGCGGCGGCATCGCTAGGTCTCTCTCCGGCCGGGGGATACTCGGGCCGGTATGGATGCCTCGCTCGGAACTGCGCCGGATCTGGAACCAAGATCTGCTCCAGGCGGCGGCCAAAGAGGTCGCCGCGGCTCCGGCTACCATCGGACTTACTCCCAATCCAGAATCATTCCTCTTCTGCTCGGCTTGTCCGGAGGCCGAAGTTGACGAGGTCGAAACCGCGGGAGCCCCGGCACAATTTCCGGCCAAATCAGCTGCCTTGGCCTAGTAACTTCCGCTTTGGACAAAGCCCCGCTCCGGCGGGGCTTTGTTATTCTTGACTGTCCGCGTCTTCTTACCTATATTAGGTAGCGCACGCGGGTATCGTACCTGCCTGCCGGCAGGCAGGTAGCGGCCATTCAATACACGACTATGTACACCGTGTACGCGCTTCTGAGTGAGACCAAACCGATCATCTATGTTGGTCTGACCAACGACCTCGCAAGAAGATTAAAGGAACATAATTCTGGAGCAAGTAATTGGAGCAAAAGATACAAACCTTGGAAGCTGATTCACACGGAAACCTTCAACACAAGATCTGAGGCAAGAAAAAGAGAGAAACAATTAAAGACTGGCTCCGGAAAGGAATTTCTTCGACAACGTGCGGGTATCGTATAGCGGCTATTATGTGTCCTTGCCAAGGACAAGATGGGGGTTCGACTCCCCCTACCCGCATTTGAGAATTTCTCTCTGATTATGAAACGAATCCTCACATTAGTGTTGGTCGTTGCGGCCGCGGTTGTGTTGGTGACTGCGGGAGTCGCATTTTCTTATAAACGCCGAGCGGTCGCCCCCGCTCCGGCCGCACTCATCGAAGAAACCGACGAGGAGTCATTGCTATCCGATCTCTCGGAAGAAACAGACGAGGAAGATTTGGAAGACGAAGATTCGCTGGAACTGGAAGAGGAAGCCGGCGCCTCAGAAATGGAACTCGACGCCGCCGAGGACTCTACCGGTCAGGCGGTCGATCAATCCAGTCAGAGATCGCAATCCGGCCAAACGACGCAAAATTTCACCGTCGAAGCCGATGATGCCGGGTTTTATCCATCCGGCACGATTACGGTAAGCGGTGGAGCCAGGGTTTCAATTACCTTCAGCGTCCGCGCGACCGGAGTGTATTTCAACGGCTTGGAAATCAAGAGTCAGTATTTTAACACCGGCGCCATCCGTCCCGGCGCGTCCAGAACAGTGACATTCACAGCACCGGAGACCGGCTTCACCTTCTCCTCTTACTGGCCTAACTCGAATGTGAAGAAAGTGGACGGCCAAGTGGTGGTGGAATAATCATTCAAGGACGAGCGGGCCCCCAAGCGGGGCCCGTTTATTTTTGATACAATGCCGCCGTATGAAATCCGTCCCGTCAAACGCAGAAATCGCCCGCCTGCTCTCGAATATGGCCGTCTTCTATGAAATGGAAGGCGTGCAGTTCAAGCCGCGTGCCTACGAACGGGCGGCCGAGGCAGTGGAGACGCTGGATGAAACGGTTGCGGACGTCTTTGCGCGCGGGGGACGAAAGGCGCTCGATGGAATCCCGGGCGTGGGTCCGGGGATTGCCGCGCATCTGGAGGAAATTCTAACTACCGGCACCTTCGAAGAATACAAACGGATGCGCAAGCGCGTACCGGTGGCGGTAGAAGAACTGAACCCCGTCGAGGGAATCGGTCCGAAGATGATCAAAGTTCTCTATCAACAACTCCGAATCAAAAACCTGAAGGATCTCGAGGCTGCGGCGCGAGCCGGAAAGATCAAAAAGATTCCCCATTTCGGAGCGAAATCGGAGGAGAGGATCCTCAAGGGCATCGAGTTTTTAAAAAAATCAAAAGGCCGCTTCCTGCTAGGAAATATTCAACCGACGGTCCGCGACATGGAAGAACGTTTGCGAAAAATTCCCGGTGTCGGTCAGGTAACCACAGCCGGGTCCTACCGCCGCTGGCAGGAGACAGTTGGTGATATTGATATTCTGGTCACGGCCAAGGATCCAAAGCGCGTAATGGACGCCTTTGTGAAATTTCCGGAAGTCGAACACGTCTTCGGTCGGGGGCCAACCAAGGTTAATGTTCGTCTGCGTCAGGGAATCGACGCCGATATTCGGGTGCTCAAACCGAACGAATACGGTTCGGCTTTGCAGTATTTCACAGGTGACAAGATGCACAATATCGAAACGCGGAAAATCGCCATCAAAAAAGGATACAAGCTTTCGGAGTATGGATTGTTTTCCGGGAAAAAATTGATCGCGGGAAAAACGGAAGAGGAGGTTTATAAAAAACTCGGTCTGGATTGGATACCACCGGAACTACGCACTGCCTCTGGCGAAATCGAGGCGGCCAGGTCCGATCAACTTCCGAACCTCGTTGAGTACGGTTCCATTCGCGGCGACTGTCAGGTACAGACTTCCTGGACGGACGGTTCACACTCAATCGAAGACATGGCTAAGGCGGCGATGAGCCACGGTCTCGAGTACATGGTCGTCACCGATCACACTCGCGCGCTGGCCATGACCGGAGGTTTAGACGAAAAAAAACTCGCCCAACAAGGAAAGGAAATCAATGCGCTCAACAAAAAACTCGGCAAACGATTCCGGATCCTGAAAGGAGCAGAGATCAACATTCTCAAAGACGGAACCTTGGACATCTCTGACGGAATGCTAAAAAAACTGGATGCTGTCGCCGTGTCAGTGCATTCGCACTTCGGGATGAGCGAGGCTGAGATGACCGGGCGCATCATCCGGGCGATAAAAAATCCCCTGGTTAACATTCTCTTCCACCCCACTGGACGGCTCATCGGCAAACGCGAGCCATACCAAGTGGACATCCTGAAGGTCCTTCGCGCGGCCAAAGAGTACGGCGTGGCCATGGAAGTGAATGCCTTTCCGGAACGGCTCGACCTGCGCGATGCCCACATCCGCGATGCGGTAAAACTCGGAGTGAAACTCGTCGTGGACTCCGACGCCCACGCACCCCACCACTTCCAGTATCTCGACCTCGGCGTCGCCCAAGTCCGCCGCGGGTGGGGATCCAAATCTGACGTCCTGAACACGAAAGCCGTGGATGATTTTCTGAAGTCTCTCAAAGGGCTCAAACGGTAGACAGATCCGCTTTTTTTTGCGAAAGTGTAGCCACGCCTGGGTGGCGGAATGGTATACGCGCGACACTTAAAATGTTGTGCTCGCAAGAGCGTGTGGGTTCGAATCCCACCCCAGGCAAAAATTGATAAACCGAGTGGGATTCGAAGGGTAGTCGAGCAATGCAAACTGCTTTGCGTTGCGAGACACCCGGGCTCCGAAGGAGGAACGAGCAATGTCCCGAAGGGACGACGCGAGCGACGGAAGAGGAGGAATCCCACCCCAGGCATCCGATGATATGAACGAGAGGGTCATCACCCCAGAAACCAAACCAGAGGAGACTTCTTTTGACATTTCCCTCCGACCGAAATCACTCGCGGAGTTCGTCGGTCAGGAAAAAATCAAGGAAAACCTGCGCATCTTCATGGCCGCGGCGAAAAAGAGGAAGGAGCCCATCGAACACGTGCTTCTCTACGGCAATCCCGGCCTGGGAAAAACCACGCTAGCCAACGTCATCGCCCACGAAATGGGGGCGAACATCAAAGTCACCAGCGGCCCGGCGCTAGAACGAGTTGGTGATCTTGCCGCCATACTCTCATCACTTGAACGTGGTGATATACTGTTTGTCGACGAACTGCACCGAATGAACAAAACGATCGAGGAGGTGCTCTACCCGGCCATGGAGGACTACGCGCTTGATATCGTGATCGGCAAAGGCCCGACGGCGCGCACGCTCCGGCTCGGCCTCCAGCGGTTCACGCTGATCGGCGCCACCACCAAGATGTCGCTCCTCTCGGCCCCGCTCCGCGACCGATTCGGCGCCACTCTTCACCTCAACTTCTACGAGGAGGCGGATATCCGGAAGATTCTCGAACGAAGTGCCAAGCTTCTCGGAGTGAAAACCGACCAGGATTCCGTCGTCGAGATCGCCGCGCGAAGCCGCCGCACGCCGCGGGTAGCCAACCGGCTCCTCAAACGCGTCCGCGACTACGTGGAGGTCATGCACGCCGGCGTGATCACCGCTCCACTCGCAGTTGAAGCCCTAACCACCCTCGAGGTGGACACGGTAGGGCTGGACGAGATTGATCGCCGCATCCTGAAAACCATTATCGAAAAGTTCAACGGCGGCCCCGTCGGTCTCGGCGCCATCGCCGCGGCTACCTCCGAAGAGGTCGACACCATCGAAAACATCTACGAACCCTATCTCCTCCAGCTCGGACTCTTGAATCGCACCACCCGCGGCCGCGTGGCAACTGTCCAGGCCTATGCCCATCTCGGCTTCGAACCGCCAAAACACCTTCAGACCTTGATCTAGAGCATGTCTCTTTCCCTCATCCTCATCCCCTACGGCCTGCTTCTGGCGATCTTCGCCATCTTTTCCATTGTGAGTCTTCTCCATCTGGTCCGCTACGGATCGCGGACCTTCTTTTCTTTTTTCGTCACCTTCATTTACCTGGCTGGCACGGTTCTCCTGCTCT
>MGDZ01000043.1:0-2502 GCA_001791115.1 Candidatus Uhrbacteria bacterium RIFCSPHIGHO2_02_FULL_57_19
GGCCTTGGTAGTCACCGCCCTGTTTATCGGTTCGGCGGCGGTATTACGCCTTGAGACCTTTACGCTTCTCGGATGGTCGCTGGGCCGAATCGGTTTTGTTTTGTCGATTGTTCTTTTTCTTTGGCTGGTTTATAGAGTCAGAAAACAACCGCGTTGACGATGATTCCTTATTTTCAAATAGTTTCATTCGAGATCGGGCCCCTGACAGTCTATGTCTGGGGCCTGGCGGTCGCTTTGGGTTTTCTCCTGGCCACGGCCATTGCCCGGGCAAGAATCGAGAGAAGGGGACTCTCCGGCGAGGCGGTAACCTCATTGGCCGTTTGGATCATCATTGGTTCTGTGATTGGCGCCCGGCTGGTTCACGCCGCGGCCTATCAACCGGAGATATATCTGGCCGATCCCTGGGAGATATTTCGCGTCTGGAACGGCGGCCTTTCGTCCACCGGTGGTTTTCTGGGCGGAACGGCGGCCGCTTTTCTTTTTTTCCGGCGGCGGCTCTTGCCACTTCCGTCCTATGCTGACGCGGTCATTACCGCCTTTCCTTGGGGATGGGCCGTGGGCCGGCTGGGCTGCTTCCTGACTCATCTCCACCCCGGCCTTCGCTCTGATTTTTTCCTGGCCGTTCGATTTCCCGACGGCCCGCGCCTGGACATGGGGTTGATTGAAATCCTGAACGCGCTGGGAATGGCGGTAGTGATAGCGCTGACCCGCCGCTGGTTTAGGCGGGACGGGCAGGCGGTGATGATCGGCATTGCCTGGTACTCGATTGTCAGATTTCTGACCGATTTTCTTCGAGCCGACGATCTGCCGATGTCGGATATCAGATATTCCGGATTGACCCCGGCGCAGTACGCGATGGTTTTGCTTTTTGTCGTCGCTGTTATCATTTTTCTTCGCTCGCGAAAACGCCCTGCCGTTTCCTATGTCCCATAAGTTTTTGGCCGTTGCTTTCGTTTCCGGAATGTCGGTGATGGCCCTGGAGATCACCGCCTCACGGGTAGTCGCCCCTCATTTTGGAGCGTCCATTTTCGTTTGGACCAACGTCATCGGCGTCATCATGATTTCCCTGGCCGCCGGTTACGTGCTCGGTTCGCGTCTGGCTCGGATGGGCGCGGGTGAGAAGGCGCTTAGCCGGATGCTGGCCGGAGCGGCTCTTTTCGCCCTGGTTGCTCCGCTTGCCGCCAGCCCTCTGTCTAAATTCCTGATTCTTGATGTCCTATCCCAGGGATCGGGCCTGTTGGTCGTTTTTGTCGGATCGTTCGCGGCCATTGTCATTCTTTTCGCCGTTCCCATAGTACTGCTGGGCGCGGTCGGGCCGGTGGTTATCTCCGTCCTTACCCGCCAGGGTGCCGATGCCGGCGAGGTTGCCGGCAGGGTCTTCGCTATTTCAACCGCCGGAAGTCTGATTGGAACTTTCATCCCGACCCTGGTGACCATTCCGCTTCTGGGAACCAGAGCGACCATCGCAATTTTTTCAGGAGTGCTTATTCTTACGACTTTCGTTTTTCTGGGAGGAAAGAAAACGGCTTTGCTCGCCCCAGCCATTCTAATCCCCGGCCTTTTTTCGACTGTCCACGCCAACGCGGTTCTTGAGCGTGAGACGCCCTATCAATATGCCATGGTCATCCGGAGAGGCGATGAAGAGTTCCTGCGGACCAACGAGGGCATCGCCGATCAATCAATATATCGCCACGACACCGCACTTACCGGCAGTTATTGGGACCAGATGATGTCGCTGGCGGCCATCTCCGAGGAGCCGCGGGTTCTCATTCTCGGTCTGGCCGGCGGGACCATCAGCAGGGGAATGGCCGAATTTTTTGGAGATCGGGGGATCCGCATCGACGGCGTGGAGATTGATCCGACGATCGTCGAGATCGCCCGCGACCGTTTTGAACTGGATCGGTCGGAACTGGTCGTGCATGTCGAAGACGGCCGCGTTTTCTTGGAAAAAACTTCCGATCGCTATGATCTGATCGTTATCGACGTTTACGCCAACCAGGTCTATATCCCGTTCCACATGACCACCGTCGAATTTTGGAGGTCGGTGAGAGAACATCTCAATCCGGACGGATTGGTGGCCATGAACGTTAACGCGCCGGGTCCTGATTCCAAACTGCTCCGGCGCGTCGCCTCCACCGTGGCCGCCGTTTTTCCCAACGCCTACCAGGCGCGGGTTATCGACGACGGATGGAACTTTTTGGTGATGGGTTCAGATCAGGCGGTCGATTGGGATAAGCTGGTCAGGAACGCTCCTTCGGCTTTGGCTGGAGACGCCCGGCGAATCGGGGAAGCGGCGGAGAAGATCGTTCCGTCCGCCCCGCCTCTTACCGACGACCGCGCTCCCGTGGAGCTGCTCACCGATCGGATGATATTTGAAGCCTTAAGGCGATAAGTATTGAAATGGTCGATGAAAGAGATTAAGGTTACTTAAACAGAAGCTTCTTTCTTCAGTTGGCGGAGAGGTCGCACCTGCCTGCCGGCAGGCAGGTAGTGGCCTAGTGC
>MGDZ01000043.1:2571-35172 GCA_001791115.1 Candidatus Uhrbacteria bacterium RIFCSPHIGHO2_02_FULL_57_19
GTGGGGAAACTCACCGCGAGTTCGAATCTCGCCCTCTCCGCTCTTGGTACGGGGCTTGGACCTGCCTGCCGGCAGGCAGGAAGCGCGTATACCGCAAGGTATCGCGAGTTCGAATCTCGCCCTCTCCGTTCTGGGTGGATAATCAAAACGGGTCGCACCACCGCCTTTGGCGGGGTCCCGTCGTAGGCGGGATAGTGGCCTAGCGCCCCGCCAAAGGCGGGGTATACTGCGATTTCCTGTTTGCAGCCGGAAGCGTGAAATTGCAGTAGAATGCGGGTTTTGCAGAGGTTCCGTATGTTCAAAAAAATTTTAAAGTATGGCGTCATAATATTCTTAATTTTTATAGTGTTCAGCGCGATTGGAAAAAATATTTCAAAAAATGAAAGAACAGAAGACAAAACGTCCTATCCCGAATCATCAGAAAAACCTGTTCAATATCCAACGCAGTCAACGGGAATTATTATCGGGATAGAATACGCCGTCGAGGGACAGGACGCGTCCGCCTTTGGAAAGCTGGGTATTCCGGCGATTAAACCGTTACCGGAAGCTATAAACTGGTCGAAAATGCAGCCAAAACTTGATGGACCGATTAATTACGACGTTGCCGACCAATTTGTCAGGGATTATCAAAATGCCGGATTTAGAGAACTGATAATGGGCTTGCGCGCGCTTTCTCATGCCGAAGACAACAAGGCGACATACGGTAAGAATCGCCCGGTGCCAAAACCAGAATACGAAAACAAATACGCTGATTGGGTCAAGGGTTTTGTTGAACGTTACGACGGTGATGGGATCAGCGACATGCCCGGATTGAAATATCCGATACGCTATTACGAAATCGAGGTGGAATTTTCTTCATACACACCGGAGCCGGTTGACGAATATTTGAAAAAATTAGAAATCGCCTATAAGGCGGCTCATGAAGCGTATCCCGATGTGCTCATCGCTCACTCGGCGTTTCTTGCCTTGACTGCCTTTGATTCAAATCCGCTGGCAAACCAATATGAGAAAGCATTTGCCTCAATGTACATTCCGGACAAACACCACAATCTTACCGACATGCGCAAAGTGCTTGATCGTCCGGAATTGTTCGATCGCTTGAATTTTCACGAGCTTGGCGATCCGCTAATGATTGAGCGGACGGTGCGATGGCTAAAATATGAAACCGACCGGCGCGGCTATTCAAAGCCAATCATCATCAGTGACACTTCTCCCTCGCCGTTTGTGAGCTATGGTCGTGCTACTGGCTGCACTGGACTGTTTTTGGGAATCACTATTTGGCCGGCGAAAGAATCGGATCGCTGTCGAGTCGCTGATTACTTTAACAAAATTTTGGATAACGACGCGGCTACAGTTGCTTGGAAAAATTGGTTTATCGCCGGAGACATGGTTAAAAAAACGATCATTGCCGCGGCCAGCGGCGTGGAGTTGATTGATACGGCATTTACCGGCGATCTGCCGATATTGAGCACCAGACTTGGATTTGCCGGCGCTGGAAACGGTGGTTTTGCCGGCGTAGTTTCCGAGAAATATAATATTTTCACGAAAAAATACTCGGTAACCGAATATCGACCGGCATTTTTCGCCTTGCGCCAGCTTGCCCTGAAACTAGCGGGAACGCGCAGCATTGTTCGGGAGCAAAGCGATGATGACGTGCGATTATACAAATTAGAAAATTCAAGTGGAAAGTTTTGGATCGGCTGGATTCATCCTGATTATCTGGTTTTGCCCGGCGATCCTGATCCAAATAAATCAGTTTCCTTAAACCTTCCGTCAGGAGCGAAAGTAATCAGCATGGCAACGGCAGAAACGGCGGAAGATGTTTCAGTTATTGATTCGATCAACGGAAAAGTGAGCATTAATTTAACAATGACGCCGGTTTATATCTTTAAGCAGTAAACCTGACAAATAATCCAATTTATCGTATTATTTAGTTCGAACCTCTCCTTCTCACCAGGAATTAATCGCGATGAATGAAATTGAAAAGATGGCGGAAGACATAAAGGCCAAACCATCTTGGTATAAGGATCTTAAATGGGTCTTTGGTTTAGTATTTTTCTTCTCGTTCGGGCTGACACAACTGGCTTATAATTTTGTTTGGATTACCGAGGAGGAGCGGGCTATTGAAGTCAACGCCGCGTTGATGGCCGCATCACTAAGTCGCGGGGGATTAGATGATACTAGCGACATCGAGGAGGTGCGCCGAATGCTGGTCCAATCGGGTGAGGACAGATTCCAGCCGATCCCCGGGGTTGATTTGTTTGTCACCAAAGATGAAATTGACGCAGTTTTAAAGTCTTCATCGCCGCGCCAGGCACGAATTGATTTTTTCAAAAACTTCAGCCGTCCGCTGTACAAGGAAGGAGCCGAGGGGCTGGCCAGTTTGAGCGACGATCCAAAACTCAAACAACAGATTCTTGAGGGCGCCGGCCCGCTGGCTGTATTGTCTTATCGAAACCACCTGCTGGCCCGGAAGATTTTTGCAGTTTTGGCCGTGGTCTCAGCGATATCCCTGTTCTTCCTGGTTTTTTTCTCTCGTCGATTTGGACGCTTATCTGTCCCGGGCGTGATAATTTTAATTTCAACCCTGCCCTGGTTTGCGTTGACCGCCTTGCTTTCGTTTGGCTTCGCGAAAAAAGTAACTGAAGCCAAACCGATCTCTGAAGAGACCGAATCGATGAACGTGGTCATGAACGTCGCTGCCAATGTCTTGGCCGACCCTATGAAAACAATCAGCGGGAGATATCTGGCGGTTACTTTAGTTGGTATCGGACTGATTGCTATGGCTATATTCGGACGCGCTACGCTAGCCATTGTCAGAAAGATTAGGCGAACGCCATAATTTTGTGGACCCGAAATTCGTCAAGCTACTCTTGGGTGTCGTAACTGTCGCCGTAACGATAGTCGGAATTCTGGCCATTGGATGGATTTTGTTAGTTACTCCTCGTCCCTGCGTTCAGTTCACCGCCTACGGCTACGACACCAATCGGTGCGCGCGCGAGGAACAGTGTTACGAACACACCGACCAATCCAGGGTTCAATGTTACGCGGCGGTAGCGGCCAAACGCAAAGATCAAAAAATCTGCGACAACCTCCTACTCATCCGGGACCGCAAGAAATGCCGGCAAAAGGCTTCGGAAATTTATCCATAAAAATGGACATCACTGTAGAAAACATGGGAGGATTGCAGGCGCGGACGCTTATCCGCCGCGCCGGTTACGCCGAACATGTTGATCGTCGAAGCGGGGAGACTTCATACGTTCGCCGTCTGTCTCCGTCCGGATTTTATCCTCGATTTCACGCCTATCTGCATCCGCGTGAGGATGGATCGCTCATGATTCGTCTGCACATCGACCAAAAACAGCCCTCTTACGGCGTCGGCCATGCTCATAGCGGAGAGTACGACGGCCCGCTTCTTGAAGGCGAGAAAGTCAGAATAATGGAATTCATTAATAAAGAAATCGCTGCTGCCAAAGAATCAAAAAAAGAAGACGTTGGTTTTTTTAAAAGACTTTTTAAACATTAACAATCATGGGCCTATTCGTACGAATAGGCCTAATCAATGTTGTTTATGAAGAAGCTGATCACTCATGTAAGACCTCATTTGGATGACATTTGCGGCATGTGGCTTTTGAAAAAATATGTCCCCGCGTTTCGTACTGCAGGGTTGTCATTTGTGTCGGCGACAATGAAAGATCCTGGAGACCCGAACCGCGTATTCGTCGGACTCGGACGGCGGCGGTTCGATGAACACAAAGGCGACATAGGCGAATCCGCCGCGTCACTAGTGTGGATATTTGTCCGTCCCAAGGTGAAGGATCGCGTCACTCGCGCCGCGCTTGACAGGTTGGTACTCTGGGTGCGAGATGAGGACAGGGGGATGCATGATCTTGAGCCGAATCAGGAGCTCCTTCCGACGACCCAGATCAGGGCGTACTTTGATCGGCACGGCAGAAACTCTGCAACACTGGCTTCGTTCGGCTTTGAACTCCTTGAGGGAATGTATTCGTCTTTTGAGAATTCCGTTCGGCTTGATCAGGCGTGGAAGAAACGGAAGGAGTTCAGAACCAGGTGGGGGAGGGGCGTGGCGTTGAAGACAGCGGCATCGGATGTCGATCAATACTCCTACAAGAAGGGTGCGGTTCTCCTCGTGCTTCACGACACCAGGGCGGGATTCCGTCACTACCGGGCCAGCGCGAAAAGCAGGGTGAATCTCACATCCACCTACCGCCTGCTTCGCGAGATCGATCCCCGTGCCGACTGGTATCTCCATCACTCAAAGAAACTCCTCCTCTCCGGCAGCGACGTAGCGCCTGACACAAGCATTTCAAAACTGCCGCTCCGTCGACTGATTGATTTGGTACGCGCATAGTGTCATCCTCGCGAACGCGGGGATCCAGACTATTTTCGTCTGGATTCCCGTTTCCACGGGAATGACACAGGATTATGCCCGGCGACGCTGACAAGGTGAAGGAACGGCTCGATCTCGTGGAGCTTATCGGCGAGTACATTCAGCTCCTGCGCGCCGGTTCCGCGAATTTCAAGACGCGGTGTCCGTTTCACAACGAAAAGACGCCGTCTTTTTACGTTTCAAAAGAACGGCAGATGTGGCACTGCTTTGGCTGCGGCGAAGGCGGAGATCATTTCACCTTTGTTCAAAAAATGGAGGGCATGGATTTTCCCGAGGCCCTGAAACTTCTCGCGGGCAAGGCGGGAATCGAACTCGAGCGCTACGATGCCAAACTCGAATCCGAGAGGACGCGACTGTTGGGTCTTCTTGATCTGGCCGCGAAATTTTATGAAAAGGTTCTGCTGGAACATCCGGGGGCGCAAATCGCTCGCGACTACGTAAAAACAAGAGAGATTCCCGAAACCACAGCGCGAGCTTTCCGACTGGGATTCGCCCTTGATTCTTGGGATTCGCTTTCAACATTCCTTTCCGGACGCGGCCACACCCAAGATGAAATTCTGCGCGCTGGATTGGCCAGCCGACGCGAAGGGGCGCGGGGAATCTATGACCGGTTTCGCGGCCGCTTGATGTTTCCCATATCCAATGTCCACGGGCACATTGTCGGCTTTACCGGTCGGGTGCTGGATCCCAACGCAAAAGAAGCCAAATACGTCAACTCTCCGGAGACCGCGCTCTACAAGAAAGGAGCCATCCTTTATGCCCTGGATCGCGCCAGACAAGCGATCAAGCGCGCCGGATACGTTATTGTCGTCGAAGGCAACATGGACGCCGTCTCCTGCCACAAAATCGGCATGGAGCAAACCGTGGCTTCTTCCGGAACCGCGCTCACTAGAGATCAACTTAATTTATTAAAGCGCTTCACGTCGAATATCCTTATCTCTTTTGACGCCGATATGGCCGGAGAGTCGGCGGCCAAACGGGGGATTGATTTGGCGCTGTCCGAGGGATTTTCCGTGAAGATTATTCGTTTGCCATCAGGCGTCGGCAAAGATCCCGATGACTGTATCCGAACCAATCCCGAGGTCTGGAAGAAGGCGGTGGGGGGCGCGGTTTCCATCATGGAATATCTTTTCGAGATCATTCCTGCCGGAAAGGATTTGTCCACCGCGGAAGGAAAAAAAGATGTTGGAAACGCGCTTTTGCGGGAGATCATTAAACTTCCTGATCAAATCGAACAGACCCACTGGCTTGGGCGGCTGGCTTCAATGATTCAGGTGCCAGAGTCGGTCTTGCGTGAGCGACTGCCGAGCGGAAAGGAAAAGCCGGAAAGGCGGGAAGATCCTTCTCGGGCGCCGGCCGTCACGAGCAGAAGCCAGCGGTTGTTTGAAGGTTTTATTTCTCTTTTGCTTACTTTTCCCGAGCACGCGCCAGCGGCCATCGAGTTAGTTAGACCGGAAATGCTTCCCGATGAGGAAATCAGACGGTTGTATACCCACCTGATTATACGCTATACTGGTGTCTCCGGTCGCGCTTATGCCGGCGATTTTGGGCTTGAAATCGAGTTGTCACCGCTGGAGCGGCGTCTGTTGCTGCAAGGGGAGCGGGATTTTGAAGGGATGGCCCAGGCGGCCGAAAGCGAGATCCGAAAATATGCCAGGGAAGTGCGCCGTGATTTCATTGTTCGGGAACTGGCTCGCTTGCAGTCGGACATGGCCGCGGCCGAACGCTCCGGCGACAGGGGACGCGCTGATGATTTGTCCAGAAAATATCACGAATTGATGCAAACGCAGTGATGGCTCGTTGGAAATTTCTGATGGCCAAGGCAAGCAAAAAAAAGAAGGTCAGAAGACCGGTAAAACAGAAAACTCGGCCTCGCCCTAAGGCGAGAGCCGCTGTTTCGCGACCCGTCAGGGTTCGCCCGTCGAAAGTTTTACCTCCGCCGGCGGAGGCGGTCAGCGTTCTTCTGCATAAGGCCAGAGTGCGCGGTTTTGTCACCGAACAGGAAATTCTGCACGGTTTTCCTGAGATCGAGGAGTACCTTGGCGCCTACGAGGAATTTCTCTCGCTCCTGGAAGGTGTTGGGGCCCAGGTGATTGAAACCAAAGAGGGCCTGTTGGGCCGGCGGGAGGTTGAAAAAACAGTCAAAGGGAAGACCAAGTCCGCGGCCGAGGAAAAGAAGGCCGTTGACTGGAACGAGCTGGCGCAGGATTCAATTCAGATGTATCTGCGAGAAATCGGCAAAATATCGCTTCTGACCGGCGAGGAGGAAGTGGCCCTAGCCAAACGCAAGGATCGCGGAGAGAAGGAGGCGGAAAAGCGGCTGATCGAGGCCAACTTGCGGCTGGTGGTGTCCATCGCCAAAAAATTCGTGGGAAAATCACTGTCCCTCCTCGATCTCATTCAGGAAGGAAACATCGGTTTGTTCCGTGCGGTCAAGAAATTCGAGTATCGCAAGGGATACAAGTTTTCCACTTACGCCACTTGGTGGATACGGCAGGCCATCACCAGGGCCTTGGCTGATCAATCGCGGACCATCCGTATTCCGGTGCACATGGTGGAAACCATCAACCGCTTTCAGTCGGTGGAGCGCCAGCTAATCCAGGACCTGGGCCGCGAGCCCCTGCCCGAGGAGATCGCCGCCGAGATGGGCGAGGATCTGGAAAAGGTTCATTACATTATCAAGATTTCGCAGGATACGGTGTCGCTTGAAACGTCAGTGGGCGAGGATGACGAGGATTCGACGCTCGAAGATTTCATTGAGGACGTTAAAAACGTTTCGCCGGACCGGGCCGCGGCGCTGCAGCTCTTGAAGGATTATGTCCGGGACGTCATCAGGGACCTTTCTCCGCGCGAGGTGAAGATCCTCGAGATGCGCTTCGGGCTAACCGACGGTGTGACTCACACGCTCGAGGAAGTCGGCCGCGAATTCGACGTCACCCGCGAGCGCATCCGCCAGATCGAGGCCAAGGCCCTCGAGCGCATCCAGTCTCACGCCGGGATTGAAAAGCTCCGCGATTATTAAGTGGTCCCCTTTTGGGGTCACAAAAAGTGTTCGCTGTCGAAAGTTATCCACGCGGAATAACTTGACAGCGCGGGCGGCGGCCGTTACGCTTCTTCTTAGATCATTCAAATTGTCATCTCTATTCCGGGGTAGCTCAGTGGTAGAGCAGTTGGCTGTGCCATTTTAGAAGCCACAAGCGCAGCCCTCGATGGAAACATCGGGGTGTCCTCGAGGTGAATTGCTGGAAGCCTACATCCCGAGTTTCAGAGGGACACGGTAATCAGCAGCCAAGCCTGCTCAGGTTTTTTTCGCGAAAAACTTGCGCAGGAAGGTTCAGAGACTAGGGCTTAGCCCGTACCCCCACACCTTTGGCATAAAAGGTGTGGGGGGAAGCGCCTCGCACCCAAGGTCTCCGGCAACGGAGAATCCGGGTGAAGATATAGTCCATGCCCCATGGAAACATGGGGGTACCGTGTAACCAATTGGTCGTGGGTTCGAATCCCACCCCCGGAGCAAAAAGATCCACCTACGCGTGGATCTTTTTGCGTAGGGGAGCCCCGCAACTGCTTGCGGGGCGTGTGGGATGAGAAGGCCGGAGCCATGTCCGCCGAGCGATGCTGGCGAGGCGGACGGCGAGGCGCGGCCTGCGACCGAGGAGGCGGAAGCCGACGAGAGTTGTAGGCGAATCCCACCCCCGGAGCTGAAAAGCGGACTGCCTTCACGGTGGTCCGCTTTTCAGTTTCAGGCAGAGTGGGATTCGAACGGGAAGGGGAGGGAGTCGAAACGGAGCGAGAACACAATTGTTTGTGCTCGAGCCGTTGAGACCAGCGAGGCGATGTTTTGATAGAACCGCCGAGCTGTCGGGAGTCTCCCGTGGCAGTTCGAGGGGCCGGAGAGCATACAACCCGCGTTGTGTGCGTGCCCCGAGAACGGGTTGAGCGATGTGCGATAGCACCGCGAGACCCTTCAACACTAAAACCGAGGGGTTTTAGAAGCGAGCGGAGCGAGCGCGTGAGATTCCCACGCCCGGAGCCATGAGTGGACGTGTGTGGCGCCCATATGCGTCTGACCAAAGACCCATCAGGAAAGTGTTGGTTTTTACAGGGGGCTGGTTATCAGTGTCATTTTCAGCTAAAATGTCTTCACTATGATCAAGCTGCAGGAAAATCCAAATAGCATCGATTTCATCCGCGATGTTGCGGTGTATTTTATGGATTTCCTTGAAACGGATTTCCATAAAAGAAAACTTCCAAAGCGATCCATCAAGACCCGTAATAGTGACAACCTTCTTGTGGGCCTAAGCCTACAGAAGTACCCGTCATTTAAACGTATCGTTTTTGGTTTGATTAAGGATGGTTTTAAGAAAGACATGAAGATCACTATCGAGAAAGGGGTCCACAAGACCAGCCTGCCCAAGAGCCTCTTGGAACTGATCAAATTACAGGTTGGAAAAATCAACTCCGCGGAGTTGAGCGCCACGCTGGAAAAAATATCCAAAGAAGTTGAAAAACTCGGAACGCTCCATGCTGAGGAATACGATGTTGCGCTGACCAAGTCGATCGAGGTGGCAACAACACTCGTTCGAGGTGGTCTGGTACAACCGTTCGTAAATCAGATTGAGAAGCCACTACTAAACTTGGAACTAGGAAATGAAGAAAACTTGTTTTCGGTCGAAGAAGAATTATCGGCGGTCTTGATTCGACAGCTAGAGAACAAGATTTCTGAAGTGCTAAACCTTTTCCTAGCAAAGGAAAAGGTTAATATCCTCAAAGAACTCAAGTCTGTATTTCCGTTATCGGACATTAAAAGTAGTATCCTCACTTTTTTCGAAAATCTTAAAGTTGCAGACCTTTTCTCTGAGATTTTTGAAATGGACAGGAATAAAGACATTTTAGACAAACAAGAGTTTTATCTGTATTTCGGAGAGATTTCTTACGCTGGAAACAAATATCCAATTTTCTACCTGCCGTTTTCGGTGATGCGGCACGAAGAGGTGTTTGATATTGATTTTGATTCCCAAATCTACGTAAACAAAAAAGCCATAGAGTTCATCGTTCAGGAATATAATGTACAAAAAGGGACAAAGGGCAACCTCAAAACTGTTTCGGAAAGAATCATTTACCTCGGAAGTGGAAAAGATGGGATTCAGGATTATTTCCATTCAGTCCTCAGCGAATTAACCAACTTCTTTGATTTGAGCGGCGAGGTCGATTTTTTGAGCAAGGATCACAAAATCGCGAAAGGTCAGCTGGTGCGCATAACAAACGCGACTTTTGTAAACTTATTCGATAAATCCGACGAGGCCCTGGTGAATGACTATGAGGAGATTTTACAGCAGTTAGCCCAAGGCGAAGGACCGCTTGCTGGGATTTTCAGGATATTCATCGATGATTTCATCGAGAAAAATCCGATACCATTCAATCCTGAGGTGGAGGACGAGTGGGACAACACACAAACGTCGGATCGCCTCGTGCCATCAAGCCCCATTCCCTTGAACAGCGAGCAGCTTCAGATTTTGTCCGCGATGAGAAAGGATGAATGTAAGTACATCATCGTTCAAGGTCCGCCAGGGACCGGAAAAAGTCACACGATCACAGCCATCGTCTTTGACGCGATCTTGAAGAATCGTTCAGTTTTAGTGCTCTCGGACAAGAAGGAGGCTCTCGATGTCGTTGAGGAAAAAATTACTCAGACGATGAACAAAGTACGTTTCGATCAGAATTTCCAAAATCCAATCCTCCGTCTCGGTAAAACAGGTAGTACATACGGCTCCATCCTCGCCAAGAACACAATTGAGAATATCAAGGTTCACTTTAGGGCTACTAAAAAGGACTACGACGCGATCGAACAGAACATTGAGAAGCTGAAAAACTCGCTTAAAGAAGACTTGGAAGCGGAAATCCTCTCTTACGACGACGTTGATATCAATGAAATTCACGAGCTGTTTGATTTGGAGCCGGGTATCGCGCGATTTGAGGGGGCCGTCGATATCGTCGAACTTTTAGGGAGACCCGATGGAGCCACTGAGTTGGCAAGTATTAGAGAGCTAACCTCATCAATTACCAGCACGCTTTCTGCGCCGCGAATCCAGGAGGTTTTTGGCATCTTCGGACAGGAAACCTATGCCCCAACCGATATCACAAAGCTGCGGAAAGTTTTTGGATCAATATCCAGCGTCCCCCTAATCATGGAGAAGGTTCGTAGTGTCTACCCATCGGCAGATCATCGGCTGAGATCGTTTAGGAAATTATCGTCTAGTGATATTACGAAGCTGGATACCTTTCTCGGGGACTATCAAGCATTAAAATCGTGGTTGTTTGGATATTTCTTTAGCAAGAAAGGCATTGAAGAATTGAACTTGCGATTTAATAAATCCTTTCCTCTCAACGGATTTAGCGAGCCACACGAACAGCTTCACGATATCCAGGTTGTTCGCGACATACTCGCATATATCACGCAGCTTGGTGCCGATTTCGACCTCGCCACGAGAAATAAAATTGATTTTGTCACCATCTGCCATCGTTCGCTTGTCGATAATGAATTTGCAGAGGGTGTTCAGCAAGCGCATTCTATGGGCGAGAACGTTGAATTTTTGATCGAAGCACTGAACCCGATTCCTCTCACCGCCGGGAAGGCCGGTATTTCATTACAACGACCTAGCTCCTTTACAAAAAACAAGATATTAGAGATTAACGATGATGATTTTGATAAACTACTTCGCTATATCGGACTGAAGCAAAAGCTGGACACTGCTTTCGAAAATATTCCAGAACTGAATTATGCCGCCCGAAAAAAGAATTTGGAGGATCTTATTACGGCTCAGGCAACATACCTGCTCGATGGACGCCTCATCGATTTCTACGAGCACAGCCGCAATGACGCAGAAGCACTCCGAAATATTATTAGAACAAAACAGCGCTTCCCGAAAAACGAGTTTCGAAAATTAAAAGAAGCGTTTCCTTGTATACTCGCGGGTATCAGGGACTATGCAGAGTACATTCCATTGGAGCCGGAGGTCTTTGATCTCGTTATTATTGACGAGGCTTCACAGGTCAGCGTCGCACAAGCCTTTCCGGCACTGCTCCGCGCCAAGAAGGTCCTCATTTTGGGTGACAAAAAACAGTTTAGCAACATTAAGGCCGCACAGGCACGTTCTGACACTAACCGTGAATACCTGAACAGCCTCAGCGAATCGTTTAGACGCAACATATCTACGGATACGACGAAAATGGTCCGGCTCGGTAAGTTCAATATCAAAACTTCGATCTTGGAATTCTTCGAGTTCATCAGCAATTACAATATCCCGCTGCTGAAGCACTTCCGTGGCTACAAAGAAATAATCTCTTATTCGAATAAGTTTTTCTATGAGGGAAGTCTTCAGGTGATGAAGATTCGTGGGAAATCCGTCGATGAAGTAATTAAGTTCACAATCACCGAACCAGACGACAACAATGTTCCATATCAAAACACGAACATCGGTGAAGTTAATTTCATCATCTCGGAGTTACGGCACCTCCGTGACGCAGACAGGGCTGATTCGGTTGGTATTATTACGCCTCACACCAACCAGCAAAAATTGCTGATGGAAAGGATCGCCAAGCTTCCAGAGAGGGATTACTATTTTGAAAAGTTGAAACTTAAAATAATGACGTTCGACACCTGCCAAGGTGAAGAGCGCGACATCATCTACTATTCGATGGTTGCGTCTGCGCAATCGGACCGATTGTGGGGTGTATTCATAAGGAATCTGAATGACGTTGATGTCGAGGAGGATGGGCAGATCAAAGCTCAGCGTCTCAACGTCGGTTTCAGCCGTGCAAGGGAGACAATGCACTTTGTCCTGAGCAAACCAATTGATGATTTCACGGGCTCGATTGGTGATGCGTTGCGGCATTATCATTTCATTCTTGGCGAAGCGAAAAAAGAACATGGCATCGAGGAGGTTGATGCCAAGTCAAAGATGGAACCCGTGGTGATGAATTGGTTCTATCAAACGAGGTTTTGGAACGAGCATAAAGATTCAGATTCAATCGTGTTCCAACCGCAGTTTGAACTTGGAAAGTATTTACGGCAATTAGATCACACATACAGCCACCCTGCGTACAAGGTCGATTTTTTGTTGATCTATCGCGATGAATCCCATCGAGAACACAAGATTATTATTGAATACGACGGCTTCCGTGAACACTTTAAAGACATTGATGAGATTAACGAGTTCAATTATCAGCACTATTACTCCGACGGGGACGTGTATCGACAGAAAGTGCTTGAAAGTTACGGGTACAAATTCCTTAGAATAAACAAGTTCAACGCAGGCGAGCATCCCGTCGCAACATTGGATAAAAGGCTAGGCGACCTCGTGAAGGTTTATCCTAGTGGGAATCCGCTGCTCATGAATATTCATGAGACCGTCTCGAGTCTCCAAAATGGGGAAATGAAGGAATGTCCGAAGTGCAAAGAAGTCAGGCACTTGGCTGAGTTTAAGGATTCAGCTCTGCTCACGGGTTATGGTAGATTTTGCAGCTTCTGTAAGGGCATCAAGTTCCAAGCTGCGCGCGACGGCCAGAAGACGCCACCGATATTGAGTGATCAAGCTTGTCCAAGCTGTGGAGCAAAGATGGTGCTTCGGAGTGGAAGGCGTGAAAAATTCTATGGTTGCTCTAAGTTTCCGTATTGCAAGGGAACAAGAGATCACAAGGGTGTCTGACCATTGTCAGATTTGTCTCGATCTCGCCTTAAAGAACTTGAGACCCGCATTCGTCGGACTGTCCCGAAGGTGCTCCCGAAAAGCCCCCTAAGATATACACGAACTGGGGAACCAATCCCACCCCCGGAGCAAAAGGGGCGACTGCCTGTAGGCGGTCACCTCTTTTACTTTTGTGGTAGTCGGACTCTAGGGGCGCGAGAGGAACCAAGCAGCGCAGGTTCCGGTGCGTAGCGCCTAGGATCGAGTCGGAGCGAGAGAAGAGCCAACCCCAGAGCCATGAATGGGTGTGTGTGTGCCAACTCAGAAGTAAAGGGAGCGTACGGCGCGTGTTGACCGCCTTGTGGATTAAGAGTATTCTTTTCGCCGTATATGAAGCGTCTTTCGCCGCGATCAATTGATTTCCTGGCTGTGACCATTACGGGAGGAGCATGGCCGCCGGACGAAGCCACCCCATGGCCATACCGTCCGGGCTGGAAGATCGAAAAGTTTTTCCGCCAATGCAACTACGATTATTCGCTTAACGGTTCTTCGCGCGTACCGTGGACGGAGAGCGTGCTTCAGGACATCAATACGAAGGAGGGTGTCGATGGGGTGAAAAAGATCGTCGAGTATCTTCTCGACCCGCGGGACTGGGTGGGGAACGAGGAAAAACATGCCCTCCTTATTTCCGAGCTCAACGATTATTTATTTCACGACGGGTACGAAGTTGTATACGAGGCTTCGCTTCGAAGGTACGTGATGAGAGAATTGGGTGGTGAGCCCGTGATGCTTCGCGAGGCGCACAAGAGCTACTTTTTCAAACCAGCCGCGCTCGAAAAGGAGTTCGAACGTATCCTCGGTTCAATCGAGACGGACCCGCCCGACGCCGTCACATCGGCTTGCTCCCTCGTTGAGAGCGTTTGCAAGCATATTCTTGACAGGCTTGGTTTGCCACACCCGTCGCAGAAAACGATTTCACATCTCGTAAAATCCGTGATGGAACACCTGCGCATCTTGCCGGAGGGTCAGACCGACGAAGGATTCCGTCGACTTGTCGGCGGACTTCGGACCGTTGTTCACGAGATCGGCAATATGCGAAATGAGTTTGGCGATGCCCATGGACACACCGACGGCCCACAACATCTCACTCGAACGCATGCCAAGCTTGCCGTCGGGTCGGCGGCGACGATTGCGACCTTTCTCGTAGAGACGTTCGAGACGCAAATGCCGAGAGAGGAGGCAAGGGGGCCGGGGCCGGATACCATCGTCCAAGGTATCAGGGCCAAGGATATTACTTTTTGATCGCCTGTGTCTCAAACCCCCTTGAGCCTCGGATAAACGCAACTAGCCCCGGAGCCAAGAATAGCCGACGTACGCGTCGGCTATTCTTTTTGTCTCGGAGGGATTTGAACGGACGCCCGAGGAGTGCGGTGATGCGCACTCCGAAGCACTTCGGCCGACCGGAAGGGAGCGAATTTCACTCACGCCTCTTGAGGCCACTGGAATTCCAGCGTATACTCGCCGGGCTATGGGGAACGACAATGTCGTCCTGCGTTTCAGCGACGTCACCTTCCTCTACGGCGAACACCGGCCCATCCTTGATGAGGCCTCCTTTTCGGTGCGAAACGGATCGAAGATCGCGCTGATGGGACAGAACGGCGCGGGCAAGACGACGCTGTTCAAGCTCATCACGGGCGAGCTGCAACCCCGCCATCGGCGGGGCATCTTTACGACGCCGAAGGAGACGACGATTGGGGTGGCGAAGCAGGTGGTCGCCCCGGAGCACAAGGATCTCACGGTCCGTGAGTTTTTTGCGACCACGTTTGCGCAGGTTCCGTACAACCTGGACAAGCGCATCGCCACGGTGCAGGACGCGGTGAACCTCAAGACGGACCTGAAAAAGAAGGTACAGGCGTACTCGGGCGGCGAGCTCGCGCGCCTCCTCCTCGCGTACGCGCTCATCCAGGATCCGGACCTCCTGCTCCTCGATGAACCCACAAACAACCTGGACCAGGAGGGGATCGACCACCTCACGGGGTTTTTGATGATGTACGAGAAGACGGTGCTCGTCATCTCGCACGACGCCGAGTTCCTGAACGCCTTTACGGACGGCGTGCTCTACCTCGACGTCCACACGCAAAAGGTCGAACAGTACCAAGGCAACTATTGGAACGTGGTGGAGGAGATCGCCGAGCGAACTTCGCGCGAACGCATGCAGAACGCGCGCGCCGAAATGGAGATCCGCAAGAAGAAGGAGCAGGCCGAGGTCTTCGCGCACAAGGGAGGCAAACTGCGGTCGGTGGCGAAGCGCATGCGCGAGGCTGCCGAAGAGGCAGAAGAAAGCATCGTGGAGGTGCGCCGCGAGGACAGGACCATCCGGGAGTTCACTATCCCCATGCAGGAATTTCCGTATGACTTCAACGGCAAGATCCTCGACATCACGCAGGTTGGGATCATGAAGGATGGGAAGCACGTCACGAAGGAACTGAACCTCACGCTCCGCAAGGGGACGCATGCGCTGCTCGCCGGCCCGAACGGAATCGGCAAGTCAACGCTTCTTCAGCGCATCACAAACGACACGGCAGAGGGCATCACGATCGGCAAAGACGTGCGCGTCGGCTACTACAGCCAGGACTTCGCCACCCTCGACTACGGTCAAACGGCGTACGCCTGTCTCGAGGAAGTCATGGAGAAGAAGGACGAGCATATTCTGCGCGCGACTGCCGCGGGTTTCCTCTTGGACGGCAAGGCGCTTGGCAACCGGATTTCGCATCTTTCGGAAGGGCAAAAGGGACTGCTCGTCTTCGCCCACCTCGTGCTTATGAAGCCCGGACTCCTGCTCCTCGACGAGCCGACCAATCACATCAACTTCCGCCACCTGTCGACCATCGCCAAGGCCATCGACGAATTCGGGGGCGCGGTGCTGATCGTCAGCCACATCCCGGACTTCGTCGCCCAGATCCGGATCGACGCGACGATCGACCTCGGAAAACTTTGAACCTGCTGATTCCGCGCCCCGAGTACTCGGGGCTGCGCGGAGGTTCAGTCGCGCTTCTGCGTGCAATCCCGCCCCTGCTCGACGTTTCCATTCGAAGAGTGTATCCTATCCGGGAAATCGGTGTGAGGCGTGGATAAAGGTCGAGTGCATGCCAAAGCCGATACACCAGGATTATTCAACCAATGACATACAATCGTATGAACGGAACAATCAAGAGCCTGACCGAAAAGGGGTTCGGGTTCATCAGTCAGGAAGGACAGGAGAAAGATGTCTTTTTCCACTCGTCCTCCCTCGTCGGCGTGACCTTTCCCGAGCTCCACGTGGGGGACGCGGTCTCCTTCGAAGTGGAGTCGTCCGAAAAGGGTCCTCGCGCCGTCAACGTCAAGCGGGTCTGATTCGGACCCGGTAATCCAATGGAGCAAAAGCGTCCCGAGTACTCTGGACGCTTTTTTCGTCCGGCGTGAAGCAGACAGCGGTGACTGCGAAGGGATTGGTACTTGCGGTGCCGTTCGGATCAATACCACGATCGACCTCGGGAAACTTTGAGGCAATCTGGTATACTGGGTGTAGGGACCTCTGCAAAGGTCCATTTCTACTGCGCATCTCAAATTCCTGCCTGCCGGCAGGCAGGTCGGCTGCAAAATCGCAACTGCTCCTCCGCTTATCTTCCAGATAAACATCGTCGCATTTGTGATTTTTCGCTTCGAAATTTGAAATGCTCGTGACGAAAGCGACTTTTGTAGAGGCCCCTGTATGAAAATCGCAACGAACGTTCACCGTGACGCCTTTGGAGGAATAACGATCTCCAACCTGGCTCTTTTCAACTGGCTGGAGGAGAAACATGACGTGATTGTCGGCATCGAGGTGCTGATTTCCCGGCATATTCTCGGCGCGGTAATTTTTCGCCATTACGATCCGTCCTTTTTCCATCATCACATGATCAATGCCATCGACATCGTCCCCCAGAAGCCCTGGGAACGGGCCTGGGGGATGGCCAGTGCCCGCAATCGCTGGCGCGTCCTTATCGAGACCACGAAAAGGATCCTGCTCCAGGAAGCGCCGGACGTCGTGCTCTTGAATGGAACGTACTACGCGCCGTGGATTCTGGCCGTGGCGGCGCATGAGCTTGGCATCCCGACGGTCCTGCGTTATGCCGGCGTGTTGAAGCGCGAGGTCACTGGCATGGGCTACTTCGCCCGGCATCAGTTGCTCAACTACGAGCGTTGGCAGGCGTCAACCGCGGACGCCATCATTTTCCCGTCATCGCTTTGCCGAAAGGTAGTGGAGGAGGAGATTCTGGGCGCGCCGGCCAAGCACGGCGTTGTCATCCCGAACCCCGTGGATGCCGGAACACCCATACTTCGCCGCCGTGACGGGCGGTATGTGATCGCCGCCGTGGGCCGCTGGTCGCGGGTCAAGAATTTTCAGGCGTTCATCGCGCTGCACGAGGAGCTTCTCGCCGATCGCTGGCTTCACCGCGCTGTCGTGGTGACCTCCTATCACGACAAGAAATTTCCGATTCCGGAAACCATCGTGCGGCGCGATCCGATGAGCCACGACGACCTGCAGAAGTTTTTCCGTACGATCAACCTGCTGGTCGTGCCGTCTCATTTCGAGACGTTCTGCAACGTCGCCGCCGAGGCGGTGATCCTGGGGACGCCGGTCCTGATTTCTGAAAACGTCGGGTTCTCGGAAATTCTTCGGAAGGCCGGTCTTGGACGGATGGTCATTGCCAATTTCGATGATCCGGTGAAGGTCGCGGGCGCGGTGAAGCGGCTTGCCCTAACGCACATCCTCAAAAAGGAACATGCCGCCCTCGCCGCCCTGCTTGATTCCCATCGGATTCATGAGCGCATGATCAAGGTGCTCAACGGCGTACTCCGCGTGAAGCAGTGAGGTGTCCTAGCGCACCTCCACAATTTTGTAGACAACATCTTGACCGTTAATGGTATGAAGGACGCTGTCGCCGGCCTTGTGGCCGAGCAGGGTGGCGCCGACGGGGGAGAAATGCGAGATTCGACCGCGGGAGGGATTCGTTTCCTGCGAGCCGAGAATCTCATAGGTCCGCTCTTCGCCGTTCACGCGCAGTACGACGATCGAACCGATGGCAATCCTGGCCGACACGCTTGCGCCCGACGTAATGACGATGGCGCGTTTGAGGCGTTCCTTGATGGAGAAAATGCTGTCGTTGATGCGCCGCAGGTGGAACTTGGCCTCGGTGTAAGCGGCGTTCTCGGAGAGGTCGCCCATTTCTTTGGTGCGCGCCACCTCGTCGGCCGCCTTGGACCGCTCGTGTTTCAGAAGCCGTTCCAGCTCATCCTGAAGACGGGCAATGGCCGCAGCCGTGAGATGAGCGTCAGTGTCGCTCGGGCGCTGGTACTTGCGGTGCTGTTCGGACCTCCGCCGGGGAACTTGCATACCCGGGAATGATAGCGCCTGCCGCACATTGCTGCTATACCACCGCTTTGCCCAGTGTCTATTCCAATCAATAAAATGTGCTAAAATACAGTTGCATGAATAGACTTTTAATTACAACTTTTATTTTGGGATCAATTCTTGTTGCTGACTCGGTGAATGCCCAAACGATGGGCGGATTTTCCAATACCCAGGTTGATTGGGATGAAGTCGTTGAACACACGATCCGGGAAGAACAAGAAGGCAAAGAACTTTGGGACAAACTGCAGGCAAAGGAAATTGCGTGCGCCGATCTAAACGATGAGCAGTATGGAGTGCTTGGCGAATACTTTATGGGCCAAATGGCCGGAGATTCGCACGCCGCCATGAACGCCATGATGATCCAAGTGCACGGCGAAGACGGCGAGGAGCAGATTCACATTGTAATGGGTAAACGTCTTTCCGGTTGCGACACGTCGGCGGCACTTCCAGCGGGAAGTCTCGGCTGGATGCCTATGATGAATATGATGTGGGGAGGGTGGTCATCTCCTTTTAATAATAATTCAACAAACAATATGATGAATTTTGGATTCGGGCCTCTTGGCGGCTTTGGCTGGATATTTATGATTCTCTGGTGGGTCTTGATAATCGCCGGCATTGTCGCGATTATCAAATGGCTCATCAGCCAATCTCGCGGTACTCACCATAACGAAAAACCTGCCTTGCCGGCAGGCAGGTCCGCGCTTGAGATTTTGCAGGAACGATACGCTAATAGTGAGATGGATAAAAAAGAGTTTATGGAAAAGAAAAAGGATTTAAGTTAGACTGCTATGAAAATCGGCATTATCCTGCAATCCAATAATCCGGAACACATTTGGAACACGTTCCGTTTTGGCATTACCGCACTCAAAGAAGGTCATGCCGTTAAAATTAACCTCATGAACGAGGGAGTTGAGACGGAAGATATTCTTGATACCGAACAGTTTGATGTTTCCAAAAAGGTCCAGGAATTCAAAGACCTGAAGGGCGCGCTTTTGGCTTGCGAAACCTGCCTGAAAGTCCGCTCGAAATCGGAAAGTAAAGTTTGTCCGACAACTACCATGAAGGACTTGGTAAAGATGGTTGAAGAATCGGATAAAGTGCTCGTGTTCGGATAAGGAGTTTTGTTAAGCAAACGGAGTCAAAAAAGACGATCGCTCCCGCGATCGTCTTTTTTGACGTCTCGATTGCTTTACGCATCGTGCACGTTTGATTTCATATTCGTGTTTTTTCATGCGGCGTTCACCTTGTCACGCTGATGCTCTCGCCCAGTTCGGCGCCGCAGGCGATGACCTCAGCTCGTCCGCTAGCTCGGCTTCTTATGGCGTAATACGTCTTAGTATCGTCACCAAACCTTTCGTCAACGGGCATCTGCGATAAGTAGTCGTCAACCAAACTGCTTCGCAGATCCAGACAAACGTCGTTGGTGGCGGCGCCCCCGCTATATCCGACAGTAACGCTTTTTAATTCAGGAGAAAGCGAAACGTTATCTGTTTCAAAAAACGCTTTGTACTGGAAATATTGCGTACTGGAAACATTGATCAAAGCCATAGTCGGAGGATTGACCGAGGTGCTTGCGAGTTCGGAGTAATAAGTGGAGGTTGCGCCGTTTGGTCCGATAAAAGACTCTCCGACGCAGGCCGAATCGTCACAAGATCGAACCTGAAGATTTAGCCGCAAGGCGCCGCGCTTGTAAAGATCGGATATTTCCGTGGCCGAAAGGGCGCGGTTGTAAACCGCGACTTCGTCGATTCTGCCGTCCCAAAGTTCCGCGAATCCGGGGTTACGGCCAATAGTTAAAACAGTGTCGCTGGTGTCGTATCCCGGCCCGGAACCCAGACTGGTTGAAACGCCGTTTTTGTAGAAATAAATGTTACTAGCGTCCCAAACGCCACAAACATGCTGCCAAGTGCTGGCATCAACCGAAACACCAGTTGACCAATAAGCGCTGCCGGTCGCCAACCGCCAGGTAGATACCAGACGATCGATGGACCAGTCATAACCGCCATTATCGGTTGAGATCAGATCATGATCGCCGGCGCTGGTGCTGGCCGGGTAAGCCCAGGCGCAAATTGTCAGCAGTTGGCCGGATGATTGATCGACGTTCAATCCTGTAGTGATGGCGTCGTTGACGCCATCAAATGAAGTGGCGGTATTTAATTTCCCGCTGACTCCCGCAGTCGGACAGGTAGCGCCGGCGCACGAGCCGTTATTGCCATTGCCGGAAGTGTCGGCAAAACTGGTTGAACTGACAACATCATTTAAATGCATCAGTAACTGGTTGCCGGTCAGATTGGCATTGCCCGTCGGATAGCCGGATTCAGATTGGCTGCTGTTAGGCAGTTCTTTATACAACGGCCGTTGCGGCAGCCAAGAGATAACGTTCCAGTCAATGATTGAACCGGCATCCTTGACGTTAGATGAAAAATCGCCGGAACCTAAAGCTTGACCGGCAGCGGTCAGCTCCAGCCAGTTGTTGCCGCTGTCCCACTGAGTATTGTTCATCGTGCCGGCCGCGAACTCCGCTGATTCATCGTCTATGAATGTCAATCCGCCGCAGGCGATAGTGCAGCCGCCTGTAGCCGTTCCCAGCATTCGGAGCGTGGTGTCAATGCCTGATGGCAGAACGCTGTTATCCGTCGCGTATTCCAAAACCGCTTCGAGAATGGATCTTACTTCCGACCAGCGCGAGGAGTTTCTGGCCTCAGCCAGCCGCCTTACCGGATCAACGGCGACAAAAATCACCGCCGCCAAGACGGAAATGATAGTCATGACTATCAACAGTTCAATCAATGTAAACCCAGCGTCATTATTGAATTTTTTTGGTTTCATGCGGCGTTTATCTCGTCACGCTGATGATCTCGCCCAGTTCGGCGCCGCAGGCGGTAACCTGCACCCGTCCGCTAATCCGGCTTCTTATGGCGTAGTATGTTTTGGTATCGTCGCCCCATCTTTCGTCAACGGGCATCTGTGACAGATACCCATCAACCAAACTGTTTCGCAGATCCAGACAGGCGTCGTTGGTAGTGCTGGTGGCTCCGCCGCCGTATCCGATGGTCGCGCTTAAAAGTTCCGGTGAAAATGACGAGTTGTCCGTTTCGAAAAACGTCTTGTACTGGAAATATCTCGTGCTGGAAACATTGGTAAGAGCAAAGGAGGGGAGACTTGGTGATGAACTGTTCAACTCGGAATAGAAAGTGGAGGTCGTTCCGTCCGGACCGATCAAAGTGTCTCCGGCGCAGAGCGAGTCGTCACAGGCCCGGACATGGAACTTGAGACGCACGGCGCCGCGCTTGTAGTGGTCGGAGACCTCGGTGGGCGACAGAACGCGATTAAAGACGGCGTATTCGTCCAGGGTTCCGCCCAGGGCTTGGGTGGAATCGAAACTTCCTCCAACCGAATCCTGGTCCTGCGCGATTACCAGTGAACCGGCTCCTCCGATCGAGGTGCCGGTGGCCAAGGTTCCGGAAAAAGACGAAACGCCGTCCTTGTAAACCCTGACGTTTCCGTCTGAACTCTGCCAGGTAACGGCCACATGGTGCCAGACGTTATCGTTAACCGCGACACCGCTGGCCGTGGACACCGCGCCTCTGTAAATGGTCAGGTTAGAGCTGTTGAAAACCAGCCAGGTGTTATCGGACGAAGTCGTGGCATAGGATGAAATTCCGTCGCTGCTGTCACTGGTTTTGATCCAAAATTCCGTGGTGATGGAGGTAGTAGGGAAACTGACCGCGGGATTTTTGATGACATAATCAGTGATCGTCCCACCCGGGAAGCTCCTGCCTCGGTTGAGTTTGGCGGTGACAATTGAGCTGCCGGTTGCCGTGCCGCCATTGCCGGTTCCTGATGAGTCAGCCGCCGCTGTTCCTGCTGATTCATCCAGATGCCAAAGCACTCTATTGCCGGTCATGTTGGCGTTGCCAGTCGCGTAATCCGTCTCCGACAGCGCGCTTCCGGGCAGATTCTTGTAGAGCGGCCTCTGTGGTACCCAAGAGATAACATCCCAAGAAACAACGCTGCCTGCGTCTTTTATTGTCGAAGTAAAATCTCCGGACCCCGCGATTTGACCTGCCGCGGTTAGTTCCAACCAGTTATTGGCACTGTCCCACTGCGTGGCGTTCATTGTGCCGGCGGTAAACTCTGACGACTCGTCGTCTACGAGGGTTACTCCTCCGCAGGCGACGGTGCAGCCGCTTCCGGCGGTTCCCAGCATCCGAAGCGTGGTATCAATGCCCGTTGGTAAAAAGTCGTTGTCCGTGGCGTATTCCAAAACCGCCTCGAGAATGGATCTTGCCTCGGCCCAGCGCGAGGCATTTCTGGCTTCAGCCCGCCGTCGTATCGGATCCACGGCAACCAAAATCACTGCTGCCAAGATGGAAATAACTCCGATAATGATCAGCAGTTCGATCAGGGTGAACCCGTTCCTTGATTTTTTGATCAGCATATCCAGCGATCAAATGATACCTCAATTTGACATTTTTCTCACGAGGGTATTTGATATATACAATTATGCGAAAGGGGATTGCCTTGATTATTTCACTTCTTCTGATCTTTTCCGGCGCCGTTTTTGTCCGTGGCGCGGCTGGATTGGCGCACGATGCTCACGCCGGTTCAATGGCCGCCGACGCTTGCGGTGACCAAGGATGCGGAAGTTCATCGCAAGATGCCGGGCAATCCTGCGCCAGGCACTGTCTTTCAATGGGCATAACCGAAGCCGCCGGCGCTTTACCAGTCGCCTCCGTTGTCCTGGGAACGGCTTTGGTCTTCGTACTGGCGCTGGTTGCGCCTTTTGGTACGAGTGGAGGCCTTCATCAAAAATTCAGGGGTCATTTAGAAAAAATCCTCCTGCGTCGCCGTTTGGCGTCAGTTATTTTGATCAATTAAACCGGGCTGTCAGCCGCTAAATTACGGTTGTGCTCGGTTTTTCTATTATCTTTAAATAAACCTATGCCAGAATTGCGACTGTCGGTCGCTGAATTGAACAAAGAGAACGCCCAACGCTTCGAAGAAGCCATCGGTTCCGTTCCCGGTGTGGAGCGCGTGGATACCTGGAGAGGCGGAGCGTTAATTGTAGCTTCCGATGACTCCGCGCTTGTCGCGTCCTTAAAAACGGCGCAAGCCGCCGACTTTAAGGCGCGTCTCGACGGAGACGGCGTGCCAAGCGGCGAATCCACGGAAGTACGTCATCTCAAAGTTGACGGGATGACTTGCCATGCCTGCGAAATCAACATTGAACGCGGTCTGCGGAAAATTGACGGAATACTCAAAGTTGACGCCGACGCGGCCCGCGGGATGGTGAGAATCGTCTGCCAGAGCGAGCGTCTAGCGGACTTGGATCCGATCAAGAATGTTCTTAAAGAGAAAGGGTATTCGTTGCGAGATGTACGAAATGTAAATGACCGCGAATCCTCAATCACGATGGAACGGCCGTCAATGCTTCGGTTGCTCTGGCTTTTCGCGGTCGTGCTTGTGGCCGGCGCGGCTCTGACCAGACTGGGCCTGTTGGGGACAAGCCCGGAAATCGGCCAGAAGGCCGGATTTCTGGCGGCATTGTTTGTCGGACTGGTGGCCGGGACGTCATCTTGCTTGGCGGTATCCGGCGGACTTCTGCTCTCATCGGCCGCGAAATTCAACGCCCGCTGCGCCAACGCCTCGCCGGCGGTCCGCATGCGTCCGGTTTTCCTTTTCGTCGCCGGAAGGGTCGCTTCCTACGGCCTTTTGGGAGGGATTATTGGGGCGGCCGGAAAGGCGCTTTCTCCGTCTCCGGCCATGACCGGCATCATTACCGCCTTGGCCGCCGTCTACATGCTCGTCATGGGGTTGGATATGCTGGGAATGGCCCCGGGTTGGCTAAAACGCCTGCTGCCGCGTCTGCCGAAATCATGGAGTCACCGGATCATGGACGCCGAAGGGAAAACTCACCCGGCTGCGCCGTTTCTCCTCGGAGCCGCCACCTTCTTCATTCCTTGCGGTTTTACTCAGGCCTTCCAGCTCTACGCACTGGCCTCTGGAAATTTCCTCGCCGGCGCCTCCACTTTGGCTGGATTCGCCCTAGGCACGGCGCCGGCCTTGCTGGCTCTGGGTTGGGCCTCGAGTTCGTTCAAGGGAAAACTGGGTAAGATCTTCTTCCAATTCTCGGGCGCCACGGTGATCATGCTGGGCCTGTGGAACATTGGGAACGGACTCACGGTTGCCGGTTATCCATTGCCGAGACTGACGCTGGGAGGAGGAGAGAATGCCGCCGCCGCCGAAGCAGACGGGGCGCCGCCGATCATTGACGGCAAACAGGTGATCAAGATGACTGTCGGCGGAACAGAGGCGGCTTACGATCCTGATAATTTCACGGTCCGCGCCGGAGTTCCGGTGCGCTGGGAAATCACCGCGGTTCGGGCCGGCGGGTGCTTGTCGTCGCTCATCGCTCCGAAGTTCGGAGTACGCACTCTTCTTAAGAAGGGGAGCAATGTCGTTACCTTCACTCCGGAACAGCCCGGAAACTATTCGTTTAGTTGCGGCATGGGCATGTTCAGAGGAACGATCGCGGTGGTTCAGTAATCGAATCATTATGAAACTCAACAAACGAATCAAACAAGTCATGATGGCGGCCGGTGCCGTGGCCGTCGGCTGGGGAGCCGTTACCTTGATGACACCCGCCACGGAAAACAGTCCTAACGGGGATTCAACGCCGATTCAGGCGATTGTTTACCGTTCGCCTACTTGCGGCTGTTGCGGTAATTATTTCTCCTACCTCAAGAAAAGCGGCTTCGAGGTCGAGACAGAGTGGGCCCAAGACAATGAGGAAAGGCGGACGCGTTTCGGCATTCCCAATGACCTGGCCTCCTGCCACACGACGGTGGTCGGCGATTACGTCATTGAGGGCCATGTGCCGGTGGAAGCCATCCGCAAACTGCTGGAGGAGAAACCGGCTCTGCGGGGCATTGCCATGCCGGGAATGCCGTCTGGTTCGCCGGGCATGCCTGGAGCAAAACGCGGAGAATTCGTGATCTACGCCATAAACAAGGAAGGCGCCGAAGATGTGTTCATGAAGATATGATCAAACGAATTGCCGCGGTTATCGCCGCTGTCTTCATCACGGTAGTTCCCAGACAGGCGCTGGCTCACTGTCCTTTGTGCACTGCCGGCGCCGGCGTTGCCGCGGTGGCTGCTGTCTATCTGGGAGTCAATCCGCCGACTGTCGGGTTGTTCATCGGCGCCTTTGCCGCGGCCTTGGGTTTGTGGATCGGGCGTCTCGTCAAGCGCTCATACTTTCCGCATCAGACCAAAGCCATCGCCGCCTTCTCTTGGGTGACCACCGTCTTTCCCTTGGCACGCCTCATACCCGACTACTCGTCGGTGTATCTTACGCTTGCCGGCGATTACGGTTCGCTTCTCAATCGCACCTACGTGTATAATCGTTTCACGCTGGGCGGATTATTGGGCGGACTATTGGTCCTCTTGGCCCCCGCGACGAGCCGCGCCTTGACGCGAATTCGCGGAAAGAATTTCCCTTTTCAGGGAATGATTCTGACCTTGGGCTTGCTTCTGGCAGCGGCCGCCATGATTGAATTGTCAATATGATGACTCTAACTCTGACGGTGTTATTGTCGGTGACGTCACTCTTTGCCGTTTTCTTGGCTGCAAAATCGCTCTTGAAGATAAAGATCTGCCCGCTCTGTGCCGGGGTCTTTATCACCTGGACGGCTTTATTAGTTATGAGCTGGCTGGGATATGCCGTCGACCGGACGATTGTCGCCGTGCTCGTCGGGGAGAGCGTTGTCGGCCTCTATCATCTGGCTGAAAAGAAATTCAAAGAGGAATGGGGAGTGTTTCGCCTGCCGTTTCTGCTGTCACTGACCTTGGCCGCGATTTTTTTGCTCGATGCGGAACGGCGGCCACTCTCGGCGATTGTTTTTCTCGCCATCCTGTGGCTCTTGCTGGCCTTGGTCCACGCTTGGCGGAATTATCCCGCAGGGCGCGGCTTGGTCAAAAAATTAATTGCCTGCTGTCGCGACCTGCCTGCCGACAGGCAGGCTGGTAACGGCGGCTAATATCAAAGAACAGATATGACCTATCACGAAAACGAGGAAAAAAAAGAGAAGGCTGTCCAAAAAAATCTTGAATTGACCATCCCTTGGAAATGGATTGCCATCGCCGCCACTGGATTGTTCGTCGGCAACGCTTTTTTGGGGCTGGATTTCCGTTCCTTAATTAACTTCAAAAAAACGACGGCAAAAACCAATACTCCGGTGCAAACGGCGGCGGCACCCAAAACCGAAGAAGTGTCAATTGATCAAAATCAGATCCTGCCGTCACAGGGCGTTGCGCTTCCGGTTCGCTGGGGTGATCTGGGCAAGAAGCTTGTCGCCGCTGGAGCCATTGACGCGGAAAAATTCGAAGCGCTTTACGCCGCGCGCGGCGGTTTGGGAGAGGAGGGAAAAGCCCTGCTCAATGGCGAGGATAACGGCAATCTGACCATCAATTCCAAGAATTCCGGTCTCTTGCTTAATTTGCTGTGGGCTTTTGGTCTGGCCAACAAAAATGCCGTCCTTGATGAAGGGCCGATGCAGGATCCTAAGTACGGCGGCGCTGGAAAATTCGCCTCCACCGGAGGTTGGAGATTGGCCAAGGGTGACGCCATGGAGCATTACAGTAAGCACGCTTTGATCGCGCTCACCACCGAAGAGCAGGACCTGGTCAATCGCGTCTCGCTCAACATTTACCGCCCTTGCTGCAACAATCCCACCTACTTCCCGGACTGCAACCACGGAATGGCCATGTTGGGACTCCTTGAACTTATGGCCAGCCAAGGGATCGGCGAAACGGACATGTACAAGATCGCCCTCAAGGTCAATTCCTTCTGGTTCCCTGACACATATCTGACTATGGCCAAATACTTCAAGACCAAGGGAATTGATTGGACAAATGTCGATCCGTTGGAAGCCCTCGGTCCCAAATACTCCAGCGCTTCGGGATTCCGCGACATACTGGCCGAGGTTGAGCCGGTTTCCGGGAGCGGCGGCCAGGGTTGCGGGGCGTGAAGACGGAGCTCCGCGGTGATATACTTGGGCGGTGAAAAGACACAAAAATTATCACGTCTTCAAAGCGCCCGACCATTACCGATTGGGACTCGCTCTGGGCCGGGAGCTCGGGCTTTATCTGCGACAGACACTGCGCCGGGAATCCCGGAAAGGCAGTTGGAAGGAAAAGGTTGAAAGAGCAGTCAAATATCTTCCTTACGCCCGCAAATTCCTGCCACGGTACATTGACGAATATCAGGGTTATGCCCGGGGCGCCGGCGTGGCTTTCCTTGATATGTGGACAGTGGCTCTGGACGACGAGCTCGGAGGTGGACGCGAAAAGTGCACCACAATCATCACCAACAGCGGACGGCTGATTAGCCATAATGAGGATTGGGAGGCGGGGTCGGAAGATCGTCTCTGCGTTGTTCGAAAAACAGTCGGCCGGCTGACCACTTTGGAACTGTTCTACAAAAACACAGTCGGCGGAAACGCCGTGGGCATCAATTCTCGGGGTTTTGTCCATGCGGTAAACGAAATGCACGCGGAAAAACGATTAGGCGTTCCTCGAGACCTGATTGCCCGCTGGTTGGCTGATTCCTCCTCGCCCGAAAAAGACTTTTGGCGGTTTGCCCGGATGAGGCGCTCGTCTGGCGACAACCATATCTTCGTCGGTCCGGATGGAGAGATCTGGAATATCGAATCCACGGCAGGCAAACAGACGATGATTAGACCTCCGACGCCGTTTGTCCACGCCAATCATTATCTGACCGGCCTCAAAAGATTCCAGACGCTTCCGAGCGGAGGCCGAAAACCTCCCAGCACCCTCCCCAGATATTCATTCGCAAAATCGACGGCGCGCGAAAAAATGACCGTTGATCAGCTTCAATCCCTGGCTGATGATGAATCGCAAGGCATTAAAAACAGCCTGACCAATGAAACCACCATCGGAAAGATGATTGTTGATCTTGATGGAAGGGCGGCTTGGATCTGGCTGCGGCGCGAGAAATCCAAGGGCTGGATTAAATACGAAATTGATTGGATAAAGTAAAAAACACTATGCCGCGCCATTTAATGCCGGTTGGCGAATCAAAACGAAAGGAATCCTTCGCTGTCTATATTCGTAACTTCATCTTCGGGGTGGAGGACAGCCTGGTTTCCACCGTGGGTCTGCTCTCCGGAGTGGCCGTTGCCGGCATGTCGCGGGAGAATATCTTCATGGCCGGCACGGTGCTTATCTCGGTAGAGGCGTTCTCCATGGCCGTGGGGAGCTATCTCTCGGAACACTCGGCCGAGGAATACATGAACGGCTCATCCACCGGCGTCCGACAGCCGCTGCTTGCCGGAGTGATCATGTTCTTCTCTTACTTTCTGGCTGGACTTCTGCCTCTGGCTCCCTACGCCTTCCTCGAACCGGGAGCGGCACTGCGGCTATCCATCGGAATTTCCTTGGCATCGCTTTTCGTCTTAGGAGCGGTTGGCGCCAAGGTCTTCAGGATCAGTATTTTGCGCCACGGATTGGAAATGCTGATCATCGGAGGAGTGGCCATTGCCGTCGGAGTGCTGGTGGGGAATCTGGCCGGAAGATTCTAACGAACACTACAAACTTTATGGAAAAGAAAACCTTCGAAATCAAAGGAATGCACTGCGCGTCTTGTGTCAGAACCATTGAAGGCGCGCTTAGCCGACTGCCCGGCGTGGCCAAGGCCAGCGTCAACTTGGCGACGGAAAAGGCGCAGGTGGAGTTCGATCCGGTGCGGGTGACCTTGGAACAAATGACCAAGTCGGTCAAGGATGTGGGCTATGATCTCCGACCTCCGGCAGCCGAAAAAGTCAACCCGCCCATGGGCGCGTCCGGACACGACCATGCCTCCATGCTGCGCGAGATGGAGCAGGCGGGGATGAAACGTAAGCTTTGGACGGGGATTCTGCTTTCCGTTTTGATTGTTCTTGGAAGCTATCCCGAGTACTTGACGTTCATCCCCAAAGCGTTGACCGATCCTTTCGTCCTTCTTCTCCTGACGATCCCCGTTCAGTTCTGGGTTGGGAGCACCTTCTATTCCGGACTCAAACTGCTCGTTCGTTATAGAAAGGCGGACATGAACACGCTGGTGGCCGTGGGCACGCTGGCGGCCTTCGGCTACAGCGTCGTGGCCACCCTTGCGCCGCAATTCCTGACCCAAGGCGGGATGAAAGCGGGACTTTATTACGACACCTCGGCGGTGATCATCACCCTCATTCTTCTCGGCCGGTACTTGGAATCGATCGCGCGAAAGCGGGCCAGCGAGGCCATCAGGAAACTTCTTGGTTTGCAGGCCAAGATCGCCCACCGCGTCGTTGACGGAAAAGAGGAAGATGTTCCCATCGAGGAAATCAAGGTTGGGGATATTCTGCGCGTCAGACCGGGTGAGAAGATGCCTGTTGACGGACACATCATCGAGGGCGCCTCGGCCATTGACGAATCGCTGGTTACCGGAGAATCGCTTCCGGTGGACAAGACAGTCGGCGATTCGGTCATCGGCTCGACTGTTAACCAGCAGGGCGCATTAACCATGAAGGCCTCCAAGGTCGGCAGTGACACCGTTTTGGCGCAGATCGTCCGTCTGGTCGAGCAGGCGCAAGGCAGCAAGGCGCCCATCCAAAGGCTGGCCGACTACATCGCTTCGATTTTCGTGCCGATCGTCTTTGTCATCGCCGCCCTGACCTTCATCGTCTGGATGGTTTTCGGACCGGCGCCGGCCTTCACCTTCGCGCTCATCAACACGGTGGCCGTGCTCATCATTGCCTGTCCTTGCGCCATGGGTTTGGCCACCCCCATCGCCATCATTGTTGGAACTGGAAAAGGGGCGGAGATGGGAGTGCTCATTAAGGACGCGGCGGCTCTGGAGACGGCCCGCAAGCTGAAGGTTATCGTTTTCGATAAAACCGGAACGATTACCAGGGGCAAGCCGGCGGTAACCGATGTCCTCGATGGGGATTCGGACGAAATACTCCGGCTGGCCGCCTCGGCCGAACAGAGGAGCGAACATCCGCTGGCCCGCGCTGTTGTGGACGCCGCCCGAGAGCGCAAGTTGACTCTGACCGATCCCAGCGCCTTTGAGGCCGTAACCGGAGCCGGCATTCGAGCGACAGTCGAAGGATCGCCGATACTCATCGGAACGCGAAAACTGATGCTGGAGAGCGGGATCGCCGACACCGGCTGGGATGAAAAACTTAAACCGCTTGAAGAGCAGGGCAAGACTTCAATTCTTGTCGCCAGGGACGGACGGGTGATCGGCATCATTGCCATTGCCGACACCATCAAGGAAACATCAAAAGACGCCGTTCTGCGGCTCAAGCGCCGCGGGCTCCGGCTGGTGATGCTTACTGGAGATCACGAGCGCGTGGCCCGAGCCATTGCCGGACAGGTGGGAATCGAGGAATTTCACGCCGAGGTTTTGCCGGCCGACAAGGTTCAGGTCATTAAAGATCTGCAAGTCATGGGTCTTAAGGTGGGCATGGTCGGGGATGGGGTGAATGACGCCCCGGCGCTGGCGCAGTCTGACGTCGGATTCGCCATCGGCACCGGTTCGGACATCGCCATGGAGGCTGGGGACGTGACGCTAATGCGCGGCGATCTGCGGGCCGTGGCTGATGCCATCAGTCTCTCGGCCGCCACCATCAAAAACGCCAAGCAGAATCTGGTATGGGCTTTCGGCTACAACGTCGTGCTTATCCCGGTTGCCGCCGGCGTTCTTTACCCCCTAGCCGGAATTTTATTAAATCCGATCCTGGCGGCCGCGGCCATGGCCTTCTCGTCGCTCTCCGTGGTCGGAAACGCGCTTCGACTAAAGAAATATCGTCCTCGTTAGCGAAAAGCCCGGGTCAGTCCCGGGTCTTTTCAAAATGTCGGAAATGAGGTAGGATTCCAACTCAATATTCTTCGAGCGAAGTCGAGAAGTTCTCGACTCGTCCCCCGAGTACTCGGGGTCCTCGCTCGAACAATAAATACAATGCTATGGAAATCCTTCTTATTAAAGAAGACATTCTTAAAGTTCCGGCCGATATCTTGGTAGTCAATCTCTTTGAGGGAGTAGAAAAGCCGAGTTCCGCCTACGGCGGGATTGGTCGCGCTTTGGGAGGCATCATCAGCCAAGAAATAAAAGACATCCATTTTCAAGGCAAAGAAGGAGAAATGTTTACAATTTCCACCGGTGGAAAGATTAAAGCCAAGCGCGTGTTGGTGGTTGGTCTTGGAGACCAAAAATCGTTTTCGGATGAAACAATCCGTCGCGTTTATGGAACCGTGATTAAAAATCTTCGTGGAAAGGAAGTGAAGACCGTTGCGGCGATTCTATACGGCGCTGGTATCGGAGGGCGGTCAGCTAAAGATGTTGCTTCCGCGTTGATCGAAGGGGCATTACTGGGCTCGTACGATTTTTCAAAATATCGGGGCAAGGAATCAAAGAAGTCCGAGGATAAGAACATCCGCGAACTCATCATCATCGAGAATGACGCGGTAAAAGCGCGTGCCGTCGCCCAGGGTGTTGGTGATGCGAAACTGGCGGCCGCGGCGACGATCTATGCCCGCGACCTAGTCAATGAACCGGCATCAGTCTGCGTGCCCAGTCACCTGGTTGAGCACGCTCGGGCCATCGCTAAAGGCAGCCAGGGCAAGGTGCGCGTCAAGATTTTTGATCGTGAGGAGATACAGCGCCGGGGAATGGGAGCATTCTTGGCCGTAGCCCAGGGCACCAGTGAAGCGCCGTACTTCATCCATCTCACCTACGCTCCACGCGGGGCCAAGAAGCGGATTGCTTTGGTCGGCAAGGGAATTACCTTTGACTCGGGCGGACTGCAGATTAAGCCAGGCGATTCGATGGCCACCATGAAACTCGATATGTCGGGGGCCGCGGCGGTTTTGGGGGTGTTTTCAAAAATTACAGAGCTCGCTCCGCGGGCCGAAGTGCACGGGATTATTGCCGCCACGGAAAACATGCCCGGACCCGGGGCTTACAAGCCGGGTGACATCTGCCGAGCATTGAACGGTAAAACCATTGAGATCGGACACACCGACGC
>MGDZ01000044.1 GCA_001791115.1 Candidatus Uhrbacteria bacterium RIFCSPHIGHO2_02_FULL_57_19
TGAAGCTCGGACTCCCGAAGAAACATCTGGTGGACCTCGCCGGCCGCTTTATCCCCGAGGTCAAACCCTGGGCCGGCGTGTTCGTCAAAGAAGCGGACCCGAAGATCATCGAGGATCTCGAGAAACGCGGCCTCCTCTATAAGAAAGAGATCATCCGCCACACCTATCCTTTCTGCTGGCGCTGCGACACCCCGCTTCTCTACTACGCCAAAGAATCGTGGTTCGTCCGGATGTCAAAGCTCCGCGACAAAATGATCAAAGCAAATCAAGGAATCAACTGGATTCCGACGCACATTCGCGACGGACGGTTCGGCGAATGGCTCCGCGAGGTCAAGGACTGGGCCTTTTCCCGTGAACGCTACTGGGGTACGCCCCTCCCCATCTGGATTTGCGAGTGTGGAGAAAAGAAAGTTGTCGGCGGGCTCGCGGACTTCCCCGAGTCGTCATCCGGCAACACCTACTACCTGCTGCGCCACGGCGAGTCAGAGACAAATACCAAAAACATCGCCTCATCTGACATCTCCAAGCCCTACCGCCTCACCGAGAAAGGAAGGAGTCAGATCGCCGAGGCGGCCAAGAAACTGAAGAAAGAAAAAATCGATCTCATTATCTCCTCGGATTATCCCCGGACCAAAGAGACCTCCAAGATCGTCTCCAAGACGCTGAAACTCCCGGTCGCTTACGACCAAAGGATCCGCGAGATGAATTTCGGCGAGTACGACGAGCTGTCAGTCTCAGAATTCAAAGCCAAATTCTCCCATGAACTAGAGCGGTTCGACCGAGCGCCCGCGGGCGGCGAGACACTCAAGGACGTTCTGCGTCGGGAGATGGAGTTCGTCCAGGAACTCGAAGAAAAATACCGCGGAAAAAAATTTCTTCTTGTCGGTCATGGCGACCCGTGGTGGGTGCTGGAGGGCGCGATCAAAGGCCTCTCGACTCGCCAGATCGCCGAGCAATGGTACACCGAGGATTACATCGGCCACGGCGGGGTGCGAAAATTCCGCATGCGAGATTTCCCGCGTGACGCGGATGGTTTCGTTGACCTCCACCGGCCGTACATTGATACGACTAAATTCCACTGCCCGAAGTGCGGCGAACAAATGTCTCGAGTGAAAGAAGTCGCTGACGTCTGGTTCGACTCCGGCTCCATGCCCTTTGCTCAACATCACTACCCTTTTGAAAATAAAAAGCAGATCGAAAAAGGCGAGGCGTTCCCCGCGGACTATATTTCAGAAGCCATCGACCAGACACGCGGATGGTTCTATACGCTGCTTGCCGTCTCAACACTCCTTGAACGCGAAGCGCCGTACAAGAACGTCATCTGCCTCGGACACGTGCTCGACGCCAAGGGACAGAAGATGTCGAAATCGCGCGGCAACGTGGTCGACCCCTTCGCCATGATCGAAAAATACGGCGCGGACGCGGTGCGCTGGTACATGTACACCGTAAACCAGCCCGGCGACCCGAAACGGTTCGATGAAAAGGATCTCGATCAGGTCACCAAGCAGGTTTTCCTCATCCTCTGGAACGTTCAGACATTCTACAAAACGTACGAATCAACCAAGCGGGGAATCAAGGGGGCCCACGCGTTGGACCGATGGATCGTCTCGCGCCTCCATCTCCTCATTGACCAGGTCACCAAGCTGCTCGAGAGCTATCGGGTGACCGAGGCGGGCCGCCTCATCGCCGACTTCATCACCGACCTCTCCACCTGGTACGTGCGCCGCAGCCGCGAACGGTTTAAAACCTCGGGTATCGAAACGCTCCGCGAGGTCCTCGTGACCCTTTCAAAACTCATGGCGCCGTTCACACCCTTCCTCGCCGAATCGCTCTATCAAGAACTGCGCGCTGCACCCTCCAAGCTGCACGCTTCTGTTCATCTCGAGGACTGGCCATCCTCTGATCCGAAGCGGATCGACCGCGATCTCATCGCCGGCATGGCCCGCGCGCGGCTCGCGGTGGAACTTGGCCACGCCATCCGCGCCGAAGCGAAGATCAAAGTCCGCCAGCCTCTCGCCGACTGCGAGATCGCAATCGACCTGCCTGCCGGCAAGGCAGGCAAAGGAACGATCGCGGACGATATCCTCCCCATCATTGCCGAAGAACTCAATGTGAAAGCCGTGCGCCTCGTCCCTGCCTTGCCGGCAGGCAGGTCGCACATCGAGGAACGTGCAGGTCGTGCGATCAAGCTCGGCTCCGGAATCAGCGTCGGACTCTCAACCGCAATTTCGGACGACCTCAAGCGCGAAGGCATCGCCCGCGAGATTATCCGCGCGGTCAACAACCTCCGCAAGCAGGCCAAACTCACCATCGCCGACCGGATCACCCTTTCCTATGAAACGGATGACTCTGCTGTCCGCGAGACTTTTGAAACCGAAGGCCAGAAAATTCTCGACGCCGTCCGCGGCGAATCTATCGCCGCTGGAAAAGGAAAAGCCGACCAGGGCGCCGAGCTCGACCTCGCCGGCGCCACTCTCTGGATCGGGATCAGAAAAATTTGACGGAGATTCCCCGGAGCCGCGCTCATCAAGCGCGGCTTTTTCTGTTAGAATGTAACCGTATGCCAAAGGAAACTCGCCCCACTCTCACCACTGTCCGCAAACGTGACGGGCGGCTGGAGCCGTTTTCGCCGTCCAAGATCGCCCGCGCCATTGGGAAGGCCATGGTTGAGGTTGGCAAGGGCGGCGCCGGAGCGGCGGACTCGGTGGCCAAACGCGTGACCTCACTCCTCGAGGAGGCCTACGACGGCCGCATCCCGTCGGTCGAGGACATCCAGGACACGGCGGAGGAGGCGCTCATGGAGCGCGGCTACCCCGAGGTGGCCAAGGCCTACATCCTCTACCGCTCTGAGCACGCCAAGGTGCGGCAGGTCAAGGAGTTCTTCGGGGTCAAGGACGACCTCAAATTGGGAGTCAACGCCATCAAAGTGCTTGAACGCAGGTATCTCAAAAAAGACGAGACTGGACGAGTGATCGAAACTCCCTCCCAACTCTTCCGCCGGGTGGCTCGGGCCATCGCCCAGAGCGAGCAGCGCTACGGCGCGGCCCGGGACGTGATCGCCGAGTACGAAGAACTCTTCTACGGAGCCATGACCAAGGGCGAATTCCTGCCCAACTCGCCGACTCTGATGAACGCCGGCCAGCCCAAAGGTCAACTCAGCGCTTGTTTTGTTTTGCCCATCGAAGACAACTTGGAAAGCATCTTTGACTCGCTCAAGGCAACGGCCCTGATCCATCAATCGGGTGGGGGCACTGGATTCTCTTTCGGCCGCATCCGTCCCCGCGGAGACATCGTCCGTTCGACGGGGGGTGTCGCATCGGGCCCAATTTCTTTTATCCGAATTTTCGACACGGTCACCGACGTTATCAAGCAGGGCGGCAGGCGGCGCGGGGCCAACATGGGCATCCTCCCGATTAATCATCCGGATATCGCAGATTTCGCCACCTGCAAATCCGCTCCGGGATTCCTGGAGAACTTCAATATTTCGGTGACGGCAACTGACGCGGCGATGCGGGCGATTGTCCGCGGCGGGGACATCCCACTCAAAAATCCGCGGAGCAACAAAATCGTCGGTCAAATCAAAGCCAAGGAGATCTTCGACATCATCGCCACCAACACCTGGAAGACCGGCGACCCGGGCATGATCTGGATTGATGAAATCAATCGGAAAAATCCTACGCGACATGTAGGCGAAATCGAGTCCACAAATCCATGCGGCGAATTACCCTTACACCCCCGAGAATCCTGCAACCTGGGGTCGATCAATGTCGGCAAATTCATCGACCTGCCTGCCGGCAGGCAGGGAAAGGGCAAAACAGACTGGAAACGGCTCTCTGGAGTAGTGCGCCTGGGCGTCCGCTTCCTCGACGATGTCATTGAGGCCAACGTATTCCCCTCTTTGGAAATCGGCGCGGCCACGCTCTCCAACCGCCGAATCGGCCTGGGGGTGATGGGTTTCGCCGAAGCGCTGATCAAGATGGGTCTGCCCTATGACTCCCCAGCGGCTCTGCTCTACGCCGCGCGGCTCATGAAGTTCGTCCGCGACCAGGGATGGCAGGCCTCGCGCGAGCTGGGCAAAAGCCGCGGCTCATTCCCCAACTTCAAAGGATCCCTCTGGCAGAAGAAGGGATTCCGCGCGATGCGCAACGCGACCGTCACCACCATCGCACCCACGGGAACTATCTCAATTATCGCCGGCGCTTCTTCTGGCATCGAACCGCTCTTTGCCATTGCCTTCATCCGCAACGTGATGGAGGGCACGCGGCTGCTGGAAGTGAATCCGCTTTTTGAAGAGATCGCCCGCAAACGGAAATTCTACTCGACTCAAATGATGTTCCAGATCGCCCAAAGCGGTACGCTGGCCGGGATCAAGGGAATTCCGCCCGGCGTGCGGCGGCTGTTCCGCACAGCGCTGGAAATCAAGCCGGAGTGGCACATCCGCATGCAGGCCGTCTTCCAGCGGTTCACCGACAACGCGGTGTCGAAAACCATCAACCTGCCGCGGGACGCGACTCCCGAGGACGTGCGAAAAGCATATCTACTCGCGTGGAGGCTAAAGTGCAAAGGCATCACTGTCTACCGCTACGGCTCCAAACCCGAACAGGTGCTGACCATCGGCCCGATCGAAAAGGGACCAATCGAACGGCAGGTGTCGGTGGAATCGGAATTTTCCGGCGGTTGTCCGGCTCCCGTATGCAATTTCTAAGAGAATCATTGACGGACAACCGCCGTGGGAAGGGGTCGGGAAACGGGAGTTTCCCGTGGCGGAAAAACCAAAACCGAGGGGTTTTGGGGAGGAGCGAGCGCGCAAGTCGCGAGCGACGACGGAGGATGTCCGGCTCCCGTATGCAATTTCTAGGTAGTTCTCGACTTCGCTCGAACAATATCGATATTCTTCGAGCGACCGAGCAGAGCGAGGGAGTCGAGAAGTTTCTATGATCTCCACACTAAAGGGAATCGTAACTCATCGCAGCGAGGACACTGCTACCATCGAAGTCGGAGGCATTGGTTACGAAGTCTCGCTCCCCGTTCCCGAGCTCGCCAAACTCAAGATGGGCGCGCTGGCTCATCTCTATACTCATGAAGTCATCCGCGATGATCGTCGGGAACTGTTTGGATTCGGCAGCCGCGAGGAGTTGGAATTTTTCCGGAAGATGATCTCGGTTTCCGGTGTCGGGCCGCGAACCGCGCTCCACGTGCTCTCTCTGGGGATCGGGAAGGTCCGAGAGGCCATTGGCAAAGGTGACGCCACCTTCCTCTCATCCGCGCCGGGCGTGGGGACGAAAACCGCGCAGAAGATCGTGCTCGAACTCAAAGGGGTCATCGCCGACATTACGAAGACGACATCGAAGGGAGACGAGATCGTTGACGCCCTGGTCGGCCTGGGTTACGGTCGGGCGGACGCGGCCGACGCGGTAGCCCAACTGCCGGCGGAGATCATTGAGCCCGGTGAACGATTGCGCGCGGCGCTGAAAATAATGGGAAAACGATGACTGTTTTGGATAACGTCAAGGATTGGAACACGTTCGTCCTCGAACACGCCCCCAAAAGCGGGGCATTTTTGCAGTCCTGGGAGTGGGGCGAGTTTCAACGAGCGGTCGGCCGCGAGGTGCGGCGGTACTCGACCGAGACCTCCGCGGCGCAAATCATCTCGTACCCGATCCGTGGACGCTTCTTCGGCTGGGATCTGCATCGGGGGCCAATCGGGAATTCGGATGTCCTTCGACAGATTCAAGACGACATCAAAAAAACGCGGGGCATTTTTCTGCACATCGAGCCAGGTTATAGGTTCGAGGTTCTAGGTTCTAGGTTGGCGAAAAACAGACAGCCGCAACACACGCTTATCGTGGATCTCTCGCGCTCCGAGGATGAACTCCTCGCTGCGATGCACGAGAAGACTCGCTACAACATCCGGCTTGCGGAACGGCACGGGGTGGTCGTCGAAAGTTCGACGCCTGACAATCAGGGCAAACTCTTCGACGAATTCTACAACCTTCTCCGGACAACCGCCGCGCGCGACCGATTCCATCTCCACTCGGCGACATATTATAGGAAGATGATGGAGACGCTTCCCAACGTCTCGATTTTCACTGCGCGGCACAAGGATGAACCTCTCGCTTCAGCTTTGGTGATTTTTTTTGCTGGCACAGCAACCTATCTACACGGCGCCTCCGGAGATCGCCATCGAAACCTCATGGCGCCGCACCTCCTCCACTGGGAAATCATGCGCGCCGCGAAAGCTGATGGAAATAATTCTTACGACTTCTGGGGCATCGCTCCTCCCGATGAACCTAATCATCCCTGGGCCGGAATCACGCGGTTCAAGATGGGTTTCTGTGGCGAAGTCGCCACCATGCCCGAGGCCTTAGAGTTGCCACTCCATCATTTCTGGTATAGCATATACCGACTGGCACAGCGTGCGCTCCCGTAGTTCAACGGATAGAATGTGGGCCTCCGAAGCCCAAGATCCAAGTTCGATTCTTGGCGGGAGCAAATAAAACACCGACTCATTGAGTCGGTGTTTTATAAACAAAAAAGCAGGATCATCGCGGATCCCGCTCTGGTTCTGGTTCAAGCCCGTCTGCCCGGCGTGAGGCGCGGCAGTATTCCTCCCAATGGAGAAAAACATCCTTGAAACCATGTCGCTCGATGATCGGCCGAAAGAGGGATTCTTTTCCCTGCTTGTAGGCCATGTACTCGCTCCACTCCGGAGAAAGATCGGAAAGCCGGCCGAGCAAAACGTCGAGCAGCCGGAAGGCGATACCCTTTCCACGGAACTCCGGATGAACAAAGACACCGACCGTGCCCATGTTCCAGCCGGTTCCCAGAGCGACTGCCGACCAACCGACCAGCTGTCCGTCGATCCAGCCCAGCGCCGCAAACATCCCGATCGGATTGGGGTGTTTGAGCCAGCTTCGGAAAAGACTTCGACGCTCGCGATACGGTTCGGTCAGCTCAAAGAGCGCTTCCCTCTCCCCCTCCGAAAAAGAGGTGAACGACCTGAACTCGACGCACATCCTTTCCATCCCCATCCTCCTACCGCAGGTCTGAAATTCGGAGTTTGCGTCAATTTTCCATCCCTGTCAAGTTCTTGCCTACTTCTGTCAACGGGGAATGATTTTTTCCGGTTCTCCGGGGAATGAATATTTCCGGTTTTAAGCAGGAACGAGCGTTGGTGTCGGTCGATTGATGGACTGTCGCCGGACGGGAGTTCGTTTGGTGATTCTTTGCACGTCCGCCCGTCTGTCCCGAATGGAGAACGAGACCGCGGCATCCGGATACTCGCGGACAAGCACGCCGTCCTTTGGGCGGATGGCGAGGCCTTTGGTTGGCAGGAGCTGATACCACTGGCTCTTGAACGAGACCGTGAAATCATTCATGACCACGCGTTGCTCCATCCGGCACAACGTCTCGGGGAGCGCGTCCTTCTGACGTTTCGTGAGCGTCCGATGGAAATCAGCGCCGTCTCTTGCCTCCACGCCGTATTTCCTGTTGAAAGAACGGATAAACGTCTTCTCCAGAAATCGATTGGCGTCCCGGACCATTGAGATGTTTCGGAGCCGCAGCTCTTTAACCAGCCGATCCTGGAGCGTTTTGAACAGTCGTTCCACGCGACCCTTGGCCTGGGGCGAGAGGGCGAAGATGAGGTCGACCCCGAGCGTCTTCATCGCCCTTTGAAGCTGGGTCTTGAGGTCTGGATTCTGAAGGGCGACGTCCTGCGTCATCTTGTAGGTGGAGAACCGGTCAAGATACACCGCCTTGGGCAGGCCGTGAAGTCCCGCATATTCGATCCAAAACCGCATCACGGGAAGCGTTCCCTCGTGCTCTGCAAACTGGGCCCAGAGGATCTCGCCTGTGGCATCATCGACCGCCAGAAGCAGACAGAGCTCGGCGGGCGCTCCGGAGGCGTCAAGCAGGCGGTTCTCGAACCAAGGATGGTACGAACCATCGAACTGGACGAGCTCGCCCCGATGGGCCCGACGTTCTCTCCAGGCCCGATGAACGATGAGGGCGGCCCCTTTGCGCAGGCGGCGCGGGATCCAGAGATCTTCCGCGATCATGAGATCACGGATGGTGGTCGGATCCCGATGAATGCCATGAAGCTCGAGGAGCTTTTCGGACGCCAGGGTCGGACCGAAATCCCGGTACTTCGTGCGGATGAGCGAGAGGATCGCCTGCCGTTCCTTTTGCGGAACCCGGTGCGGGCTCTGTTTTCCGCGGTTGCCGTGAACCAGGCCGGCAGCCCCGTCCGTTTCAAAAGCATCGAGCCAATACCGGAGGCAACGATCCGTAACCTTCAAACGTTCGGCGGCCTCCTTCTGTGTGAGGCGGCCTGAACGCACCGTTTCAACCGCCTCCAGCTTCTTAACCTCTTTGGCAGACATGGGAATGATTTTCATACCCCAGCATCTTAGCTGAGGCGGAAAAATTCATTCCCCGCAAAGAGGAAAATATCACTCCCGTGTTACAGCGGCGGCGTACGCCGGGAAACAAAAAAAGGGGGCCGGGTGGCCCAGGAACCTGTTCCTCCGTCACACGTCCTTCTGATCGTCCGTCGCATCCCCGCCGCCTTTCC
>MGDZ01000045.1 GCA_001791115.1 Candidatus Uhrbacteria bacterium RIFCSPHIGHO2_02_FULL_57_19
CGGCTTTTCGATTTCCAAATATACCTCCACAATTATGCTTTCCCGGCGCAGCCGAAGAGTTTCATCTTCTGCATGACGACCTGCTGGATGAGCTCCTTCGCCGGACCCAAAACCTTCCTCGGGTCAATTCCTTCAGGATGTTTGGCCAGCGCGTGGCGGACGCCGGCGGTGAAGGCCAGGCGCAAATCGGTGTCGATGTTAATCTTGTTGATGCCGCCGCGGACGGCCGCGCTGATAAGAGAATCGGACACACCGCGCGCTTCCGCGATTTTGCAGCCGTACTTCGCGCAGATGCGCTTGATGTCCGCCGGGACCCCGGAGGCGCCGTGAAGGACGAGCGGAAGGCGCGCCGCGGCCTTGATCTTTTTCAAACGAACGATGTCGAGTTTTGGTTCGCCTTTGAACTTGAACGCTCCATGCGCGGTGCCGATGGCAACCGCCAGCGCGTCGCAGCCGGTCTCTCGGACAAACCGCCCGGCCTCCTCCGGATTCGTGAATCTCGCGTCCCGCTCCGAGACCGAAACAAAATCCTCGATGCCGGCAATGGCACCTAACTCTGCTTCGACCGAGATACCGCGGCGATGAGCCATCGCGACGATTTTTTTCGTAATCCGAACGTTTTCTTTGTACGGATGGGACGAGCCGTCGATCATCACCGAAGTGTAAAATCCGCTTTTGATTGCGCGCTCCACCAGTTTCGGATCCTTTCCGTGATCCAGATGAAAAACGACCGGCACGCGCGCCTTCTCTGCGGCCAGCCGAGCGATGGCCGCGAGGTAATCCATGCCCGCATAATCAATCGCACCCTCGGAGGTCTGAAGCACCACCGGCGAACGCATTTTTTCCGCCGCGATCATGACCGCTTGGCAGATTTCCAAATTGTTGATGTTAAAGGCGCCGACGGCATAACCGCGGCGATGGGCTTTACTAAGAATTGTTTTGAGTGTGACCAGCATCCTAGTCTGTCATTGCGAGGACCCAGAGCGTAGCGAAGGGGACGAAGCAATCTCGTCTTATCGGGATTGCTTCGCTTCGCTCGCAATGACGACTTAAACACGCATTTCTGTCGCTTTTATCCTCGCAAACCGTTTGAGCATTTTCTGCATCCCGATGCGAGTGAGCAATCCGGCCTGCGGACCGATCTGCATGATTACTCCGGTGGAATTGGCCGAACCCCAGCGCAGCGCCTCATACACTGGTTTCCCGTAATGGAGAGCAGTGATAAATCCAGTGGCAAAGGCATCGCCGGCTCCGGTCATCTCCACGACTTTTACCGGAAAAACTCCGATCGAGTGCGTGTGGCGGCCATCATAGACATACGCTCCGCGCGGGCCGTCGGTGATAACCACGATCTTCGGCCCGTATTCGCGAAGCGCCGCGGCCAAAGCCGGAATACCGCCAAGCCTTCCCGCCAATTTCTCCGCTTCCTGTTTGTTGACGAAAAGAACCTCGGTCTCAATCAAAATTCGTTTCATCCGTTCAATACCCTCGCGGATCTGGCCGGTGCCGGGATTGTAGGCCAGTTTGGCGTTGGTTTTTTTGATGTAGGCCAAAATTCTGGTCTCCAACTTCTCGTGATTTTCACCAATCTCGGTATAGTAAACCCACTTCGATGGCGCCATTTCCGGAAGCCGATAAACGCGCGGGGCGTGATAAACAAGAATGGTGCGCTCGCCTTTGTAACTCAAAACAACCGAGTAATTGGATTCGTTTTTGGGATCCACTTGCAGGTAATCGGTGGCTACTCTCTCGACGCGCATGGTGGAGTAGATGAGGTGACCGATCTCGTCATCGCCGATAACCGAGTAGAACGCCGCCTTCATGCCAAGCCGCGAGCTTCCTACCGCGTTGTTGGCCGCGTTTCCGGCGGCTGTGCGATCCAGCCGTTCGATGGGGATCTTGTCGGCGTAATTAAAACAAAGAAGACAGGCCTCGCGATTAACATCGCAAAGCACCGATGCCTCGGAGACCCGGACGAAAGTGTCCAGCGTGGCGTCGCCGATGGAGATGATGTCGAATTTTGTGGAATGCTTCGCCATATCAGGCCTTCTTTTTCTTTTCAGCAATCAAATCCTTGATCGTGCCCTTCTTGCCGCCCCATTCGCGCGGGGTTCGGGCCAGCGCCTCGGAGATAATCTGTTTCTTCAAATCCGCGGCGCGTTTTTCCGCGGCGGTGATGTACTCCGGAATTTCCGAAACTCGCTTGCCATCCCTGCGGGCAACCACCCGACGCACAGCCATCTGAATATACGGCGCGGTTAGTCCAAAGGCATCCATAAGCATGAAAGGGTCCCCGGACTCGCCGAAACGGTTCTGCACCCCGATACGCTCGACAGGAACGGGGAAGTTCGAGGCCAACATTTCACAGACCGCCGAGCCCATGCCCGAATGCGCCTGATGCTCTTCGGCGGTGACGACGCAGCCAGTCTTCTTCACGGAGGCGAGAATGGTCTTGACGTCCAACGGTTTGATGGTGTGGCAGTCAATCACCTCGGCCTCGATTCCTTTCTTTGATAGCTCCTCGGCGGCCTTAAGTGCCTCATGCACCACGATCCCGCAGGCAACGATGGTCACATGGGTTCCGAACCGAAACGTCTCCGCCCGCCCGACTTGAAACGGCGTGGCCGGCGTGGTGAACACTGGCGACTTCTCGCGCCCGAAACGGAGATAATGCGGTCCGTAGACGCTGGCGGCGGCGATGGTCGCTTTCTTGGTCTCATGCATGTCCGAGGGCGCCAGCACAACCATGTTGGGCATGACCCGCATGATGGCGATATCCTCGATCATCTGGTGAGTGGCGCCGTCCGGGCCGACCGAAACTCCGGCGTGGGCGCCGGCCACCTTGACGTTGGCGTTGTTTAGGGCGGCCGTGGTGCGGATTTGTTCCCAGTTCCGTCCGGGAGAAAAACCGGCGTAGCTGGAGATGAAAGGAATTTTACCGGCCAAGGCGAATCCCGAAGCAATAGCCGCCATGGCCTGCTCGAAAATCCCCATCTGCACGAAACGGTCGGGAAATTCTTTTTTAAACCAATGCGAGCGCGTGGACTCCGAGAGGTCGGCGCAGAGCACAATTACGTTCGGGTTCGTCTTCCCCAACAGAAGCAGACCCTGCCCATAGCCGTCGCGGGTGGGTTTCATTTCGATGTCTGCCGCAAACAAATTCTTTACCAGTTTTGCTTTCGGATTAATACCCTTCGGCATATCATTCGTGTTCCGAACGGATTAGTCCGTCGAGCGTCCGCAGTTTCGCCATAGACGTTTCGGCCTCTTCGCCGCGCTTAGGCGGCACGCCGTGCCAGTACGGCTCAAACTCCATGAAATCCACGCCCCGCCCGGGAATGGTGCGAGCGATGATCACCGACGGCTTCTCCCAGACGGCCCGCCCTTCCTCCACGGCATCAACAAACTCACGAATGTTGTGTCCATCGATTTCCATCACGTGAAAATTGAAGGCCTTGAATTTTTCAACCAGCGGTTCAATGGGCATGACATCCTCGGTGTAGCCATCGATCTGGATATTGTTGCGATCAATGATCCAAGTGAGGTTGTGCAAACGATTGCGGCTGGCGAAAAGAGCCGCCTCCCAGATTACCCCGGCATCGAGCTCCCCATCGCCGGTAATGACGAAAACCCGATTTGGTTTTTTATCCAAGTATTTGAAGGTGTAGGCCATGCCGGCGGCAATGGACGGGCCGGATCCCAGGGGGCCGGAGGTTGTTTCCACTCCTGGATAGCGCTCGCGCTCCGGATGGCCCTGGAGCCGTGATCCGAACTTGCGGAGCGTCATCATCTCCTTCTTCGGTCCGTAACCGGCATGGGCCATGGCGACATAGCGCACCGGACAAATGTGCCCGTTGGACAGGATTAGCACGTCGCGGTCCGCCCAGTCCGGCTTTTTCGGATCATGCACCATCACGTGAAAATAGAGAGCGGTGAAAATATCGGCCATGCCCAAAGGACCAGCAGAGTGCCCACTCCCGGCCTCGGTCAGCATGGCGATGATGTCCCGCCGGACGGTCATGGCCAGCTCCTCGAGCTTCTGAAGTTTCTTGTCGTGCAGGTGTTCCGGTTTTCGCGTAACTTGCGGCATAGCCGAGAGTGAGTAGTGGGTAGTGAGTAGTAGTGGATAGTATAGCACGACAATGTCCGATCAGAAATGAAGAACCGGGGCGCTTCGCCCCGGCTCCCTACGCTCTACTACTCACTACTTACTATTTCCACACCTATTTCAGCCCCTTCTTGGCGTGGCTCTGCAGCTCCTTGGTCAGCATCCTTAGATGCCGCTCGAGATCCATGCAGATCCTCTCCATGATCTTCGCGCATTCCTTGCAGCCGCTCTTGGCGTCCTTGATATAGAACTTGTGGATGCGCCACTCGTCATCGAGCGTGTTGTGGAGCATCTTGATGAGATTGTAGTTGACGTTCTTCATAATAAACTCGACTTATGAAGTATTAATAATAATGTCGTTTTTTAGATCTTCGATTGCCTGGATAGGGTCTGGCGCGTCGAAGATGGCGCTGGCGGCGACGATCCCGTCTGCCCCGGCGGCGGCCAGTTTTCGGACGATCCCCAGTTTTACCCCGCCATCCACCTCAATGCGGATGTCCGGCCACCCGCGCCGGAGCTCGCGAATTTTAGACAGGGCCACTTCCTGAAAGGCCTGCCCCGACGCGCCGGGAGTCACTCCCATAACCAGCACCGTGGTGACTAAGGGAAGTAAATCAGCAATGGCCTCGACTGTTGTGGGCGGGTTGATGGCCACTCCCGCTTCCCGTTCCGCGGCTCTGATTCGTTCAACAGCCAGTCCGACATTTCCTATAGCTTCGGCGTGAACGATGATTCGGCCCGCGCCGGCGGCAACCCAAGCGCCGACCGCCTCTTCCGGATTCTCAATCATCAGATGCACCTCAAAGGGAACATCGAGGCGCATCTTC
>MGDZ01000046.1:0-19668 GCA_001791115.1 Candidatus Uhrbacteria bacterium RIFCSPHIGHO2_02_FULL_57_19
TGTACTCCAGCGGATTCATCTTGCGGCCGCCGCGAATCACCTCGAAGTGCACGTGCGTGCCGGTACTCCTACCGGTGGTGCCGACCATGCCGATCGACTGGCCGCGGGCCACCTCGTCGCCGGCTTTGACAAAAATCTTGGAAGCGTGTCCGTAGCGGGTGAGGAGGCCATTGCCGTGATCAATGTCAATATAAATGCCGTAACCGCCCTTGGTCCGCCCCCAACCCGAGTGGGTGACGACGCCGGCATCCGCGGCGTAGATCGGCGTGTTGTAATCGCCGTCAATATCTACCCCCGAATGCCGCCAACGGAAGTACTGGGTGATCACCCGCCAGGCGGTCGGCCAGGCCATCTTTCCGCTGCCGCCGGTGTTACCCCGGGCGGCAGGAGGAGTGACGATACTCCGCACTGACGCCAGCCGTGGCGGAGCCGGAGGCGCTGGCGGCGCGCCGTCAGGCACGATGATCTTGTCGCCAATCCGCAGTTCGGCGGTCACCCCTGGTGAATTCCAGGCCAAGATTTTTTCCATTTCCGAATCGTAACGGCTGGCGATCTTGGATAAGGTGTCACCTTTTTTTACCGTATGAGACACGCCGGACACCGGCAGGATGGTCAGCCGGTCGCCGGGGCGGATGACGTCGCGGGCAGTCAGATTGTTCTCCCAAAGAATGGTGCCGGCCGAAACCCCAAAACGCTGGGCGATGCCGTTTAAGCTATCGCCAGGGCGCACCACATAGTATTCAATCTTGGTGCGCTGGGCCGTCGAAGGAGAGTCCTCGGGGAGCGCGGGCTGCAGGACAGCCGAGCCATTGGCCAGCTCGGAATTGAGCGCCGCTTCCTCCTCGAAATTGATGTCATCCGTGCCGCCGTCGCCGGGACTGGCGACCAAATCCCCGGAACCCCAATAGGATACCGGCCTGGTCGCATCCGGATCCGCCGCCACCTCTTCGATATAACCGACGCCTTCGCCTCCGCTAAGCAGAGAAAAAAGCGCCGACTTTTCGCCGGGCGTATCAGCCCGCACCTCGCGGGCGGTCATGTTCGAGGCGCTGACAAAAAAGACAATGCCGGCCACCGCGGCGTGGGCCACGTAGCGGTTGGCCAGAACGGCCATGACCTTTCCCTTGGCTGGTATTCCCAGCCGCCGCAAAATCCTCCGAATCAGGAAGCCCAGCCGGTAGAGATGCACAAAAAGATACCGGAAGGCCCAGCGGCCGATAACCGCCACCGGCCGAAAAAAAATTTTGACCAGTCCGGCCAGCCAGCCGCGGTTACGGTGAACCAGCCGGAATGATCCGGCCAAGAGTCGCACGGCAATGATTTTAATTCTCGTAGAAATAAGTAAAAAGCTCCTTATTAAGCCAAAAAATGGACTTGTTATCCATTTCTTAACCTTAACGCTGCTTTTCAATTTTCCGGCAGTAAATTACCACTGGCAAGTCAAAATGTCAACGGTCGCGGCATAGCAAATTGACTTGACCGGCTTTCTCCTCCCGCCTATCATATACCCCAGTTAGCCATTAATCGAACGGTCCCAGTTGCCTATGAACCCGTCAATCGTCTTCGCCCTCTTGGCCGCCACGGCTTCCATCGTCTACGGCATTGTCCTGGCCAAAATGATCCTGGCCTTGCCGGCCGGAGAGGGAAAAATGATCGGCATTGCCAAGGCCATCCAGGAGGGCGCCATGGCCTACATGAAACGCCAGTACACGACGGTCTTCTGGATCGGAATCGCGCTCTTCCTCCTCATGGGATTTGTCCCGATGCTCGGATGGAAGATCGCCGCCGGGTTCGCGGTGGGAGCAATACTATCAGCGCTCGCCGGATTCTTCGGGATGACGATCGCGGTGCGCGCCAACGTGCGCACGGCTGAGGCGGCAAAAAAAGGGCTGGCGGCGGCCATGGATGTGGCAGTGCGCGGCGGTGCGGTGACGGGCTTGCTCGTAGTCGGCCTCGGGCTCCTGGGAGTGGCCGGGTTCTATGCAGCCACCGGCGACCTCAAAGCGCTCATCGGACTGGGATTCGGCGGTTCACTCATCTCGGTTTTCGCCCGACTGGGCGGCGGCATCTACACCAAAGCGGCTGACGTCGGAGCCGATCTGGTGGGCAAGGTGGAGAAAGGAATCCCGGAAGACGACCCACGCAATCCGGCGGTCATCGCTGACAATGTGGGCGATAATGTCGGCGACGACGCCGGCATGGCTGCCGACCTTTTCGAAACCTACGCGGTAACGCTGATTGCCGCCATGTTGCTTGGCGCGCTCTCCTTCCGCGGCTCGGACAATGTCGTCTTCTATCCTCTGGTGCTGGGCGGGGTGGGTATCCTCACCTCGATCGCCGGCATGCTGTTCATCAAACTGGGGAAAAAACAGAGTATTATGGGCGCGCTCTACAAGGGACTGTTCGTCGCCGGCGCGCTCGCGGCGGTCGCCTTCTACTTCGTGACCATGCGGCTTGTCGGCAACATCGGGGTGAACCCCATGAACCTCTACTGGTCGGCCCTGACCGGTCTCGGGGTCACGGCCCTCATGGTCGTCATCACCGATTACTACACCTCGAAATCCTTCGCGCCGGTGCGAACCATCGCGATGGCATCAGAGACCGGACACGGCACAAACGTTATCGCCGGGCTCGCCATTTCCATGAAATCCACGGCGCTTCCGGTGCTGGTCATCTGCGCGGGAATCTTCGGCGCCTACACGCTGGCCGGACTCTACGGCGTGGCCGTGGCGGCCGTGGCCATGCTGTCGCTGACCGGAATCATCGTGACCATTGACGCCTTTGGGCCGATCACCGATAACGCCGGCGGCATTGCCGAGATGGCCGGCCTGTCGGAATCGGTCCGGGCCGTGACCGATCCACTCGATGCCGTGGGCAATACCACCAAGGCCATTACCAAGGGTTATGCCATTGCCTCGGCCGGACTGGCGGCCATTGTGCTGTTTGCCGCCTACACCCAGGAGATTCTCGACCGCGGCCGGGTTCTGCTCTTCACCCTGGAAGACCCCAAAGTGCTGGTCGGACTTTTCATCGGCGGCCTCCTTCCTTACTACTTCGGCGCTCTGGCCATGCAGGCCGTGGGTAGAACCGCCGGACGGGTGGTTGAAGAAGTGCGCCGACAATTCAAGGAAATCCCGGGGATCATGGAGGGCACGGCCAAGCCGGACTATGCCCGTTGCGTTGACGTGGTCACCCGCGGGGCCATCCGGCAGATGATCGTGCCGGCACTGATTCCAGTGGTGGTTCCGATTCTAGTCGGATTTACCCTCGGACCGGTGGCCTTGGGCGGGGTCTTGGTGGGCTCAATTGTCACCGGAATCTTCGTGGCCATTTCCATGACTACCGGCGGGGCGGCCTGGGACAATGCCAAGAAATACATCGAGGCCGGCAACTACGGCGGCAAGGGTTCCTTCGCCCACCAGGCGGCGGTCACCGGCGACACTGTCGGCGACCCCTACAAGGACACCGCCGGCCCGGCCATCAACCCGATGATCAAGATCCTGAACATCGTGGCTCTGCTGATTATCGGGATGATTCTGCGCTAGGTTCCAGGTTCGAGTTTCTAGGTTCTAGATGAATAAGCCGGGGCGAAAGCCCTGGCTTTTGTGTTATCGTCCACACCTTATCCACACAACGCCCCTTGATACACCTCGGGAAACAGCGTATCATCATCATTTGTGTGCTCGGACATGGAGTCCGGGCGTTGTTCTTTCATAGGGAGGGAAAAGATGAGTACGTTCGCGACCATTGGCGAAGTGCCGGCGCCGACCGCCGGACACCTGCTCACGATCGACGAACAAGATCGACTGGAAAAGGCGGCGGCAGAGGGCGATACCGCGGCGGCGGAACGCCTGTTCACCTCCTATCTCCCGTTAGTGAAGAAGGTGTCGGGCCGCTACCATTCGGCGCAACTAGGACGATCCGACCTGTTTCAAGCCGGAAGCATCGGTCTTCTCCTGGCCGTCCGCACCTTCAATCCGGCACGGGGATGGAAGTTCATCACCTACGCCTGGAAGATGATCGACTACGAGATCATCAGGGAAACGCGGCGCCACCGGTTCGGGACGGGAGTAGGCCGCCTCTCGTGTCGGATGGTTTTCGAGGCCGTGGATGCGCGGATCTCGCGCGGTCTTCCCATGCCCACCGATGAGGAGATCTCCGCGGAAACAGGGCTCCCCCTCTCCAAGGTCCGCATGGTTTTCACCGCGCGCTCGGCCGAGCACGGAAAAAACTCCGATATTGATCCTGAGTTGGACCGTCGCGCCGGAGGCCAGAGGCCGGACCTCCGCCTGCGCCTTCTGGAGGAACTGCGCGAACTCGAAGAGTTCCGAACGGCCCTTCTGCTGATGCTCGATCGCCGTCTCAAGCCGAAGTGTCGCGAGGTAATGCTCCTCCGCTATGGTCTCGACGATGAAGCGGAACCGTTGGATCTTCCCGCCATCTCCAAGCATCTCGGCGTATCGAAACAGCGCGTCGAACAGCTGGAGAAAAAGGGGCTGCGCATGCTGGTTTGGGGCTTCAAGATCGCCGACCATGGTGATCCCGACCAGGAGACCAAGCTGGCCATCAAGAAGCTCCGGAAGCAGATTGCCAGGATTAGAAACATTCCCGATCTCCGAGAAGCGATCCAGGCCGACTTTTCGCGTCCCACCGGGAACGCCTAGCCGCAGATTCTCCGCCAACCGGGCAGACGAATCTCCGGCTCTTTTTTTATTCACTGGAATTGACGCACGGGGACCAGGTTGATATTATCCTCGAACTCTATGGAATCCAGCGTAAAACAACTCCCCAAATCCGAAACCGAAATCACCGTTACTTTGTCCGTCGAGGAACTCCAGCCGCATCTTGAGGCCGCGGCCGAACGATTGTCGCAGACCTCTAAGATCGAGGGCTTCCGTCCGGGCAAGGCGCCTTACGGAGTTGTGGTCCAGCGCGTGGGAGAAATGAAAATCTACGAGGAGGCGCTGGAGAGCGCGGTGCGCAAAACCTATCCGGCGGCCGTGCGCCAGCATAATCTAAGGCCCGTCGGCTCTCCCAGGATCGACGTCAAAACGCTCGCGCCCGGCAATCCCCTGACTTACACCGCCACCGTTCCTCTCATTCCACAAGTGGAAAAACTGGCTGATTTCCGGACCATCAAGGTCGAAAAAAAACCCGTTTCAATTTCCGACCAGGACCTTGGCCGCAACCTCTCCGAATTACAGAAGATGCAGACCCGCGAGGCCGAAGTCGGCCGCGAGGCCGAACGACGCGACAAGGCGGTCGTTGATCTTCAAATGTTCCTGGATAATGTCCCCATCGAAGGCGGCCAGACCAAAAGCCATCAAGTCTATCTCTCCGAGCCCTACTACATCAAAGGTTTCGCCGACCAGCTGGTGGGCCTAAAAAAGGGCGACGCCAAGGATTTCAAACTGGAATTCCCCAAGGATCACTATCAGAAACATCTGGCCGGAAAGATGGTGGAGTTCAGAGTAAAAGTCACTTCGGTGGTCGAACTCTCGCCGCCGGCGCTCGACGATTCTTTTGCCGCCACCCTGGGACAGAAAACGCTGGCTGATCTCCGAGAACTCCTCCGCAAAAATCTTCAAGCCGAGGGCGAGGACAAGGAATCCCAGCGCCAGGAACTGGAAATGCTGGAGAAGATTATTGACGGCTCGCGCTTCGGGGATATTTCCGAGTCGCTGATCAACGAGGAGGTCGAGCGGATGGCTCTTGAGCTCGAACGGGGCATCAGTGAACAGGGCCTCCAGTTCGAGGAGTATCTGAAAAACATCAAAAAAACGCGAGCCGAACTCAAACTCGGTCTCGCTCCTCAGGCCGTCCGCCGGCTTAAGACCATCCTGGCCATCCGCGAGATCGCCGAGCGGGAAAAAATCGAAGTCGAGGACGCGGAAGTCTCGGCGGGCGTAGCCGAACAGCTCTCGGCCAACTCGGACAATCCGGAAGCGCAAGAACGGATCCGTGAGCCGGAATTCGAGGACGCGGTTCGGGCCATGCTCAAGAACCGCAAGGTAATCAAGTTTTTGAAGGAACTGATCGTCAAATGAAAATCAGTATCCGGGTCACACCGAAGGCCAAAGGTGATGAAATCCTCGGCTGGAAAGATGATGTGCTGCGTATCAGAGTTAAAGCTCCGCCAGTCGATGGTCGGGCCAACGCCGCGCTGGTGAGGCTTCTCGCCGAAACACTTGGCGTTCCCAAGTCCTCCATCCGTATCGTCGCCGGCCTGGCGGACCGGAGAAAAACGGTTGAGATCGACGAGCTGGACGAAACCGTTGCCCGACGAATTTTATCCGCCGAACAATCCGCGTTTCCTCTTTAGCTATTGACAATAAACTTTTTTTAGACTATACGCAGACCAGGAGGTGATGATTGAACGCTTTCCAATTCCTGGAAAAGGTCGCTGATTATCTCGGCGAGGAGACCGGACTGGATCTCAAGAGCTCGGTGGAAAGGCACAAAAGCCGGCTCGAGCAACGCGATTTCGAACAGCGCCTGGTCAATTATGCGCTCTCGGAAGCGGTTCGAGCCATCGCGCCTGATGAGGCCACCAAGCTCATCGGCAGCAAGGCCATCCGTTCCAGCCGCGTCGCCGGCCGCCTGCTTTTGAGCGCGGCCAAGGCCGGCCGCCGCTCGGAACAAAGCACCGCGGGATGGTCGGCCGTCCAGGCCAATCTCGGTCTGGCCTTTGGTCTATTCCTGGGCCTGATCTCCCGCAACGCCTCCGAGGAAGCAACCAGCCCTGAGCTGACGCTGGAGGAGCGGATCGCCTCCCTCGTCGAGGAGCGGGCCTCAAGGGTCCTCGAGCGCTGGGGCGCCTTGATGGTCGAGCCGGAAAACCTTCTTCTGGCGGCCGCGGCCATCGGCAGCTACCGGCCCGACGAACGACTCGGCCGCATGGAGCAGATGGTCACCATCTTCAGCAATCTGGCCAGCCGACCGTCGTGCCGGGAATTCAGAGCCTTCATCGCCACCATCTGGAACCCGCCCACCGCCAAGGCTTAACCGCCCGGCGGTTTTTTTGTTGACATGCCGGAGAATGTCGGATAAGGATACCCCGGAGGTGAAATGATCGTTTACGATTTTGCCCGCGCCCTGTCCCGTTGTCTGGATCACCGAACCAAACTGAAACTCTCGAGTTCTGTTGTCCAAGAGCAAGCCCAGGCGCTTGAGCTTCCAACGACCTACGAGAAAACCACGGAGGCTCTTCGCTGGACCATTCGCCGCTTGGCCCCCGGCGAGGAAAAGCGGCTCTTCCCCCGGGGCAAAATGATACTTGCCCCGTCTATAGCCGACGCTCTTCTCAAAACGGCCTGCGCCCGGACGGAGGAAACGATTCCTTGCAGAGTTGATTGGAAAAAAAGCGCCGCGCACCATCAAAAACTGGAACGAGTCCTGCGCGCCTTCTTGGAGGAGATCTGCGGCAGGGCCACTGACTTGGAACGGGCAAGAGACGTCCAAGAGATCACGACCGAAATCATCGAGTGCGACCTTCGCGAACGCTTCCGCGATGACATGGCCCGCTGGGGAGTGCTCATGCGGGAACCGCAAAACCTGCTGGCGGTAGCAGCGTCCATCAGCGGACTTGGAGAGAAAGAAGCCCATCGACGGATCTTTGAAATCATGACGACTCTTATTTCTCGAACGGACATTCCCCGAGTCGAGGAAATTGTTGCCGTCGTTCAAAGTGACTCCGTCACGCCCGCCGCCAAGGCCTAAACGCCCGGCGGTTTTTTATAGAACGCGGATCCTGCGGATTGACAACGCGGATCGCGCGGATAGTTTATGGCACCTCATCAATGCCGCCTTTGGCGAACGGATGACAGCGTAGGATCCGGCGAAGCGCCAGGATTCCTCCGCGCAAGATACCGTGCCGCTCGATCGCCTGGTATCCGTACTCGGAACAAGTCGGATAAAACTTGCAGCGTCCGGCCCGCGGAACCAAAAAACGCGCCGCTCCATGATCGAGCGACAGCGTTTTCTGATAGAGGCGGATGGTTTTGAGCACGACCAGGCGCGAAAAAAACGGCCAGCGCATATCAAATCAAAAGCCCGACTTTGTGCAACGCCCAAACCAGCGTCTCCTCTATCTCGGCGTAAGACTTACCGACGATCGGCGCGCGGGCGGTGATAACCGAGTCAAAACCCGGAGCGATGCTCATGATATGTTTCCGCAAGGCCTCGCGGATCCGTCTCTTGGCTAGATTACGTTTGACCGCCCGTTTGTGGACCTGAAGGCCGGCAACCACGGCAAAACGGGAAACCGGAGCTCCGGTCCGCAAAATTTTCAACCCGAAAACGGGAGTGGAAAAATAATGTCCTCGTTTCCAGACCTTTTCGATGTCCTTGGTTGCCGTTAAACGATGCGGTCTCGTTAGCATATCCTGAGTATATACGAAAACAGACGGCCGGAGCCATCTGTTTTCGTTTTTACTGGACGGAAACGCGGCGGCGACCCTTGGCCTTGCGGCGTCTTAATACCTCCCGGCCGTCCCTGGTGCGCATCCGGCGCCTAAAACCATGAACACGGGCCCGCCGTCTTTTCTTTGGTTGATAGGTTCGTTTCGGCATATGGTAACCCGATTATACACATCTTCTCCCCAGGATTTCAACACTTGACCACCCTTTGACGCTATCCACAGTTGTGATATATTATTTTTTGCGCCTTATTGAGCCATTTTTTGCCTACCTAAGCTATGACCGCCATGACAACGCAACAAGTGTGGCAAGCGACGCTGGGCGAACTGGAACTCTCTCTTTCAAAAGCCAACTTCACTACCTGGTTTAAAAGCACTTTCATCTCGGCCATCGAGGGAGAACGAGTGGTCATCTCGGTACCCAACACCTTTACCAAAACCTGGCTGGAAAAGAAATACCACGCGGCCATAGTCAAATCGCTCCAGCAAATTTTAAACTCTCCGATTCGCGAAGTGCTCTACCGAGTGGAAGTTAAAACTCAGCCGGAAGCGCAGCCCGAAACCAAGATCAAGCAGACCGCGGCCTCGGCTGAAACCAGGTTGGACGCCGCGCTCGAGATTCCCGAAGTCCGTGAGGCCCCGCCGGCCCAAAACGAATTCGGACTCCGCTCGGCCTACATCTTTGAGAATTTCATCGTTGGCAAGGGTTCGGAGCTGGCCCACGCCGCGGCCCGAGCGGTAGTGGACAACCCGGGAACCAAATACAACCCGCTATTCATCTACGGCGGCGTCGGCCTGGGAAAAACCCATATCCTCCAGGCCATCGGTCATGCCCTGCTCGCCCGCAATCCCGCGACCCGCATCCTCTACGCCACCTGCGAGCAGTTCACCAACGACTTTATCAACGCCGTGCGTTCCGGCCGCGGCAAGGAATTCAAAGACCGCTACCGCAACGTTGATTTGTTGCTGATCGATGACATCCAGTTTATCACCGGCAAGGAAGGCACCCAGGAAGAGTTCTTCCATACCTTCAACGCCCTGCACCAGGCCAACAAACAGGTGATACTGACCAGTGACCGTCCGCCCAAAGCCATTCCCGCGCTCGAAAACCGACTTCTGTCCCGCATGGAATGGGGAATGATCGCCGACATCACTCCGCCTGACTTGGAAACCCGCATCGCTATCCTGAAGACCAAGTGCTCCGAACGAGGCACGCCTCTCACCGAAGAGATCCTTCACGAAATTGCCGCCACAGTTGCCTCCAATGTGCGCGAACTCGAGGGGGCCCTAAACAAGGTCGTTGCCTACCACCAGTTCAAGAATCTTCAGGTCACGGTGGAATCGACGCGGAACATTCTGGCCGGATTTTCGCAGAACCAAGGCAAAAAATCAGTCACGGCCAAACAGCTCCTTCAGACGGTTTCCCTCTACTTCGACATCAGAATAGAAGACCTTCTGGGAAAAAGCCGCGAGAAGCAGATGGTCGTGCCCCGCCAGATCGCCGCTTTTCTCATGCGCCGCGAACTGTCCCATTCCTTTCCGGCCATCGGGAACGCGCTGGGCGGGCGCGATCACACCACAGCCATGCACGCCTGCGACAAAATCTCCCGCGAGGTAGAAACCAACCAAAAACTCAAGCAGGACATTGAACTGCTCCGGGAGAGAATTTACGCCGTCTAGCCGTGGTTACTAACCTGTTACCAACCAGTGGGTAGACGGAGGAAATCGAGAGGAGGATGTGCGGATGATTCGACCTCGTTGGGGATGAACAGACAACTTAAAAAAACGACCCCACAATCAACCCACAGCACGAAGCGCTCCCTTTCCACCGTCCTGGAGGACAAAAAGCGGCTGCCCTTCGTGCTTTTCTATTCTTGTTCTCTTTCTCCACATCCCCTATCACTATTACTGTATTAATATATCTATCGTACTAATAACGCGTGGACGCCTATGAAGTTCTCCTGCACGCAGGAAAATTTGACCCAGGGCCTTTCGGTAGTCAGTCACATCGCCGGAAAAAACGTCAACCTGCCGATTCTGGCCAACGTGTTGGTCAAAATCGACGACAAGATTGTCAGACTTTTGACTACCAATCTGGAGGTGGCTGTTTCAGTGGAGATTCGGGGAAAGGTGGATGCTACGGGGGAGTTTAGCGTGCCGGCCAAGCTCTTTGCCGATTTCGTTTCCCTGGTTTCCGGCGACCGAGTTGATGTGGAACTGGTTGGCGACTCTTTTGAGGTGCGCGGCGGCAAGTCGCGAACCAAGATCAAGGGCCTGCCGGCTTCGGAGTTTCCTTTGGTCCCTCAGGTTTCCAAAGACAAGTCATTCCGCGTGCCGGCGGCCGACTTTCGCCGGGCCGCCTCCAAGGTGATTTTTGCCGTCTCGGCCAATGAATCAAGGCCGGAGATTTCCGGAGTGCTTCTGCGCTTCGAACCCCAGGGTCCGGCTGGTCGGCTGACTATGGCCGCCACCGATTCCTACCGACTGGCCGAGGTCCAGATTCCTCTCCACGAGAGCCCGGGCATCGAGGCGCGAAGCGTTATTGTTCCGGCCCGCACCCTGGCCGAGGTTTTGCGCATTTTAAGCTCGTTTAAGGATACCTCCGAGCTCCCGGCGACCATTGAACTGGTGCTCTCCGAAAACCAGATTCTCTTCTCCTACGGGCCGGTAGAGGTCGTTTCCCGGACCATCGAGGGCCAGTATCCTGACTACAAGGCGGTCATTCCCGAGGCGGTCAAAACAACAGTTGCCCTTCCCCGCGACGAGCTTATTAAAGCAGTACGAAGCGCCTCGCTCTTTTCCCGCTCGGGACTCTACGATGTCCATCTTTCGGCCGGGCCGGGGAAGCTCGTCGTGGCCTCGGCTGATTCCCAGATCGGCGAGAACGAGACCGAGCTCGCGGCGGCCGTCGAGGGCGGAGAAAACAAGATTACCTTGAATTACCGCTACGTTTCGGACGGACTGGCGGCCATTGAGGGAGGCGGGGTGGTCATGAAGATCATTGATAGCGCCAATCCCTGCGTGCTCCTCCCCCAGGAGGATGTTCCGGGAATGAAATATCTCTATATCGTGATGCCGATCAAGCAGTAGTATTGAGGGACTAGGGATTGGGCACTAGGGATTTGGGATGAGAAAGAGCCCCGCCACGGCAGGGCTCTTTTGATTCTATTCGACCGTGACCGTGATCGTGTCAGGCACTGGCAGCGGGCCGCCGGATGTTTGGAGCCGGAGTTTGAGGCGATAAATGCCCGGGGCGGCATTCTCCCAGTGGACGACCATCAGATTTTTTCCGGGATTGGGAACTGATCCGATGAGCGTCTCGTTTTCGGTGATGTTCTCGGCAATAAAGTCCACGGAATCCACCCCATTGGCATCTGAAATGGAAGCCGAGACAGTCAGCGGGAAATTGGCCGAAGACACTCGCGCTCCGTTTGAAGGTGCGGCCCAGAAGACGGAAACCGAATCCGGGGCGGCGATGATGTTGATGTTGATCACAGCCGCCGCCGAGTTTTCCACGTCGTCATAGGCCCAGACCTCGAGCCGGTGAAATCCGACCCCGACGCGATTGTTGATATGAGCCTGGATGGTGAAGGGCGGAATCGTTGAAGAGCCGGTCTCGATCCCGTCGAGCGAGGCCGTCACCCGTCGTACTCCGCGAGGAGCCGAGGCCTCGACTGAAATGGTCAGGTCCCGGCTGGGAATGGCCGACCCCTCGGAGGGGGAAGTGATGCGGATAACGGGAAGATTTCCGGCCACGTGCACGTCGTCATACTCGGTCGGCGGCTTTTCGGCGACGATCGGCGGGTCCTGACGCGCCGCCCACTCCTGCACGGCCAGCTCCCAGTTCGAGAACTGGGGGTCTTCGTAAGGATTTTCCGGCGGCACCCCGCGGGGGTCGTCTTTTTTAAGGTAAAAAAGGGTGTCGTGGACTTCGCGGTAAACGCGCTCTTCGGCGGTCGAGAGTGGGGTGAAGTCGTTGGCCAATTTCCCGGTGATCCGATCCACCCGCACCCGAGTTTCGGGAAAAAGCTGGCCGTCGAGGATTGGTTTGCCGGTAGCGATCGGCGCTGGCGGCCGGAAGGACTCTGCCGGATAGATGGCCAGGGCCTCGCGCATGAACTGGTTCCAGATGGGGGCGGCGATTTTGCTTCCGTCGGCGCCGCGCTTCATCTCGGAGTTATCGTTGTTTCCTGTCCAGACGCCGGCCGTGATTTGCGGCGTGTAACCCACGGTCCAGGCGTCGCGGAAATCGTTGGTGGTGCCGGTTTTGGCCGCTACCGGGCGTCCGGGAAGAGTTAGGTAGTTGCTCTCGCCGAAGACATAAGCCCGGGCGGCATTGTCGGAGAGGACATCGGTAATGTTCCGAGAGACCTCTGGTTCGACCACTTTGTTTCCATTTCCCGGCTTCCATTCCTCGATGGGCCGGCCGTCCGGACCTTCAACCTTAAGCACTGCAACCGGTTCCTGGCGGATGCCGTCGTTCCCAAACACGCCAAAGGCCGAGACGTGTTCCAGAAGTTTGACCTCTCCCCCGCCGAGCACCAGCGACAGGCCAAAGCGGCTCCGTTCTCGGAGAGTGGTGTAACCCAGCTTGTCGGCAAAATCCAACACCTTGCCGATGCCGGTCAGATAGATCATCTTGACCGCCGGGATATTGAGCGAGCCGGCCAGCGCGGTGCGAGCGGTCACCGGGCCGTGTTCGGCCAGGTCATAGTTTTTCGGGGCATAGGGCTTGGTGTCGGTGATGAAAGTCGTGTTGACGTCCCAGAGCACGGTTCCGGGAGTGAAACCCTTCTCGAAGGCGGCGGCGTAGACGATTGGTTTGAAAGACGAGCCCGGCTGGCGCGGGCGGGTGGTCACATTGACTTGACCGTCGAGTTCTTCGTTGAAGTAGTCGCGGGAACCGACCATGGCCAGGATCTCCCCGGTCTGGGGGTCAAGGGCGACCAGCGCGGCGTTGGATCCGCCGCTTTTCTCAACGGCCGCCATACCGTCAAAAACCGCTTTTTCGGCGATTTTCTGCTTGTCGTAATCAAGCGAAGTGATCACCTTGAGGCCGCCGCGTTCGACCAGTTTTTCGCCGTATTTTTCGCTGATCATCTCCTTGACGTAGAGCACGAAGTGGGGCGCTTCGATGGATTCCCGCCGCGGTTTGACCCGGGCCAGGATGTCCACTTTTTTTGCTTCCCCGGCCTGGTCGCGGCTGATGTATCCCTCTTCGGCCATGGCGTCGAGGATGTATCTGGTTCGGGCGGCCAAGGCCTCGGTGTTGCTGCCGTAGGGCGAGAGTTTGGTCGGGGCCTTGGGGAGCGCGGCCAGCATGGCTCCCTCGACCAGATCAAGATCGCGGGCCCGTTTGCCGAAAAAGGTCTGGGCCGCGGATTCGATCCCGTAGGAAGTGGAGCCGTAGGGAATCTCGTTGAAGTAGAGTTTGAGAATCTCGTCCTTGGAAAAGCGACGCTCCATCTCAAAGGCCAGCACCAGTTCCTTGAGCTTGCGAGTAACGCTCCGCTCGTCGGTCAGGATGGCGTTTTTGACGAACTGCTGGGTGATGGTCGAGCCGCCCTGCACCGTGCCGCCGCGACGGAGGTTGACCCAGGCGGCGCGGAAAATGCCGCGGAGGGAGAAGCCGCCGTGCTTGTAGAAATCCTTGTCCTCGATGGCGATGGTGGCCTTGATGGCCTGCTCGGGGATGTCGGAGAGTTCGATGATGGTCCGTTTTTCATCGCCGTGAATCTCGTAGAGGAGATGTTCCCCGGTTCGATCGTAGATTTTAGTTGATTGGGCCACGCTTCGCGATTGGATGTTGGACGGGTCGGGCAGAGCCCGGCCGAGCCAGGCCACGGCCGCCGCTCCGGAGAGGCCCCCGACCACCAGGAGTAGGGCACCGGCCGTAAGGATGAAGGAGAAGGCCGCCCGGAGGTTGATCTTGGGCAATTTGGGGAGCGGGCGCCTGGGGCCGCGTCCTTTGCGGATTTTGTAGATCATCAGGTTGATAAGCGAGTAAATGGTCAAAGACAGCCAACGGAGGGCCTTTCCGGACAGGACAAAAAATCGCCAGAGAGCCTGAAGTGTCGGCTTCAATCGGCGTCTGTGTTCTCGCCAGGACTGCGGCGAGCGGATGTTGTCGGGAAGATTCATGGGTTCACAATGAACCTATCAGAACCACAACTCTCCTTCAATGACTCAAACCCGCCACTTCGTTGTGGGTTCATTGGGTTGAGATAATTTTAGAGGGGGTTTAGAATGGCATGGCTTTGGCCGGGTGGTGAAGTAGCTAACACGGCGGTCTGCAAAACCGCTATTCACGGGTGCAACTCCCGTCCCGGCCTTTTAAAAGCCCGGAGCTTAGCTCCGGGTTATCCACAGGTAAATTGTTGACGATATTTTAAGATGGAGATATTATCTTGGCGCCTTCAAAGGCGTTTTTTCGTTCTTTGTGAAAACATCCGTGATTCAGACAGGGGGGAGTCCCTCTCCCCTGTTCTGGACTGCGGCTTGGCTCCTGCTCCTTTATTTAATAAGGAACAGAGGCCAGGTCGCAGTATTAGCCCGGGTGCGCTCCGAGAGGCGCGTGACTACCTATTGAGCGAGGGGTTCGCTCACCTTGGCCCGCTTCTTAAAGGAATGCGGGAATAGGGCTACGTCCGGCTAGGCAGGCGGAAGATCTCCGCCGACTAACGACGCGCGTTTCGGGCAAGTTCCCACGCGTCGGCCCTCCCCTCTTGGGACGGGGTAGGAGAGAACGGCTTCCGGCAGACGACTTGGTCCCGTACCGCCGGTAATGTCCCCCCGCTTTGGCGGGGTGGATGCGCGACCCTTGTCGGACCAGGGAGGGCCGGCAAGAAACGAGAGGAACGAAAAGTGCACATTCAGAATCCGACGAAGACGACGATCCATCTCAACGAGCTTCCCGAGTTCATCAGCCACCACGGGCTGACTCCGTCGCAGATGATCGCGACCGGCCTGGAGATCAACGGCGACAGGGTGGAGGTCCAGTACCTCAAGTCCGCCGACTACCCCAGGGCGAAGCTCGACGCGAAGCTGGCCATCCCGGTGGTCTGGACTCCTGGGTACGCCTACCTGGGGAACATCCAGGCCAACAAGCTGGGAGCGGTCGTCGTCGAGGGGGAGCCGCGCTTCATGGCCCACCCGCAGATGACGCGGTTCGTCAGGGTCTTCCGGCAGATGTTCTCCGGGACCGACAAGCCGGTGACCGACATCTACCTGGCCACCCCGACCCAGGCGCTGGAGACGACGGTGGGTACCTGGGACGCGCAGAAGGCCTTCAAGCAGCCGAAGGATGGCAAGCTCACCAACATCCGGCTGCTCGAGGATGGCCTCTTGGCCGCGCGGGAGGCGAGCATCGTCCACGCCTCCATGATCGGCGATGGCATCGTCGGGATCAAGGACGGCGACTGGGTGCCCGTGGCTGGCGACAACGGCCACGACACCATCATCCTTCTCGGCCGGCTGACCCAGGACAAGAAGATCGTGGCCACCACCGAGATGGGCAAGCAGTTCGTGGTGGACATCTCCAAGCTGACGCCGCAGAACCGCAAGGCGCAGACCGGCATCCCGGTCGAGGACGGCAACTTCTTCTTCGGGGTCACCGGCGGCCAGTTCCTGGCCTACCTGACCCGCAAGGAGGGAGCCCAGAGGGAGCAGCGCCTGATCCTCACCCCCAAGACCGGCCAGCACGCCCCGCAGATCGCCAGCCAGCTCCAGTAGCTCATCTCGAGGGAATTCGCCCTCAAATCCAACGCCACGCCAGTCAGTATACCGTACGGTACTGACTGGCTTTTTTTATGCTAGGATGATTTCGATATGGAAAAACGACAAACCCTTCTTGTCATCGACGGACACGCGCTCTTGCACCGCGCTTGGCACGCGCTTCCGCCCTTGACCGCGCCGGACGGGATGGTGGTCAACGCGGTTTATGGCTTCGCCTCCATCCTTTTTAAAGCGCTAAAAGAGATGAACCCCGAGTACGTGGCGGTAACCTTCGACCGCGCCGGTCCAACCTTCCGCCACGAGGCTTATAAGGCCTACAAGGCAACCCGGGTGAAACAACCCGATGAACTCTACGCCCAGATTCCCATCCTCGAGGAACTCCTGCGCTCCATGGATATTCCCGTCTACGACGCCCCGGGGTTTGAGGCCGATGATGTCATCGCCACCATCGTTTCCGATCCCAAGCTGCGTCAAGCGGATGTCCGCTCGGTGATCCTCACCGGTGACATGGACACCCTTCAGCTTGTTGACGATTCGACCAGCGTGCTGACCTTCCGCCGCGGCATCACTGACACCGTGACCTACGACGAGAACGCCGTCCGCGAGCGCTATGGCCTGTCTCCGGAGCAGATGGTCGATTACAAGGCGCTTCGCGGAGACCCTTCGGACAACATCAAAGGGGTCAAGGGCATCGGGGAGAAGACCGCGACCGAACTGATCAAGGAATTTGGAACACTGGATGGCCTGTACCAGGAACTCAAGAAAAAAGACTCCGGCATCACCGGGTCGGTAGCCGATAAACTTCGCGCCGGAGAAAAGGAGGCCTGGGAGTCGCGGGAGCTGGTGACGCTGCGTCGCGACGCGCCGGCAAAATTTTCGCTCAAGGACGCGGAGCGCGGGGAGATTGACCGCGAGCGCGTGGTGGCCGTGCTCTCCAAGCTTGGATTCAAGTCTCTCGTCGATCGCTTGCCGGTTGGGGCTGGCGCGGAGGAAGCGGAAGCTCCGAAACCGGGCGAAAAAAAGAGAACTAGAAAAACATTTGAATTGGTTGCTGAACAAGATGTTGCCAACCGTGTTGCGGTTCTCGCGAAACAGAAGGTTATTGCCATTCTGCCCGCGACGCGGACGTCGGATATCTTCGGGGGCGATCTCTTCGCTTTGGCGATCGCCGGGGATGGTGAGACCGGATTTTACCCGCTGGATGATCACCGGTTCGAAGCGCTTCGGCCCATCCTGGAGAATCCAAAGATCGAAAAAAGTTCCCACGACGCCAAGTTTCTGGTTGAGGTTTTGCGCGGCCACGGCATCGAGTTGCGCGGTCTCACCATGGACACCATGATCGCCTCCTATCTCTTGTCCCCCGGAACGCGCTCGCACGATCTCGAGCGCCTGGTTTTCCAGCACTTCGGCCGCGAACTTCCTGAGATTGGCGGCGGACAAGGCCGGCTTCTTCCGCAAACCACCGAGGAGCTCGCGCCGCTCTACGCCGAACGCGCTGGGTTTGTGTGGGAGTTGAGCGGAATTCTCGGAGTTGAGCTCCGAAAGGAGGGGCACGAGCGGCTGTTCCGCGAGATCGAGCTCCCGCTCATTCCCGTTCTGGCGGAGATGGAACAGACGGGTGTGGAGATTGATGTGGAGTTTCTAAAAAAGATGTCGGCGGATTTTGGCAAACGTCTGAAAAATCTCTCGACTAAGATTTACAAGCAAGCCAGCGAGGAATTTAACATTAATTCTCCGGCGCAGCTTAAGACCATTCTTTTTGAGAAGCTGAAGATCTCCGCGGCAAAGATCCGCAAGACTGCGACTGGGGAACAGCTCTCGACTGCCGCCTCGGAACTCGAAAAACTCCGCGGCAGTCATCCCATCATTGATTTAATTTTTGAATACCGTGAATTGCAGAAACTCCTTTCGACTTATGTGGATGCTCTGCCGGCTTTGGTGAATCAGAAAACCGGCCGCGTTCATACCTCGTACAATCAGGCGGTGACAGCCACCGGCCGACTTTCCTCATCCGATCCAAATCTGCAGAATATTCCAGTGCGCACTGAATTGGGCCGAGAGATTAGAAAGGCCTTTGTGGCTCCGCGCGGACGGGTGCTGGTGGCTGCGGATTATTCGCAGATTGAACTTCGATTGGTGACGGTGATTGCCGGAGACCGCAAGATGTTGGCCGCTTTTATGGACGGGGAAGACATCCATACTCGGACCGCGGCTGATATTTGGGGAGTTTCGCCAAATGATGTTACGCGCGAACAGCGCTACGCGGCCAAGGCCATTAATTTCGGTGTCCTTTATGGCCAAGGGCCGCGAGGGCTGGCCGAGTCGGCCGGGATTTCCTTTGCCGAGGCCAAAGAGTTTATTGATAAATACTTTTTGTCGCATCCGGAAATTAAAAACTATCTGGAGACGACCAAGGCGCTGGCCGCCAAACTCGGCTACGTAGAAACCCTTTTTGGCCGGCGCCGCTATCTGCCGGAGATTGTAAGCGGCATGCCGCAGATTCGTGCAGCCGCCGAACGCGCGGCCATCAACATGCCGGTGCAGGGTTCGGCGGCTGACCTCATCAAACTCGCCATGGTTGCGGTGCGCGATCGTCTTGCTCTAAAATTCCCCAACGCTAAACTCATTATGCAAGTGCACGACGAGCTGGTGGTCGAATGTTCGAAGGATGATGCGGCGGCAGTCGGCCGGCTCATGAAAGAAACCATGGAGAGCGTTCACAAATTTCCGGTGCCCATCGTGGTGGACGTCGAGATCGGCCAAAACTGGGGCGTGATGCGGGACATCGAGGATCATGAACATTGAACCGGATTATGCTGATTTTTATCTACGGCCAAGACGGTTATCGGTCGCGCCAGAAGATGCGGGAGCTTGTTGACGCTTTCCGGAAGAAGCACGATCCGTCGGGGTTAAACATCGCCCGAATTGACGGGACCAAGACCACGGCCGATGAGCTGGGAGCGGCCGTGAACACCCCTGGTTTTTTGTCCAGCCGGAGGATGGTGGTTGTCGATGACCTTCTGACTTCCAAACGCGGCCGGGAGGAGATTGAGGGCCAGTTCGTTCCGTTGTTTAAGAATCACCTGGACTCTACGGTCATCGTTCTGCGCGATGATCTGTCGGAAGACAAGGTAAAGGCACATCCGGTCCGCAAGTCCTTGGCCGGCGCGCCCAAGGACAAGGTCGTTGATTATCACTTCGCGCCGCTGGAACGCCGGGAGGTCGTTTGGTGGATTAATGATGAGGTCAAGCGGCGCAGTGTGACCATTGAGCCCAAGGCCGCGGAACTTTTGGCGGCGCTGGTGGGGAACGATTTGTGGCGGCTTTCTTCCGAGCTGGATAAACTTACGGCGCAGGCCGGCGGGAAACCGATTCTTGCCAGGGACGTCGGCGAGATGGTGCGAGGAACTGTGGAAGAGAACATTTTTGCCTTCGTCGACGCCGTGGCCGCGCGCGACCTCGGACGCGCTTCGGCCCTGCTCCGCGACCAGCTGTCCGCCGGGTTGGAGGAACTTTA
>MGDZ01000046.1:19683-25322 GCA_001791115.1 Candidatus Uhrbacteria bacterium RIFCSPHIGHO2_02_FULL_57_19
CATTCGACAGTTCCGGCTTCTGCTCATAGTGACTTCCTTCTTGGAGGAAAAGAAAGGAGCCACCAAAGCCGCCATGGCTGGTGAACTCGGCCTGCATCCCTTTGTCGCCGGAAAACTCCTGGCCCAGGTTCGCGTCTTTTCTCGAAAGGACCTGGAGCGCTCTTTTGTGCAGCTGTTCGCGCTGGAACGGTCAATCAAGACCGGCCGGCTTTCCCCCGGCGCTGCGCTGGACTTGTTCCTCGGTTCACTCGTACCGGCTTAGAAACGCGTAAACAATAAAAGAATCCCGTTCCGCAAAGCGGGACGGGATTCTTTTTAATTCAGGAATTCAGGCGGCGCGCTGGAGAGCTTTCGCTAGACGCGATTTGAGGCGAGCCGCGGCGTTTTTGGCCACGATCTTCCGCTGGGCGGCCTTGTCCAGGGCTTTGCCGAAGGCGCGCAGGGCTTCCTTGGCCGCATCGGCCTTTTTTTCCTTGGCCGCGCGCAGGGCTTTTTTTCGCAGATCTTTAATGCGAGATATGACCGCCTTGTTTCTAGCGGCGGCTTTCTTGGCTTGGCGCAGGGCTTTTTCCGCGGCGTGCTTGATGGGCATATTCGGCAGGTTTGAGGTTCTAGGTTCTGCGCCGGAGGCGCACCCGCCTTTGGCGGGGGGGTTCGTATTGGAATGGTGAGAGATTATCAGCAAGAGGTCGGCACGTCAACCTCTCCTAACCTATCTGTGGATTCTCTGCGGAATCGATATCGAGACCGAAAGCATTCTTATCTCCTGTTGCAGAAAGCTCGTATTTCGGAAACATTCCATTTTTTGTTAACTCTCGGACGCGTTGTGAGAAACGTCCAAAAAGGGGCGTACCTTCATCGCCAAAGGCGAAATTGAAGGCCTTTTGGAGAGCCAGTCGACGAGGTTCTGAACTCAAAATAGACTCAAGCAGTGATCGTAAAGACGGGGATATCTCCTTTTCTCCGTAAAGTCGCAGAGGAAATGAGCGGATCGAGTGTCCTTCTTCGATAGATAGTGTGAGTCCGTGATCGATTGCTGTCACTCGACCCTTCTCATCGATAAAGAAATTGGCTTTATGACGGTCGCGGATCTCCAAAATATAATCGAGGGCGGCGAGCGCCTCGAGGTCATCGGGTTTCGACTTCAGTATCCAGTTTTTCCCCTCACTGGCCAATTCGCCATCTACCCACTTCTGCACCGACCCAATGCGTTCGCCGACTTCGCGGATCACGGTGGGAGGCACCAACTCTTCTCGCTCCAATGCTTTGGCCACAAATCCCGCCAGCCATTCGCGAAGGTAGCCGCGCGGCTCCTGGTCGCCGGTCACGGTTCCAAGAAGCTTGTCGTCCGCGTATCGTAAGGGCTCGCCGTCGCGGGGTTTGAATACTGCTTCATGTCTCCTCGCTCCTTCGACGCCGACTTCAATCTTGATGACCTCGTTGCGAACGACCAGATCGCCTCTCTCCTCGATCTCCTCGAGACGTTCTTTTTTTTCTTTCTTCGTTTTGATGACCACCGCTGCGCGGTAGGCGGTCTCGTCCGCGTCCTTCCGGTCGCGGATTTTCATCAGTTCTGTCGTCGCGCCTTCCCGAAGCTCGCGTTCTTCGGTCAGTCGTATTTTCAAGCGTTCAACCCTATCAAAATTCCCCTGTTCGGTGTAGGCGCTTACTAACGCTCGAGCTAGCTCATCGTCCAATATAAGAGACTGTTTCACAATCTCCTTCTGTTCCAAATATTGCCATTTTTCAATTCTCGGTTTTTCCGGTCTCGCGGCTACCATTTTCTCTACTTTAGTAGTTTCAGTAAATGTATCCGCGGCCAGAGATTCGGGAGCGGTGGTCTCGGAAGATCGTAGATGGATATTTTGATTCTTTCTGGCCATAAAAAAAGACCGTCATCGATTGCTCGAGACGGTTCCGGTGCTCGCCGCCTGCTCACCGGCTGATGGCGGCTGGATGTCGGTGGCGTTGATGTAGGCGCTCTGGTAGGCGCTCTGGAGCGCTTGCAGAAAGGCCAGGCCGTCGGCTGGAAGGAACGAACGGGGGGTCGGGTAGGCCAGGGTGATTCCCGTGGTCAATTCGCGGATGAAATTGGCGTCTCCAACACACCGCGCCGTGCCGTCTTGTTGCAGAACGCAGCGAGCGAGGAGCGTCTTTTCCGTGCCGCGTCCGATGCGATAGACCTCGACGAACGACCCCGGAGGGTGATTTGGAGCTGGTTGCCTAGCGGGATTGGTCATGATTGTCTCCCAGGAACGATTTTACGTTAACAATACTTAGAGCTGCGTGTCAAGACCAGTTAATTATTCCGCCACCGGCGGGAGCGGGATCGGCGGCGGTTCTTCCTTTGAGGTGACAAGTTCGAGTTTTTCCTCGAATCGTCCCAAGCGTTTGGTGGATTCCTCGTAGGAGTTGCGGGCGCGCGAGAGGTGCGTGCCGACCAGATCAAAATCCTCTGAAAATTTTCCGAATTCAACCCGGAGTCGGGAAAGGTTCTGGAGGATTTCCTTTGCCCCACGCTCGATCTGCAGACCCCGAAGTCCAAGGAGGATCGACTGCAGGTAGACGTAAAATGTATTGGGCGAGACCGGGATCACCCGCCGGTCATAGGCGTAATGCATCAGCGAGTGTTCCTCGGTGCCCTTGATGATGGTCTCGTAATAGATGTTCTCGGCCGGAATGTACATGAGCGCGAAGTCGAAGGTCCCTTCGTCGGGCAGGATGTAGGAATTGGCAATCTTGTCGATATGTTTCTTGACGTCCGAGATGAACAATTTGTGAGATGCGGCGCGTGCGTCATCATCCGCGGCATCCAGCATGCGTTTGAAATTCTCCAGCGGGAATTTGGCGTCAACCGGAACGATGCGATCGTCGCGCAGATGAATGGCCGCGTCTACCTTCTCGCCGCTCTTGAAGCCATATTGGAGGGTGAAATGTGCCGGGGGCAGAATCTGGGCTAGCAGATCTCCAAGAAAAAGTTCGCCCAGTCCGCCACGGAGTTTCGGAGCGCGCAGAATTTCCTGAAGCGAAGCGATGTCTTTTCCTACGTTGTGGATGTGCTGGCTCGCCGTCTCCAGGCGACCTAGGTTTTCGCGCAAAGCGCCGACGACACGGGCGGCGTTGTCCAAACGTTCGCCAACGGCCTTGCTTGACGTCTGCTGGACGTCCGTATTTTCTTTGAGCCGCTCGTTGACCTGTTGGGTCATGGCATTCAGCTGGTCGAGTAAAGTTTTATTTAGATTCTCAAGTCGTTGGTGCAGTAATAAAGTTCCTTCTCCCTTTTGCGCATCACGCCGCACAAAATAAACCACCAGGATACCCAAGATAAGCACGATTATGCTAAGGAGCCCCAAAATAGTGGATGAATTCATAGCGCTTAATGCCCCCACCACGAGTTGCACGTGGATATCCGGCTTAGGAGTCCGGCGCTCTATCTGCTTGAGCTATGGGGGCGATTTTGCCTCATGCTTGATTATCCGGATTTATTGGCGTATTTTAGCTGCTGTGCCGCACGATGTGATCTTCCACACAAATTCGAATCAATTTTGATCCTATCTCGTTATACCTGAGATAGTGCCCCCTTACAAATAATCAGGGTCACAGTAGTATAGATGATAGATGTCGTACAATATTAAACATATAGATCATATAATGATCTCTACAAAAAAAGGATCGAATTTGAAAAAAAGGGGGGAAACTCTGTGGATAACCTCTATTTGTATACACATGTGTATACAAACGGCCTCGAAGCTAAGCTCCGAGGTAAACCCGTGAAGACCCTTGGGCCTATAGTATAGTGGTAATACGCCGCATTCGTCCGCCAAAATTTTCTGCGGGGATATAGTATAGTGGTAATACGCCGCATTCGCATTGCGGAGACCCGGGTTCGATTCCCGGTATCTCCATAGAAAATTTAGGCGGACGGTGACAGTAGTTCTGCGCCATAGGCGCATTCGCATCTGGCTGAGATTCTGCTCCTGCCTGCCGCCAGGCAGGTAGGTCCAGAGGTATTCGCGGGTTTTTAATGTTTCACGTGAAACAATGGCAGGCGGGTTGCGGACCTGCCTTTCGGCAGGCAGGGACCCTGGTTCTGTGCCTGCTCCAGAGGTGCATGAGCCTCGGGCTCAAAAGGCGCAGCCGCCTCTGGCGGAGATTCCCGGTTTCTCCATAAAAAATTTAGACGAACGGAGGTCGGCGTTCGCCCGGTCATTCGACCGGGTGCCCCGTCGGATGACGGGGCGATTATGCTCCTGCCTGCCGGCAGGTAGGTCCAGAGGTATTCGCGGGTTTTTAATGTTTCACGTGAAACAATTGCTTTGCGGTTCGATCTTGTTGCTTTTTACTTCATAACACCTAGTTACCCACACATATTTAGTTTCGACGATTTATAAGCTGATTTGTGGGGAAAACATGTGGATTTCGTGTCTGCTCGATTCAATATTACCTTTTGTTGAGATAAGGAATTGGGCAGTGTCGAACAATAATAAGGATATGAACAAACCAAATGCATTGGTAGATATAAAGTCGATATAAATTGACGAGCGATTAGTTGAAATGTATTCTTTTATCACTCCGGGCCGTTAGCTCATTTGGTAGAGCGCTTCCATGGCATGGAAGAGGTGGCGGGTTCGAATCCCGCACGGTCCACCAAAAAAAGTCCGCCGTCGGCGGACTTTTTTGTATCGCTTACGGCGGATTATCCGATCACCGACACCCTGTTTTGGAGAATTGCTCCAGAGAACTTAAGGCGGTGTAAAATATCCCGACGAATGGCTGCGGGCAGGGCTTCCGGCGGGTAGATGCCGCCGGTTTTGATTTTGGAGAAACAGGAGGTGAAGGCCGCTGCCGCGGAGCCGGTTGGGTAGGAGAGATAGGTCGCGCCGGGAATAATTCGGGAGATTTGTTTGATGTCCGGGTACTTGGCCACACTCCGGATTTTGACCTTTCGTCCGGTTTTTTTACCAACAACATCAACCACGGACAAGAAAAAAGCGTTTTTGATCCTACCCTCGCGGATCATCCTGATCATCTGCCCGGGCGTCGGGAGCGGAGGCAGCTTAGCTTTTGGATCGGAACGGACCAACGCGTAGAGTGATTTTGCCGCTTCAAGATCACTACCGCAGGATTTGTATGTCACTTTTTTGACTTTGATGTATCTAGGAAGCGTAGAAATTTCATCTCCATAAATGCTGATCACGCGACGCGTGCCGAATGGTGCCGGAAAATCGAAATCTTCCGGGTCACCAAAAAGTTTGGTAAAGCGATACCGTCCATGATCGTAAATCAAAGGAGGCGCCGTGATTTCATCAAACGTCTCTTTCGGCGACCATGAAAAGACCAGTTCATCGGCCGTCTGCTCTTCGATGGTACGGATTTTAATTTCATCCACGCGTTCCAAACGGTCTACCGCGTTTCGAGCAAGGAGGTTGGTGATACCTGGAGAGACGCCGGTATTGATCATTCCGACTAGACCGGCGCGGCGAAATGGTTCGTGAAATTTCAACTGCTCTGGAGTTTTTAGATCGGCGAGGTGGGAACACAGATCCTGATAATTGACACCCGCGGCTAGAGCCGATTCCAGAATTTTTTCGTTATAAACCGACAAACTGGCGTTGATGATCAAATTCATCCCGCTCGCC
>MGDZ01000047.1 GCA_001791115.1 Candidatus Uhrbacteria bacterium RIFCSPHIGHO2_02_FULL_57_19
CGGATTCTTCTCAAACTCCTCGGAGTTGAGCCAAACGATTTTGGGCTGGACTCCATGGAACCAGGCGGCGTGCTTGATGGACTCGAGCACCGAGATATACACGTCGGAAAGTACGAAGTCGCCGGTGGAAAAATATTTTCCGATCACCCCGACGGTTACCGTCTTTCCCGCGGTCTTGATCGTCTTGACCAGCCGCGTCCAATCCCGGAGATCCTTACGCCGGGCGCGCATATCGAACTTGCGGAGGATGCGGTTGGACAAGCCCTCCCTTTCAAAATTCAAAGGAACCTCGTAAACCGTATCACAGTCCGGCGCGGAGATGACGTCGCGCTCATCCACACTGCAGGCCACGGATATTTTCCGCTTGCGCGGCGCATCAATCTCTTTCTCACTCCGCCCGATAATGATGTCCGGCTGAATGCCCGCGGAGTTTAATGTTTGCGACGCGTACTGGGTTGGTTTAGTTTTCATTTCGCCGATTTTGCTCGGGATCGGCAGATATGAAACGAGAATAAACATGACATCTCGCGGATTCCGGTAGTGCATCATGCGGGCCGCCTCCAGAAAGAGAATGTTTTGGTACTCACCCACCGTGCCTCCGACCTCGATCAAGGTAATATCCGCCTTGGCCAGTTTCGCGGCCCGATGGATGCGCCGGATCACCTCTTCCGGAACATGCGGCACCACCTCCACGCACTTGCCGCCGTATTCCAAATTCCGTTCGCGTTCGATGACCGTCTGGTACACGCGGCCGGTGGTCATGTAATTGACCGAGGTGATGCTGATGTCCAAAAAACGCTCGTAGGTGCCGATATCCTGGTCGGTCTCGTCCCCGTCGTCGGTGACGAAAACCTCGCCGTGTTCCACGGGATTCATGGTGCCGGCATCCACGTTGATATAGGGGTCGATTTTAAGCGCAGTCACGCGAAACCCGCGGCTCTGGAGAATCTTGCCGATGGAAGCCGAGGCCGTGCCCTTACCCACCCCGCTCATCACGCCGCCGACGATGAAAATGAATTTCGACATAGACACCCTAAGTATACCAAACGACAATGACTCATCCCAACGAACTCGCGTTCCGGAACCGACCCATGCCCTTCACATAGACGCGCTTGACGATCTCGGTAGCGATAAAACTGGCGACAATCAATCCAAGAATGATGCCCAAAGCGGAAATTGACGGCTTTACAAAATGGAAGGCGGACATTCCGAAACCGGAAATGGGAATAATGACGGCTAGCGCGGCGGCCACGAAGGCAAAAAGAACGAGTACGCCGGATGGCCGACTGGCGCGAAACACCGGCAACATGGTTCGCAAGACAAAAATGATGGCAATCTCTTCAGTAACACTCTCGATGAACCATAGGGTCTGCAGGGTGGCCTCGGGCGCGTTTCTAAATATTCCAAAGAAAGTCAGATCGAAAATCGCCGAAACCGATCCAAGGAACATCGAGGATAAGGCCAGATCGCGAACATTCAACCGCTTGGGGCCGCGGAGCTCTCCGGGATCAACATTATCCGCCGCCACCGCGATAAGCGGAAGATCGGTCAAGAGATTCACCAGCAAAATTTGGACCGGCAGCATCGGCAAAAAAGGCAAAAACAATGAGACAGCGGCGATCGAGTAGAAATTCCCCACGCTTCCGGCCATGGTGTAACGCATGTATTTGGCCACATTGGCCACAATGATTCGTCCCTCGCGGATGCCGTCAACGATCACCGAAAGACTCTTGTCGAGGAGAATGACGTCAGCGGCCTCCTTGGCAATATCCGCCGCCGAATCCACGGCCAAGGCGACATTGGCCAACTTAAGCGCCGGCGCGTCATTCAAACCCTCTCCCAGAAAGCCCACGGCCTGTTTCTTTTGAATCGCCTCGATGATTCGGTACTTCTGCTCTGGCGTGACGCGAGCCATCACGTCATGCTCTTCCACAGCACGCTCAAATTCATCGGGCGGCAATTTTTCAAGCTCGGCGCCGGTAATGACATCGGCCGCGGTGTTAATGATGCCAATCTCCGCGGCCACGGCGCCAGCCACTTCCTTTGAGTCGCCAGTAAGAATCTTTACGCGCACCTTGAGTTGCTCCGCGACACGTATCGCCTCTTTTGCCGATGGTTTCAGCGGATCAATAAATCCAATCAGTCCCTGAAAATCCAAATTCCTTTCATCTGATTCCTCCAATTTTGTCATCCCTTCCGCGGAACGCACGGCAATAGCCAGCGCCCGCATTCCGGCGCGCCCAAGCAACTCAAACTCGGCCAGGATGTGTTTCCGCGCCGCTTCGGTAAGCGGTTTTCCGGAATCGCTTGCCGAAAGTCCCAGAACGACCTCTGGCGCGCCTTTGACAATGAGCGTTGGACGATCATCAACTTCGGCGATAAGCGAACCCCGCCGCCGCCCATGATCAAACGGCAGCTCATGCAACACTTTGGAAGTTGGAAGTTGGATCTTGGATGTTGGAAGTTTCTGCCAGATGGCTCGGTCAAACGGATTGACTGGTTCTTTCCCCTTCTCGGATATCTCCACAGTAAAAAATGCCCAACGAAGGCAGGCCTCGGCGTCGCGGGCAATGATTTGATTGACCGCCATTCGATTCTGGGTGATGGTTCCGGTTTTGTCAGTGCACAGCACTTCGATATGTCCCAAATCCTCAATCGAGGATAGGCGTTTTACCACCACATGTTTCCTCGCCAGATGCAATGCTCCGCGGGAAAAGGTAATGGTCATCACCGCCGGCAGCGCCTCGGGCACAACTGAAATGGCCAGAGCCAGGGCAAAGAGAAGAAGCTCCGCGGGGTTGGCCTCTCGCCCCTCGATGAGCAGATTGGCCACGAACACCACGGCCAGCGTGATCAGCACCAGTTTGAGAATAAAACGCGAAAAAGACGCCAGATTTTCCTCAAAAGAGCTCCGGCGTCGGGCTTCGCCGGTAAGATGGGCGATCGATCCGAATTCCGTCTCGCCTCCGGTGGCAATGACATCTCCGCACACCGAACCTGAAACCACGGTGGTTCCGGAAAAGATGATGTTCTCCGTTTTCTGCGGACCGTCGGGAGGCGACGTCATCGCGCCGGTGTTCTTCCCTGTCGGCTCTGACTCACCCGTCAGCACCGACTCATCAACCTGCAACCCTTCCTCGGTAATCACCCGCATGTCCGCGGGAGCCATGTCCCCCGGCTCGAGAAGAACGACGTCTCCGGGTACGATCTCCACGCGATTGATCCAAGCCGTCTTCCCGTCCCGTCGCACTCGCGCCCGCGACGTCAAAAAAGACCGAAGACGGCGCACCGCCGCCTCGGATCTGTACTCCTGGACGAACCCCAATCCGGTGTTGATCAGGAGAATGACGGCGATAATCGCCGAGTCCGCGAATTCCCGGAGAATGAGCGAGATGCCGGCGGCGGCCAGCAGAAGCCAAGTGAGCGGCGTCCAGAACTGGCGAAACAGCACCTCATAAAATTTCACCTCGCGGCCGCGGACCTCGTTTTTTCCGTAACGGACCAGCCGCGCCGCGGATTCCGTGGACGACAAACCCTCCGGAGAGCTCATCAACTCTCGCAGAGTTTCTTCTACGGACTTCCCCGCGTAGATTTGGTAACTTTTCATGTCCCCCGTATTTCTCTCACTTTTGCCGCCATCTCCAGCGCTGCGGCCGCGGCCTCCCGGCCCCGGTTCATTTCGCCCGAACCGGATCGCTCCCGCGCCTGAGTAGAATTTTCCGCAGTGATAACGCCGAAGGAAATCGGCAGCCCGTGACGCACCGCGACATCAGTAAGTCCGCGGCTGCACGATGACGAAATATAATGGAAATGCGGCGTCGCCCCCTTGATCACCGCGCCCAAGCAGACGACGGCGTCCAACCCTCCGCGCCGGGCGAGCGTCTCGGCGGCAATAGGAATCTCGAACGAGCCGGGCACTTCGACAATCTCGATGTCAAAAATTCCGGCATCACGCAGAACCTCAAGCGCGCCGTCGAGCAGCCCCTTCGTAATCTCCTCATTGAACCGCGCGCGGACGACCGCGATCCGCATCCCGCGGCCATCAAGTTTAAGATAGGTGTTGTGGTCCATGCGATTCAAGATAGCGGCGCACTGTTTCCACGATGGTTTGCGTTTCCGGATCAATTTCAAGATTCACTTCGTCGCCGACTTTTTTGATGCCGAACGTGGTAATCCGCAATGTTTCGGGAATAAAGTGCGCGGTGAACCAGCTTGCCCCGCCGGGAGGCGGGGTGTTTCCAACGTCCACGACCGTGAGTGAGCACCCGTCGAGCGCGATGAAACCCTTGGGCAGGATGTACTGCATCCAGTCAGACTCGCAGACGAATGTCATCACGCAGTTCCCCTCCGGCCGCTCGATTTTTGAAATCCGCGCCCGTCCCGCGACATGTCCCGACACGCGGTGCCCCCCAATCTCATCCCCGACCTTCGCCGACCGCTCAATGTTCACTTCCGAACCGGCCTGAAAATTCCCCAGCGTCGTCCGTTCCAGCGTCTCGCCCATGATCTCGAAGCGCACGCGGCTGCCATCAATTTCCACCGCGGTAAGACACACGCCGGCGATGGCCACGCTCGCCCCGCGCCCGAGCCCCGTGGCGAGATCCCCCAGGTCAACGACAATCGCCCGGGAATCTTCCCCGGGAGTCACCTCCACGACCGGTCTCCTTCCTTGGACAATTCCCGAAAACATACGATTTAACCCTCCAGTTCCTGGTTTGCCCTCTCCACATCTTTGGCAATCTGGGCGATCAGTGCCTCCCGTCCGGGGAACGACTGCAGACCGCGCACTTTATTGTAGAGAGCCACCGTAAGCTCCCGACCATAAAGATCACCCACCGGCTCGAAAAGATGGACCTCAACGGAGGGAAGTCCGCTTCCCAGGCGCCACATTCCAATCACCGCCGCGCCGCGCAGCACCTTCCCGTCCGCGAACGCCCGCGCCGCGAACACCCCGGGTTCCGGATGCGGATCGCTCCGGTATTCAAGGTTCGCCGTCGGATACCCGAGCCGCAACCCCTCTCCTTTTCCTCTCACCACTGTTCCACGGATGACCATATCGGCCTACCGGTACTGCTTAAAGTGTTTGGCGAATTTTCTGAGTGCGAGTTCAAACGCCGAGTGCAGCGGGGTGGGCAGCGCGTCCAGACGGAACCAGTGGATCTCATCCATGAATTCCGGTTCGTTCATCCTAACGTCCTCGCGGTTGACTCTGACGATGAATGGAACCGCGAGCCAGTGGGTTCGGACCCCGTCATGCTCCCGGACGATCCCGTACGCGGGCAACTGGGCATCGATCGTCCCTTCGCACCCGTACTCCTCGCGGACTTCACGGAGCACACCCTCCTCCGGCAGTTCCCCGAAGTGGAGCTGCCCGCCGCCACAGTCCCACTTCCCGTGCTCGTCCCTGCACTTCACGCTCCGCTTGTGCAGCACGAAATTTCCCGCGCCGTCGTGGCAGTAGAAGGGCGTCGAGATGCCGGTGTAGTCAATGCCGGGTTTCATACCGCTGGCATCCTAATAAAAAAATCGGGCGGCGGCTAGTGCCCCCGCGTCCTCCGGCGGATGATGGAAATCGCGCGCCGGAGCACCGGCCGCGTGTTCGCGTAGCTTGACTTCTCCGGCGCCTCGCGGATCGGCACCCACTCGATCCCGCGGATGAGCTCCTTCTTCTGCGGACGCCCTCGCGCGCCCTGCGGCGCCTGCATCAGGAAGTAGGTGATGAATTTGTTCACGAGCGCTCCCGGATGCTCGAACCGGTCGTGGAACCAGATGGACGTCGTTCCCAGCTGTTCCTGCACGCGCAGTCCGCTGATGCCCATCTCCTCCTCGGTTTCGCGGAGCGCGGCCGCCTCCAGCGCCTCCCCCCGCGCGCGCCGCACGTGCCCTTTGGCGAATGTCCATTTGTGGAACGGATCGAGGATGAACGCGACAAGCGGTCCGCGCGACGAATTCTTCCAGACGATTCCGCCCGCGGCAATCTCAACCCTCGCCCTCCCCTTTTCCTCCCCCTTTCCTCCGCCTTTCTTCCACCTTTCTTCCCTACTCAACCGTGGAGGTCGCGCGTGGGGCGCCGGGGAGCGGTGCGACGGTGCGGGCGTCGAAGAGCGTGAACGCCGCTTCGAGTTGTGGGTCGCGGTCGGCATTGTAATCCTCTTCAATTAAATCAATGGCTAGATCCGGATCGATTCCCTGCTGATTGATGGACCGCCCCTTGGGGGTGAGCCACTCGGCAATGGTCAGCTTAAGCGCGCTTCCATCGGGCAGTCCCTGGAAATCCTGGACCGACCCCTTACCAAAAGTCTTCATGCCCACCAGCGTTGCCGCGCCCAGGTCCTGAAGCGCGCCGGCCACTATCTCGGCGCCGGAGGCGGAACCCTGGTTGATGAGCACTACCGTTGGCAGACCCTCGAATCTAGCCCGACCGTCGGAGCGGAACTCGACTTCATTTCCTTGGGCAGTCTTCTCCTTGACCACCACTTGTTCTTTGACCCACTCCCCGGCTACGTCCACTGCCGCGTCGAGATATCCTCCGGGATTGTTGCGTAAATTAAGTATGACGCCCGCGGGATTTTTCCCCAAAACCTCGCGCACTGCCTGATCGAAAAGAGATGTCGTCTCCTCATTGAATTGGCGAATCTCAATGATACCGATGTTCAACCCGCCGGGAGTAGTCTCCATTTTGACATTGACCGACTTAACCACGATCTGCGAGCGGGTGATCTGGACATCAAACGGTTCCGGACCATCGCCGCGATAGATGACAAGAGTCACTACCGTGCCCTTTTCCCCTCGGATCTTGCTCACGGCCTCGTCCACGGCCATGCCGGTGGTGTCAGTCCCGTCAATAGCCAGAATCCGATCACCGGGACGCAATCCCGCGCGCTCGGCTGGAGAATCGGGCAGCGGCGCCACGATCTGAAGTTGACCCTGTTTGATGCCGATCTCGGCGCCGATCCCATCAAAGGTGCCTTTCAATTCCTTGCCGAACTCGTTCGCGGTCTGCGGTTCGAGGAACACGGAATACGGGTCATCGAGAGCGGCCACCATTCCCCGGAGCGCTCCATAAAACAAATCCCGCTCCGAGACCGGCTGTCTAACATAGTTGGCCCGCACCTCGTTCCAGACATCCCAGAAAAGATTGAAATCGAGATCCTCGGGAATCTCTCCCAGGGCGTCGGCATTGACCACTCGCGCCGGCCGCTCGGCCGACTGCTCCGAGGATGGAGATGCCGCTTTGTCCCGCCCCTCTCCGTAAAACATTCCGGAAATAAAACCGCCGGTGCCGACCAGCACGAGCAGATAGAGCACGGCGGAGCGTTTGAGAACCCGAATGGCGCGGGATCCCTCCCTTCGCGAAGGGAGGGAGGACGCTGGAGCCGGCTTCTGTTCTCCGGGAGATTGAGATATCACGTCCATATAAAAAGAAGGCGTCGAAACCGCCTCAATTGTACGCCCAAAAAAAAGCGTCGTCAAAACCCCGGGGTGTCACACCCGTGCCTCGGCGCGTTCGTGCCGCTTCCGTTCTATAGCCGACAGCGCCGCCTTCCGGACGCGGATGTTCTCTGGTGTCACCTCGACGAGCTCATCATCCCCGATGTACTCGAGCGCCGCCTCGAGTCCCATTTCCCGGGGCACGTCCAAGGCCTCGGCCACGCCATCACCCTTGGAGCGCATGTTGGATAGCCGTTTTTCCTTGCAGACGTTGACCGGAATATCCTCGGCCTTGGCGTTCTGCCCGACCACCATGCCTTCGTACACCTTCACGTTCGGCCCGATGAAGAGCTGTCCCCGCTCCTGGGCCGCGACGAGCCCGTAGGTCGTGGAGATTCCTGCCTCGAACGCGACCAGCGATCCGTGGGGGCTGGCGTCGAACTCTCCGCGGAATTCCTCGTAGCCGGAAAACAGCGAATTCATGATGCCGAGCCCCTTGGTATCCGTCATAAATTCGTTCCGGTAGCCGATCAGTCCGCGCGTCGGAATTTCAAATTCAAGATACGCGGTCTTGCCTTCGACCCGCATATCCTTCATCTCCCCACGCCGGATGCCCATCTTTTGAATGACAGAACCAGAAAATTCCTCTGGACACTCAATGGAAAGATGCTCAATCGGCTCAAGACGGCGCCCATTTTCTTCTTTGAAAATGACCTGCGGCCTTGAGGCCTGAAGTTCAAAACCCTCGCGCCGCATTTTTTCAATGAGGATGGAAAGGTGGAGTTCACCGCGGCCGGCCACGGTCCAGCGGTCCGCGGAATCGGTCGCGGTGACGCGAAGCGCGACGTCGGTCTCGAGTTCGCGTTCGAGCCGCTCCGCCAGGTTCCGGGAGGTGGAACGAGTGCCCTCCGTGCCGGCAAAGGGGCTGGTGTTGACCCCGAAGGTCATCTTGACCGTGGGCTCCTCGATGGCGATGGTCGGAAGCGCGACCGCGTGCTCGGGGTCGGCGATGGTTTCGCCGATGGAGATATCCGAAATGCCAGCCACGGCGACAATGTCCCCTGCTTCGGCTTCATCCACTTCAGCGCGGTTCAGCCCGGAGAAGGTCATTACAGCCGAAAGTTTTACGCGCTTCGTCACCCCGTCGCGGTTGATATGCGCGACCTCCATCCCTTTGCGGAGCGTGCCTGAATACAGCCGTCCGACAGCAATCTTGCCTTTGAAGTTGTCGTAAGCGAGATTCACGGTGAGCATCTGGAGCGGAGCGGATGCGTCGATGGCCGGAGGTGGAATCACCTCGAGAATCGTCTCGAAGAGCGGGATGATGTTCGTCATGCCGGCTAGATTCGGATTCAAACCCGCTTTTCCCTGCTTGGCCGAAGCGTAAAGAATCGTAAAATCCGCCTGGCTGTCGGAAGCGCCCAGTTCCACAAACAGGTCAAAGGTTTTGTCCACCACCCATTCGATGCGCGCGTCGGGTTTGTCGATTTTGTTGATGACCACGATCGCGCGGTGCCCGGCCTCGATTGCCTTCCGGAGCACGAACTTGGTCTGGGGCATGGGCCCTTCTTTGGCATCAACAACAAGAAGCACGCCGTCCACCATGCGCATGATGCGCTCCACCTCGCCGCCGAAGTCCGCGTGTCCGGGC
>MGDZ01000048.1 GCA_001791115.1 Candidatus Uhrbacteria bacterium RIFCSPHIGHO2_02_FULL_57_19
GCCGTCCCGCGCACCGACCAGAGCGCGCCTGGTTTGGTGACGACAAACAAATCAATGTCGCCCTCGTCGCGGGAGGCGGACAGAGCCAGGGTATTGGCTACGGCGATCATCCGAACGCCGGCGATGCCGGAAAGGAGACGCGATACGCGGCGCGCACGAGCGTATTTGCGCTCGGCGATCCGCTGTCTTCGCAAACGCTCGGCGACGATTTCTCCCCGCCCTCGGAGAAACCAAAAACCGCCCTGGGTTAGAAGACGGCTTCGAATATCGAGATCCTCGCGGAGTGAACGATCAATTTCTGAAAGAGTGCAGCGTGCAGCGTGCAGCGTGCAGCCGGATTGAGATCGATCGGAGTGGAGCCATCGCCAAAGTTCGAGCGTGGTCAGCGGAAAGGAGAAAAGGTCAAAGTAAGCGATTGTCGACACGATCGATCGCGCGAGCTCCGTCATACGGTCTTAGTTTCGACCACGGGTGGCTATCGGCTCGATGGTCGCCGCCGTCCGGGCGGTTGCGATTTTTTTCCGCGAGGCGACCGGCACGGCGGTATCTTTAACCGTCATCCGTTCGGCGGTGATGGATACAACCTGAGTCGGCGAGACGCGGAGCGGCACGCCGAACATGCCCTGGCGCACCAAATACGCTGATACCGCGTGAGCATCCGCGTCCAGTTCAAGATCAACGACCGAGCCGAACCGGTCTCCACTCTCGGTTACGACCGGGAGTTTGGACAAGGTCCGATATTCGATGCGCATACGGAAACGCCTTAGGCGGCCTTCGTTCCGTTCTTTTTGAAAAAATACATCTGCTGAGCCACGGTGAGCAGGTTGGTCATCAGCCAATAAAGCGCCAAGCCGCCAGGAAGCGAAGCGCCGATGACCACGGTCATAACCGGCATCATGTAGGTCATCTGCTTGTTCATCCTGGCCATGGTGTCTTCGTCCTTGCTGCCCGGAGCGCGCACTGGCGGACGGGTGGTTTGCAGCATCTTAGTCTGCCAGAACTGGGCGGCCCCGGCGATCACCGCCAGCGGGATTGACGGCGCCGCCAAATTGAGGAAACCCAAAAACAGGGGGTCAATAGTTCCGGGATTGGAGACGAACGGGTATAGAATCTCCAGCTTCTGCGAGGCCAGACCGAAACGCATGGCCTGATAAAGAGCAATCAAAAATGGAAACTGGATGAGCAGCGGCAGGCAGGATGAAAAGGGCGAGACCTTCTCCTTGGCGTAGAGTTCCATGGTGGCCCGGGCCAGCTTTTCCTTGTCGGCCTTGAGTTCTTCCTGGAGGGCCTTTAGTTTCGGCTGGAGGTCCTGCAGCGCTTTCTGGGATTTGATGGCCTGAAGCGAAAAGGGATAAAGAACTATCTTGAGGATGATGGTAATGGCGATGATGGCCAAACCGATGTCCTTTCCGGGAATGACGTTATAAAAAAACACCAGCAGGTTGAAAATGGGCTGCTCAAAAACGGTGACGAAAAGATTCTTGATAATTTCAGGCATGGCCGTTTTTATTCCTTGTTCTCTGCCGGCGGTTCTTCAACCGCCGCCTCCTCGCTCGTAACTTCCGCTACCTGTTGGGTCATCTCTTCCGCTCCTTCCATTATCTCCTCGGACGGCTGCTCTACGGACTCGGACGGTTTTTCTTTCTCTTCCTCCGGCGCGGCCTCGGCCGCCACCTCGCCCTCGCCGCCGCCCTTGGCCTCGATAATGTTGATTTTCCAACCGGTAAGCCGCGCCGCCAGCCGGACGTTCTGCCCGCCCTTGCCGATGGCCAACGACAGCTGATCCGCGGCCACCTCGACCATGGCCGTCTTCTCCTCGGTCCGCAGAGTCACTTTGACGATCTTTGCCGGCGAGAGCGCGTTCCTGATGAATCGCTCCGCGTTCTCGTCGTGTTCGATGATATCCACCTTCTCCCCTCCCAATTCTCCAATGATGGTCTGAATGCGGCTGCCGCGCTGGCCGATGGAAGCGCCAATGGGATCCACGTTTTCCTGCAGCGACGAGACGGCCACCTTGCTTCGCGCGCCGGCCTCCCTGGCGATGGAGTTGATGACCACAACCCCGGAAGACACCTCGGGGATTTCCAGAGTGAAAAGCTTGCGGATGATTTCCGGATGGGTCCGCGAAACCAGAATCTCCGGGCCCTTGACGGTGAGCTGGACGCTGACCACATAAACCTTGACCCGCTCGCCCGGCCGGTATTCCTCGGTGGGCATCTGATCCTCGGGCAGCATCACTCCGGTCACCCGACCCAAATCCACCAGCACCACCCGGCCTTCGCGCCGCTGGACGATGGCGTTTAACACCTCGTGCTCCTTGGATTTGTATTCGTTAAAGATGATCGAGCGCTCGGCTTCGCGCAGGCGCTGGGTGATGACCTGTTTGGCGGTCATGGCCGCCATGCGGCCGAAGGCGCCAGGAACCTCGAGCTCAATGCGCAGTTCCTCGCTGATCAAGGCATCGGGTTTGATGGCCCGGGCCTCGGTAAGCGACAGGTGCAGTTTGGGGTTGTATTTGACTTCCTCGGTCGGTTCGGCCGAAGCCACGACTTCCCCCGGCGCGGACGGACGAACGGCCTTTTCCTCCTCTTTTTTTGCTCCCTCTCCAGCAGACGCTTCGGCGGCCAGTCGCGCTTCTTCCTCTGCTTTTAGCGCCCCAGCGACAAATTCATCGGAAACGACTTCTTTAATGTCAAAAACGCGGATGGCGCCGGTCTCCGGCTCAAACTCCACTTTGACGTTCTGATTTTTCTTACCGAAATCCTTGCGATAAGCGGCAGAAAGCGCCGCCTCGATGGTTTCAAGGACGGCGGCCGCCGGAAGACCTTTTTCTTCCGAAATCTGTTTGATTGCCTGCATTATTGGTGAAGCCATATCGGTGGTCTACAGTCTACGGACTACAGTCTACAGCCGATAATCTAGAATCCTCTAAAAAAAGTGACGAGCCGGAAGCTCGTCATCAGTCCGTAATAAGGATATCACGATGGGTCGCTCCAGTCAAGAGAATGGTTGATTGGCAAGGATATCCTGATAGTGGCGAACCCGCGCGATTCTTTTGACGTCGTCCATGCGGATGCCTAGAACATCAATCCGACACGGCCGGTCGATAAATCCCGCGGACCGAAGATAGAGTTCGGATAGCCGCGCGAGGCGCTTTCTTTTATCGGCGTTCACTGCTTCCTCGGGATGTCCAAAGGCGTCGCTCCAACGGGTCTTTACTTCAATGATGACAATCTGCTGGTCCTTCTCGGCAACAAGATCAATTTCACCCAGCGGCGACTTCCATTGGCGAGCCAGGATTAGGTATCCCTTTCTCGCGAGGTAGGCCTCGGCGATGCGCTCGCCAAGATTGCCCAGCTCGCGGGTCGACATACAGATGATGGGGAAGAAGAGGGGAGGAATGAAGGAAGAAAGTGGAAAAAAGGGGAACAAATCCTCCTTTCTTCCACCTTTCCTCCATTTTTCATCCTCTTTTCCTCCCCGGGAAGTATTGCGACCACTGGGCCCGGGCGCCGACCTCGGATTTTCTTCGCGGAACGCCGATAAACAAAAATCTAACGGCTGAAATTTCCGTGGCCAGGAAAACCGCCACAAGAAGCAAAAACCAGAATCTCGCCGAAAAAACCGGAATCTGCTGGTAGGCAAAAAAAGTGAGCAGCTCGCCGCCTAGACCGCAAAGAATCAACGGCGCGCCGAGCCATAGCAGCGCGGCCCGCCGCAAGGGGTCGCTTTTCTTTTTCTTTCCGGCCGTCCAAAGAAGAAAACCGCCGGCCAGAACCAGCGCGCCGAAGACAGTGGCCATCAACATGGCCGTGCCTAAGGTGAGCGGATTCCAGCGGAGTGAGAACCAAAATGCGGGCGAGACAATCAATTTCCAGTCGAACATACTATTACTTCACAAACACCAGACCGTAATGGTATTGCCCGGCTTCGAACTCGTCAACTAGCCGGAGCCCCAAAGCGGCAACATCGGTCTTGATTGCCGCCGGATCGCGGCGGTCCTTGGATGGCGGACCGAAAGGAGCTTCAGTAAGCTTCCAGTCGACCACCAGCAGTTTTCCTCCCGGTTTGACCAGCCGAACCGTCTCTTTGATCATCGCTGCCTTAGGCAGATTGTTTACCAGCATCACCAAATCCAGACTGGCTTCGTGGATCTTGGTGCCGCGGTAAACCTCAATGTCCGACCAAACCGGCTCGACATTGGTCGCGTTCTCAAACCTGGCCCGGCTTTCGATCGAATTCAGCGCCGATTTCAGAATATCAACCGCCCAGACCTTACCCGACTTGCCGACCATCTGCGCGGCCGGAAACACGAAATGTCCTTGGCTGCCGCAGCCCATATCGGCCGCCCGCATACCCTGGCGGATGCCGGCGCGTTCCAGTATTTCTTTAGGGTTAAGAAGTTCGCTGGCGCTGGGAATGTAAGGCATAAAAAATATTGATTAGATACCCTTGGGCACAAAAATCGCAGTCAGAATGTCTTCAACGGTTCCGGTCATCAAAAGAAGAGCAATAAAAATAACAGCCAGGCCGAGGAGCTTGATGAAGGTGCGGGTGCCGCCCGGGCCGATGTGGGTTTCGGCCCACTGGATCTGCCCGACCCAACCGAAAAGCTTCTCGGTCCAGATGACCATGGCCGCGCCTAACACGATGAAGATGACTCCGAAAATGTATCGCACGGTATGTGATGAGATTCCTGAAATGGGCGCGTCAGGGATCGAACCTGAGACCCCTATCGTGTAAGGATAGTGCTCTACCAGCTGAGCTACGCGCCCTTTGAAAGAAAGAATACCAAGAAAAACAATGTTGAACAAGGTAAAAAAGAGGGCAATCGTAAAGATTGCCCTTGCGTTTGCGCCGGGACTGCCATTCCGGTAAGACGCACCCTAGCTTCGCTTCCCTCTCGGGAGTGATTGCAGAATGATCCACCTCAAGTCATCGGCAATCTCAACTTCCCTGCTTGATGGCGTTTCCAGTGTGAGAGTCTCTACACCTTTGGGGATATAGCGCCTCGCGCCGCGAAACCCATTTTTGCCAACGAACTTGTCTAGCGGACTTTCGACCACATTCGTTTTCCTGTTGGCGGCGTGGATCACCGCGTTATCGCCGCTCACGATGCCGACATGACCGACGCCGTCTGTAGGATCATCGTGGAAGTAGTCGATCCAGCCGGAGACAAAGACGAGATCACCAACAATGACTTCACTAAGAGCGACCACCTCGCCTAGCTCGCGTTGCTGGATCGATCGCCGCGGGAGCCAGACACCACGCTCGGCGTAGAGCCACTTCACAAAGCTGGAGCAATCAACGACTGTTGGCGCCTCGGAAGGCCGCGCGCCGCGACGATATCGCGATGTGCCGATGCATTGCCGAGCGAACGCGATGATATCAATTTTCACCCGTACAAACCCCAGATGATTCAAGATGGTCAGAATCTCCTGGCGTGAGATCGGCAAGCGCAAAGAATCAAGGATAACTGCGCAGCGGTTTCCGACAGCCCGGTATAGCATCTTCTGTTTCTCCGTGTTTGGCAGCTAGAGAACCACAAAAAAAAACTGCCCGAGGAGGGCAGATTTCGAGACTTTAAAAATCAAAGCTGCCCTCTCGGTCAGGTTGAGAGGACGGAGAGAACAAATCCGGACCAGGTTTTAAAATCGTTTTTAACAAGCATGTTGGATTCCCAAATGGGCGGGAGAGGACTCTCACTGCTCGCCCCGCCACATGGCGG
>MGDZ01000049.1 GCA_001791115.1 Candidatus Uhrbacteria bacterium RIFCSPHIGHO2_02_FULL_57_19
GCCTGCGATCCGGAAGGCCAGCGGCTCCAGGCCACGGGTTTTGATTGGGGCTGGAGCGCTCTGACCACCGAGCCCTTGGATCCGCCGACCACTGTTACTCGTCTTGATCCGCCAGGCGGTAGAGAGGGCGATCTTGATTTCCTGCCGCTAGTCATTGCTGACGCCAACGGACGGCTGACCAGAAGCGGTCCGGGCTGTACTTCTTCCTGTCTGCATACCGGCACCAATCCTGGGGTTTCTGTCTGCGGCAACGGGCGGGTGGAAAATGGCGAGGACTGCGATGACGGAAATACTACTGCCGCTGACGGCTGTTCCGCTTCCTGTACGCATGAAGGATCGGCCCGTGGGGCAATTTGCGGCGACAGAGACCTGGGCGACGGAGAAGACTGCGACGACGGCAACGCCGCTTCGGGTGACGGATGTTCATTCATCTGCACCAACGAAGGGTCGCTTCCCGGACCTCTTCCGGTTTGCGGCAACGGCGACCTGGGCGACGGAGAAGACTGCGACGACGGCAACGCCGCTTCGGGTGACGGATGTTCATTCATCTGCACCAACGAAGGGTCGCTTCCCGGACCTCTTCCGGTTTGCGGCAACGGCGGGCCGCCGGAAGACGGCGAGGACTGTGATGACGGAAATATCGTGAACAACGACGGCTGTTCGCGGTTCTGTCTGCATGAAGGAGCCGCTGCCTGCACAGTTGCGGGCCAGGCGAATTGTTGCGGCAATGGCGGAGACCCGGAAACAGGCGAGGACTGCGATGATGGGAATACCGTGAACGGCGACGGATGTTCCGCCCGCTGTCTTGCTGAGGGTTCCAATCCCCGCTACGGCTTCTCCTTTGCCACCGGCTCGTATTGCGGCGACGGAGTCGTAGGTGCTGGCGAGGAATGCGAGTACCAGGGCCCGACCGACGGACGGATCGATCCCACGGCCACAGCCCGGGCCAATTTCGGCGGCGAGGCCGAACTATCATGCACTACTGCCAATTTGGCCGGGGCCCAGGTCCAAGGCGCGGCCGATTTCACCTTCTCTTGCACCTGCACCCAGGACTCCGATTGCACCAATCTGGTGGCGCCCGGGACCGAGGTGGGCTGCGGCGCCGGGTCCTGCTGTTATCCACGGCCGGATGTCGAGGTAGTCACCCCTCCGGATACCAACGACGCCTGCCGGAACGCCCTTATCTCGGCACGTTTCAGCCAGGTGATGGATCGGGGATCAATGGCCGGGAATGTCATCCTGGCCGAGGCCAAGCCGGCCGGAGCCGACTGCGCGGCTGGGATGGCCATCCGCGGCCAGAACGAACTCTGCGTATCTGACATCAGGGGCAAAACCGAGACCGAGGATGTGGTTGACGGCGGCGTGGCCAAGAGTCTGGTTTCCTTCCGTTTGGAAATGCCGCTAGTAAGCAACCGGCGTTACACCACGGTCATCCTTGGGGATCCCAACACCGGCGACAATCTGGTCGAGGGAGTCAAATCCGCCTCGGGAGTGGGCCTGGCGAGAAATAATTACACCTGGTCTTTCACTACCGGCGACGAAATTTGCATGCTTGATCTGGTCAAGTCCTCCTGGGTCGGCTTGCCAGAGGTGCGTGAGTCATATCTTTTCTCCACTTCGGTCAATAATGAGACCGACGACGCCTCTGGTTTTGATTTCGACACTATTGCCGACCGGGACAAGGTGGCCTATGCCCAGGCCTATACTGTCCGCGACGATGGCCGAGAAGAGCCCATCGGACCCACTGGTTTCTATGACTGGGAATGGAGCTGGGCGTCGTCCGACGGTGAGGCCGTCGGCAATCCGGCGCCGACAAGCATTGCTTATCCGACGCCGTCCGCGGATCCCAATCAGAATCAGTCCGTGGTCCGCACCACCGATGCTCCGGTGAATGGCACAGCCACTGTCACCGCCTTAGCCACAATCACCCGTAATGCAATGGCCGCGGCCTGTACGGCCGAGACGGCCGAGGCCGAATGCGGACCGGAGCGGTTCTGCGCCGCGGTGGATGGCTTGGGGTCTTTCTGCGCCGGGGAGCGTGAGTTTGATTCGCTAGTAGCCGAGGTGCTTCTCTGCGAAAACCCCTGGCCGGCTAGAGACCGCGACGGGTCATGGGAACCATTCGTCGATGTAAGCACCCAGTTCTCCTTCTACTACTGTCGCGACGCCGGAGAGGCCGGCACGACCTTTGACGATCTGCCCGAGCCATTGGATGTGGTCAGCATTCCTCACCCGGCTGGCAGCGGCATTCTGGTTGATCTTTTGGTTCCCATGGACTGCGCCTCGGCCGGAGCCGGTCTTTGTGAGGAGGGCGATGCTTTGGGAGTGCGGGTGGTGGCCAACTCGGAGCATCTCTCGGCCTTGCGCTGGTACAGCGCCCAAGGATTTACCGGCTCACCCGGCCCGCGGAATGTTGACGGTTATCCGGGCATCGTTGACGGCCGGACGGTTTATGTCAACGCCGGCAACAAGGTTGGCGATCCGCTTTACACCAACATCTACCTCATTTCGTACAACGAAGGCGCCTCCGACGCCCTCCGCGGCATCTACAACCAGATGCTGGGCAATTGGGGCATGAATTGGAACCTGCTTGATCAGGGAGTCTGTCGGGAGGACACCTCGATTTCCTGTTCCAGCGATCTGGACTGCGCCGGCTCGGTTTGTCTCGCGCCCAAAGAAAAATTCCGCCGCGATGTGGTCCGTTTGCAGGATTTCCGGGAGATCGAGTCAGCGCTAGAAACCTACCGGACGTTGAACCAACACTGTTCGGCCTCCACGGACCGGGCCTGTTTTACCGACGCCAACTGTCCGACCGGAGAGACCTGTGTCGGCGAGTATCCGGGGCTGGAGGCCGGGAGCTTCCTCCGCGGCCGGACCAACTCCAAATGGCCATCGTGGCAGTCCACTCTGGGCAATGCCCTGGGCGCGGCCATCCCGGCCGATCCCTTGAACCGCCTGGCTTCTTGTCCGGCCGGCGCTGACCCTGACACTTGCTGGAACATTTCTGACCAGACTTTTGTTTGCCCGGATGGTTCCCAGGTTTATCGCTATGATCGCCAGGGCCGGGGGTACTCGCTGGGCGCGGATTTTGAATTGAAATTGTGTTCTGATAGCGGGGCGGCCTGTGCCGATGATGCCGATTGCGGCGGCGCGAATTGCGCCGTTAGGGGTTGGGATCCAGATGAAACAAAACCGGCCAGCCATGTGGAAGGGGCGGTTACCGTGGACAATGTTTGGAACCTTGATCAGGTCTGCACCGGAGAGACCTTCAATGCCGGAACGCTCTGCGGCGACGGGCTGGTCGGACCGGATGAAGAATGCGACGGGGCCATGACCCGGCTTGACGAGTGCGTCATGGCCAATGGCCGCGAGGGCTTTGCCCGGGTGGCCTGCACAAATGAGTGCGTCTTTCAGAATATTGAGGAGGTGGCTTGCGAGGCCGGGCGCTGCGGGGACGGAGTGGTTCAGGGGCCGGCGGAAATTTGCGATGATGGGGACCTGAACGGCACTTTTGGCCGCTGCAATTTTGACTGCACCGAGCTCGGCGACCATTGTGGAGACGGGAGGATTAAGCCCGGGGTGGAGCGCTGCGATCAAGGCGGATTCTGCTCGCGGGCGCCGGAGGTCGCCTGCGAAGATGATTCCGATTGCGGGGGAGACCAAGGCCAGTGTCTTGGCACCACAACTTACGCTCGTAATCAGGCGGATTCCTGCGCCTTTGATTGCAAGAATTTCGGGCCGTATTGCGGGGATCGGATGGTCAACGATCAGGAAGAACAGTGCGATGGAAACTCGGAAACCCGAGCTTGCCTTTTGGCCAACGGCAGTCCGCAACTTATAGACGGCCGACCGGCCTTCCAGACTCGCGTGTGTAAAAGCAATTGCCGTTGGATTAATTTGGCAGAGCGAATCCCCGAATGGGGAGAGTGTACTCCTTCCGGCGCTTGCGGAGATGGAGTGGTCCAGGCCGAGGTTGAGGCCTGCGACGACGGCAACCGCGCCGATACCGACTCCTGCAAGAACGACTGCACGCCGAATGTCTGCGGCGACGGGAGCATCAATGTCGGCCGCGAGGCCTGTGATGACGGACTGGACAACATCCGACCGGATGACGCCAACGCCATCAACGCCCGCCGGGCCGAGTGCACCTACGGCCAGCTCTGCAACTACTGCACCACTTCTTGCTCCGTTTCCACCCTAACCGCCGCCATTTGCGGCGACGGCACGGTGAATCTTGGCTACGAAGTGTGCGAACCGGGGGTTATTCGGACTCAATGGCAGAGAGTTTGCACTGGCACAGGCGGTTTTTGTTCCTCCGACGACGATTGTCCGGGTGAAGAAGAGATTTGCTATGTTTATAGAAACAATTCGCAATGCGCCCCCGACTGCGTCAGCGCCTGTCCCCCGAGCTATGAGACTGACAATCTCTCCTTCCGCGAGGTCATTGGCGGCGTGCCCTCCAATCGCTACACGGATTCCGCTTTGCTGGAGAGCGGTGAGATAAAGTACGACCTGCGCTTGCCTTCCTGTCGTCTAGAAGAGAATGACACGGTGACGGCCGATATCGAGGTTCCTGAGCTTAATCCGGTGAATGTGGTGTTTGTAATTGATCTTTCTCAAGGAATGGGTAGTACTAGACAAAGGAACCAAGTCCGGCGGCCAGACGGAACGTATACTACCAAGCTAGTGGCGGCGAATTTGGCAATCATTGACTCGGTTGAGGAACTCTATAATTCCTACTATCCGGGTTCTGGTCTTATGCGTGTCGGAGTCGTTTCATTTTCCTCTAGCAACAACACTCGTCAGAACGGCACAACAGCGGATCACTGTGATAATTATAATGGACGAACGCCATCTGATTGTTGGTACAACCCAGGCGGATCTGGTTTGTATGAAAACCAGAGTGCCGTCAGAGAAGTGGAATTAACCCCCTTGTTCGATAAGGAAGATGACGTTGACTTCGTTCAAGGACGAGTTGAAGGACTCCATACCCAGAACACAGATTACATGGCTATGGGCATCCGCCGGGCGCGGGAGATGTTATCTGAAAGAGTGGTCGAGGGAAAAAAGATCATGGTCCTTCTCTCCGATGGTCAGTCCAAGTGCGGAGATCCTGATGAGATCGACAACGACGACGCGGAACCGGTTTGTTATGGTATTACCGACCCTTTGAAAAATGATCAGACCGAGTCCTTGGCGACCGTGGAGGCGGATATGGCCAAAACCGCAGGAATTGAGATATACACCGCGGCTATCGGCAGTGGAAGCGATTACGTGAAGAAGATGCGCAGCCGTTCGAGTGAATGTGATGATCATAGACTAAGTTGGGATGGAGACTCATACAATATTGATCCCGGGGGTTATAGAATTACCGAGGACACTGGTTGTGATGAGTCGCCGAAATATGCCTTCAGCGGCAGTGATGTGTTTGGAATGTACGAGGCTATCACTGACGCCATTGTCGCCATGAGCGTGAGGATCGGTGGGCAATTTGACGGTGATGGTCGCCATACTGGCGGTTATCCAAATGTAGTAAGTCCTGGAACTGGTGTCGTTCTCAACCTTCCGGCGGGATTCAGTTGTGATGCCGATGGTTCGCAGGATTTACCTTTCTCCGTTACTTACGGAGCAGGATCAGCTGTCCGTTTCTCTAACGTCAACTTCGATATCTGTCGTGAATAATTTATGCGTCGGATTCTTCTTATTGTTTTGCCGCTCGTGCTTCTCCTTGGTACACTGGGAGTTGTGGTTTTTATAATTCGGAGCAAGCGGACACCTGCGGCTCCGGAGATCGTTCCACCTTCTTCGAAGACGGCGGAAAGGGCGCGAACGGCGCTGGAGGAAGCGCTTCGGGAGTGCGCTGGTGATCCTCTCTGCGAGGAACAGACCACCAAGCAGTACGCGACGCTCTCGCAAGTCGTCGGACTCTGCGGAACAATTGAGGATTTGGTAGAGAAGGATGATTGCGTGTTTCGAGTCGCTTTAAGATTGAGAGATCCAGCAGTTTGCGGTGAAACGCAGGATAACGCGCGTGCGGATGAGTGCCGCGACCGAGTTGTTTTTGCCAAAGCGTTGGAGACAGGTGATCTTCAGGCGTGCGAGGCGATCTCGGGGGAGAGTTTGCTTGAAGCCTGTCTTACTCGCCTTCTTGATGGTCGAGGAGAACAATCTCTCTGTGAAGGTTTGAGCGAGCTTCAAGCAGGAGTCTGCCGTTCGCTTGTTCTTCTAAATCAAGCTGGTGAAAAAGATGATTCTTCGATCTGTGAGCAGATCAGTGATGTAGGACTCCGCTCTGTTTGTTTGGGAGGATTTGAAGAAGAAGGTGAGCCGCTCGAATTTACCCCGCTTGATTCTGATGGCGATGGGTTGTCGGATCACGATGAGCGCGGCTCGGGCACTGATCCTCTGAATTTTGACTCGGATGGGGATGATTTGACTGACGGGCAAGAGGTGAATGTTTACAAAACAAAACCAAATAATCACGACACCGACGGTGACGGCTTCGACGACGGCACCGAGGTGAAAAATGGATTCAATCCTCTGGGCGAAGGCAGGCTGTAACCTCTATTAACCCCCAGTAACCTTTCTTAACCTCTAAAACTATGTTCGACCAACCGCCATCGAATCTGCCAGTCGAAGACATCCTGGGGGATGTCGATAAGGCGCCGGCCGCGCCGCCCCGCCAAGGCGGGGGAGCGCCTTCGCCTTTTCGTCCGGTGGCCCGTCCGCCAGGAGCCCCGCCGACGTCGGCCGCAACCATCGAAGCGCCGGGTGCCGGGTTTGGAAGAATTTTGCGCGTCGCGGCCATTGTCTTGGTCGCTGTTGTTGTTATCGGCGGCGCCGGATGGCTCGCTTATCAAAGGTTTGTCCGTCCCGCGCCTGCTCCGGCGCCCGCGGCGCCTGCACCGGCTCCGGCCGCCAAGAAAGCGCCGACTCCGGCGCCTGCGCCTGCCCCCGCACCCGCTCCTGCGCCGGCTCCAGCTCCTGCCCCTGCGCCTCCTCCGGCTGATGCCGATGCTGACGGTTTGACTGATCTCGAGGAAGCGGGGATTGGAACCGACCCGGCAGTGGCTGACACTGACCTCGATGGTCTTCTCGATGGCGAGGAGGTCAAGGTTTACCGGACCAATCCGCGCAATCCCGACACTGACGGCGACAGCTTCCCCGACGGCACCGAGGTTCGCGGCGGCTATGATCCCAATGGTCCGGGCCGCCTGTTCCAGGTGCCGACGTCGACGCCGTAGTTTTTGTCATTGCGAGCGAAGCGAAGCAATCTCGTTGTATTGGAGCGGGATTGCTTCGTCACTACGTTCCTCGCAATGACGTCAAATGACGATGCCTGAACCAGCACAACAACAACAGCCAACGCCGCCATCCAAACAGCCGGAAATCCACGTGATGCCCGAGCGGTTTATCGGCGCGGCCACCTCCTACCGCGAGCCCAAGCGTCCGGCGGCCCCCTCGGCACCCGCCGGCGCGCCGGCCGTTCCAGCGGCGGCCAAAAAACCGCCGCTCCTTCTGTTTGTCATTGTCGGAGTGGTAATTCTGGGCGCATTCGGCGTCGGCGGCTGGCTGCTTCTCCGTCCCAAACCAAAACCGGCTCCGGCTCCGGCAGTCAATCGTCCTATTCCCACCAATCGCAACATCAATCGTCCGACCAATGCCAACGTCCCGACCAACGTCAACGCCAACGTCAACGCCAATGTTCCGGCCAATGTTAACGCGCCGACCAACGTCAACGCCAATCTCCCAGTCGTGCCGCCGCCGCCGTTGCGCAGTTCCACTGACTCCGACGTTGATGGTTTAACCGACGCCGAGGAGCGGCTTTACGGCACAGGCCTTACTCGTCCGGATTCCGACGGTGACGGATTCCTAGACGGCAACGAGGTCTTTCATCTCTACAATCCGGCGGCCCTGGCGCCAACCACTCTGCGCGACTCGGGGCTGGTGCGCATCCACGAGGACGCGGTCCGCGGTTATGAGATCCTCTACCCGTCCGCCTGGACGCGGCGGGTCCTCGATGAAACCACCGGCACGACCACCTTTACCGCCTCTTCCGGGGAATTCATCCAGGTGCTCTCCGAGAACAATCCCGCCGGTCTGGAGATCGCCGAGTGGTATCTGTCTCGCTCGCCGGGCGTTTCCCGGACCGAACTCGAGTCCATCGCCACCAAAGGCGGTTACGCCGCGGTCCGTTCCCCGGATCGCCTGACCACCTACATCGCCTCGGGTTCGCGCGTCTTCATCATTCCATACAACATCGGCAACCTGCCAGAGATCAGCTTCCGCCAGACCTATGAGATGATGGTCAACTCCTTCCGGGTGACCGTCGCGGCGCCAATCACTCCAGCTCCAGGGTCAACTCCCACCTCCACCGCAACCTCAACGCCATGAAGAAGGTTGCTTCGGGGATCTCAAAGAATGAAGTCGAGTGGATCGTGCGCGCCGCATTTAAATCAGCTCGCCGAAAACGAAAGAACGTGACCGTCCTTTTCACAAGCGATGCTGAAGTCCGACGCTTGAATCGCGAGTTCCGAAGAAAGAACACAACGACCGACGTGCTTTCTTTTGCGTCTGATGAGTCAGGGTATGCTGGCGAGATCATCATCTCCGTTGCCGAGGCGCGTCGAAAGGCCCGGAAGCAGAGGATAGGGTTCCGAGACGAACTTCGCCTGCTTTTGATTCACGGCACGCTTCATCTTTTGGGTTATGACCATGAAACGATCGGCCAAGAGCGCCGCATGTTTGGCCTGCAGGCGCGGATTATTGCGAAATTAAAATGATGCACTTCCATCCTCTCCGCAAAAGCTTCATCTACGCCCTGCGCGGTCTCCGCACCGTCTTCCGCGAGGAGCGCAATTTTCGTGTTCAGATCTTCGCCGCCGCCGCCGTTCTCGTTCTGGCCTGGTTTCTCCGCCTTCGCGCCTGGGAAATTCTGGTGATTTTGCTTGTTTCCGCTTTCGTCCTCGTGTTAGAATTGTTAAACAGCGTCACCGAACGTCTGATTGACGTATTCCGTCCGCGACTGCATCACGCCGTCGCGGAAATTAAAGACATCATGGCCGGCGCCGTTCTTGTTTCATCAGTAACTTCAGTGATCGTCGCGGTGATCATTTTTGTTCCATACATAATTCAGCTGCTACAGTAGGAAGAAAAGAGGAAGAAAGAGGATGAAAAGTGGAGGAAAAAGCGGATCGATTTACCCCCCTTTCTTCCTCCTTTCTTCCACTTTCTTTCCCATTTCCTCCACCTCACATGTCTTCTGACTTCATCACCGGCTTGGATGTCGGCTCAACCGCGGTACGCGTCGCCGTGGGCACCCGCGCGCCCGAGCGCGACAAATCTTCCGGCATCCACATCATCGGTGTGGCCGAGGTTCCCTCCGAAGGATTGTCCAAAGGAATCATCACTTCCATTGATGACGCCGTTTCTTCGGTATCAGCCGCGCTTGAACGGGCTGAGCGAATGATCGGCGCGGAAATAAGAAAGGCCTTTGTCGGCATCTCCGGCAGCCACATCATTTCACAGACCTCCAAGGGAGTGGTTGGCGTCTCGCGGCCGGACGGAGAGATCAGGCCCGAGGATGTCGAACGGGCGGTTGAGGCGGCCCGGACCGTGGCCACCCCCTCCAATTACGAGATTCTCCATGTCATCCCCAAGAGTTTCACCGTGGATGGTCAGTCAGGGGTCAAAGACCCGGTGGGCATGAGTGGAATCCGGCTGGAGGTTGATGCCGAAATCATTCAGGGCCTTTCGGCCCAGATCAAAAACATCACCAAATGCGTTTACCGGACCGGAATCGACATCGAAGACCTGGTGCTGGGAATCCTGGCCACCTCGGAAGCCGTGGCTACGCCGCGCCAGCGGGATTTGGGGGTGGCGGTGGCCAATATCGGCGGTTCGACCACCAGCGTCATTGTTTTTGAAGGAGGGGATCCATTGCACACGGCCGTCCTGCCTATTGGCAGCGAACACATTACCTCCGACATTGCCATTGGCTTGCGCACGTCAATCGATGTGGCTGAGGCGCTCAAACTCAGATTCGGCACGGCCTCGGCCAAGGAGGTTCAGAAACGGGAGGAGATCAATCTCCGAGATCTGGGGTCGCCTGACGCCGAGACCGTCTCGCGCCGTTATGTGGCTGAAATCATCGAGGCGCGGGTTGAGGAAATTTTTGAAAAGGTGGACGCTGAGTTTCGTCGGATCGGCCGGAGCGGACTTCTTCCGGCCGGGGTGGTGCTTACCGGCGGCGGGGCCAAGCTTCCGGGAATGGTGGAGGCGGCCAAACGCAAACTGCGTCTTCCCGCCTCGCTCGGCTACCCCATCGGGGTGACAGCCATCACCGACAAAGTCAACGATCTGGCTTTTACCACGGCCATTGGTTTGGTACTCTGGGGAGCGGCTCTCGAGGAACGAGCTCCGGGCAAGATCGGCCGAATGCTCTCGCGTTTCTCGGCCGTCGAGCAGGTCTCCAAGCGTATAAAAAAATTGTTTGGCAGTCTGCTGCCTTAGTGGACTACGGACTACCGACTACAGACTACCGCTCCGGCCGCCTGCCTGCCTGTCGGCAGGCAGGCAGTAGACCGTAGACGATAGTCATTTTTTGTTTGACACCAGTCGCGCTTCCGGCTACGATAGATAGGTCTAAAATGGTTCTCCACAAGAGCGAACACACATTTTGTTCATTATGGCCGAAGTCAAACCGGACATCGAAACCTTTGCCAAAATCAAAGTAGTGGGCGTTGGAGGTTCCGGAAATAGCGCCATCAACCGGATGATCGCCTCCAAAATCAAGGGTGTCGAGTTCATCGCCATGAACACCGACGTCCAGGCGCTCCACTACTCACACGCTCCGGTCAAGCTGCACATCGGCAAGTCCGCTACTCGCGGTCTGGGAGCAGGGATGAATCCGGAGCTGGGGGCCAGGGCGGCCGAAGAGAGTCAGAGTGAAATCCGCGATGTCTTGAAAGGAGCGGACATGGTTTTTGTTACCTGCGGATTGGGCGGCGGAACCGGTTCCGGAGCCGGTCCGCTGGTGGCTCAGATTGCCAAGGAATGCGGCGCGCTCACCGTGGGGGTGGTCACTAAGCCTTTTTCCTTCGAGGGCGCCCAGCGCAAGGACATCGCCGAGAAGGCCCACGAACGCCTGTCCGAGAAGCTGGACACCATTATCACCATTCCCAATGACCGGGTCCTGCAGATCATCGACAAGAAAACCTCGCTGCTCGAGGCTTTCAAGATCGTCGATGACGTTTTGCGTCAGGGGGTCCAGGGCATTTCCGAGCTGATTACCACCCCGGGGCTGATCAACGTTGATTTCGCCGATGTCAAGGCCATTATGGAAGGCCAGGGCTCGGCCTTGATGGGTATTGGCAAAGGGACGGGCGAAAACCGGGCGGTGGACGCGGCCAAGGCGGCCGTGGCCTCGCCGCTGCTTGACCTGTCCATTGACGGAGCTCGCGGCGTGCTTTTCCTGGTGTCTGGCGGGCCGTCGCTTACAATGCACGAGGTTTCCGAGGCGGCCAAGGCCGTTACCGGCAGCGTTGACGCTAACGCCAAAGTCATCTTCGGCGCGGTCATCGACGAGATGGTCAAGGACGAGGTGCGCATCACAGTCATCGCCACCGGCTTCGCGGAAAAGTCCCGGCCCTTAATGGCCGCCAAGACCGCTTTCGCCTCCAGCTCATACACGCCTTCGCCTTTTTTCAAAACCAAGGAACGTGAAGCTGATTCATCCAAAGCCGAGCAGTCGCAGCCACTGGGCGAACGCCCTTTCACCACCAGAACGATTCCGGCAGGAGACGTTTCAGCGGAGCGTCCTGCTCGGATGGCGGCCAACGTGCCTGCCTCCGACGAGGAAGATTTGGAGATCCCGGCGTTCATCAGGAAGAAGATGCTATAGACGCGGATTACGCGCCTGCCTGCCGGCAGGCAGGGATACGAGCGGATTATGCGGATTGAACTGATTTCGCGGATTATATCAGCGGAATCCGTGCTAATCCGCGGGATCCGCGTTTTCATATATGCGCTGTCCGGTCTGCAATCGCCAAGAGACGAAGGTCATCGATTCCAGACTGGCTTCGAACAGGATGAGTGTTCGGCGGCGCCGCGCCTGCCAATCCTGCGGCTATCGCTTTTCGACTTCCGAATCGTCGGAAATACTCGACCTGACCGTGGTTAAAAGGGACGGATCTCGCGAACCATATCGTCGCGAGAAGGTCGAAGTCGGCTTGCGCAAGGCCTTGGAAAAACGCCCGGTCACCGAGGATGATTTTGGCCGTCTGGTCTCGGAAATCGAACGCGACATCCAAAAAAAGCGCCGCGACGAGGTGACCTCGCGCGAGATCGGGGAAATTGTCATGAACCGGCTTAAGGGTTTCGACAAGGTGGCCTACATTCGCTTTGCTTCCGTTTACCGTTCCTTCGAGGACGTGGTCACCTTCGAGCGGGAGCTCAAGCGCCTTCTCGGGCCTTCCAGTCCCCGCAGGCGCGTAACCAAAGGAAGAAGAAAGGTTAAAAAATAATATGCGCACCGAACCACAAGACGAATTGCACGCCAAACTGGACCAGAATCTGGAGATTTCCAAAAAGATTCTGGAATCGGCGGAGAAAACGCGCAAATACATCCTGATGCAGTCCATCGGCAGTTGGATCCGGACCATTCTCTGGCTCATCCCCTTTGCCTTGGCGGCGATTTTTCTCCCGCCGCTCATGGGCAAGATAAACGCGCTCTACCAGTCGATCCTTGGGTCGGAAGCGGGCGGAATCCGGGTCAATCTCGAAGACTTGAAACAAATTGTCAATCTCCAAACCAAGTGATCTCAAGTGATCTATGGAGGCCGTAAAACGAACATTGCTGGCCGCCGTTCTCTCCGCTCTTCTCGTGGGAACCGCAGCCGGTGGTCTGGCCGGGGCGTTGGTGGTCACTGCCGGATCCGGCAGTGTGCTTTCATGGCTCCAGCAGAACGTCTTTGGTATTACTCCGGCGTCGCCTTTTTCATCCGCCGGCGGGTCGAATCAAACCACCATCCTCGTCCAGGAAGAGTCGGCCACGGTTGAGGCCGTCCGTCGCGTTTCGCCGGCCGTGGTTTCCATTCTGATCACCAAGGAGGTCAGTGTCGGCGGCGCCGAGGCGGCCGGTCCCTCCGACGATTTCTTTTTTGGCTTCCCTTTTGGATCCGGAGCCCCCGGCACGGTTGAGAAAGAGAAGCGTCAGGTGGGAGGGGGGACGGGTTTTGTCATATCAGGGGATGGTTTGATTCTTACCAACCGCCACGTGGTCCAGGACAAGGAGGCGGAATACACGGTGGTCTTGGCTGATGGCCGGAGTTTTCCGGCAACAGTGTCGGCCGTCGATCCTTTGAACGACCTAGGGATCGTTAAAATCGAGGCCAGCGACCTGCCCGTTGTCGAGCTTGGCGATTCCGAAACGCTTCAGATAGGGGAGACGGTCATTGCCATCGGCAATACGCTTTCGGAACTCCCCAACACCGTGACCAAGGGCGTGGTTTCCGGCTTGTCGCGGCGGATCGTCGCTGGTGACGGTTTCGGTCGGAGCGAGGTGATCGAAGAAGCCATTCAGACCGACGCGGCCATCAATCCCGGGAATTCCGGCGGTCCGCTGGTCAATCTTTTCGGCCAGGTGATCGGAGTCAACTCGGCGGTGCGCGGGGGAGCGGAGGGCGTTGGTTTCGCCATTCCCATCAACACAGCCAAGGCGGCCATTGATAGTTTTCGCGACAAGGGAAAAATCGTTCGGGCTTGGCTGGGGGTTCGCTATACCCCGATCACTCCGGAAATCGCCAAGGTCAACCGGCTTCCGGCCGAGAGCGGAGCGCTCATTGTTCGAGGCGATGGAGCGGATGAACCAGCGGTAGTTGCCGACAGTCCGGCGGAGAAGGCGGGTCTCAAAGAGGGGGATATCATTCTTGAAATGGACAATGTCGCTGTTGATGAGGAGAATAGTTTAGCCCAGATCATCGGCAAGCACGCGCCGGGAGACGAGGTGGAAGTCAGAATCAATCGCGGCGGGCAGGAGTCGGTCTTGCGGGCCACTTTGGGCGAATATCCTTCCGATGATGTAGAATAGTCGCATGAAGCGCACGAAGATTGTCGCAACGATCGGACCGGCCTCGAAGGATTCCAAGGTTCTCGAGGCCATGATTCGTTCTGGGATGAATGTGGCTCGGCTCAATATGAGCCATGGGACGCAGGCCGATCATCGGAAATTGTTTGCCGCGGTGCGAGGCGCGGCGCGCAAGCTCGGTGAGCCGGTGGCCATTTTGGCTGATCTCCAGGGTCCCAAGATCCGCGTGGGAGATTTGCCAAAAGAAGGCGTGCAATTAAAAAATGGCGCGATTGCGACCTTCACTACCGGCGCGGCTGGGGCCGGAAAAATTCCGGTCGGATACAAGCGCCTTCACCGCGATGTCAAAAAAGGGGACAGGATACTTTTGGATGACGGGTTGCTCGAAGTCGAGGTGCGGGAGGTGCGCGGGCGCGATATCGCGACCAAAATCATCACTGGCGGATTGCTCACCTCTCACAAGGGAATGAACTGCCCCACCGCCTCGCTCTCGGTTTCGGCCCTGACCCCCAAAGACAAGGCCGACGCCAAATTCGCGGTTTCTCTGGGCGTGGATTTCATCGCCTTGTCCTTTGTCCGTCGGGCATCTGACGTACGCGCTCTGCGAAAGATCATCACGGCCGCCGAGAAATCAAAAAAAGGTCCGCCGATCATGATCATAGTAAAAATAGAAAAACACGAAGCCCTTAGAAATTTTAACGAAATATTGCGCGAAACCGACGCGGTGATGGTGGCTCGCGGTGATTTGGCGGTGGAGACGCCGGCCGCCGAAGTTCCGCTCCATCAGAAAACCATCATCGGCAAATGCCTGGCCGCGGCCAAACCAGCCATCGTCGCCACCCAGATGCTCGACTCGATGACGAGAAATCCCCGGCCGACCCGGGCCGAGGTCTCGGACGTGGCCAACGCGGTTATTGATCACACCGACGCGGTGATGCTTTCCGGGGAGAGCGCCACTGGAAAATTTCCGGTGGAGGCGGTAAGAACTCTGGCCTCGGTAGCCGAGAAGACCGAGTCCTCGGTTTTTGACGATTTGGCCGTGACCGTCAGCCGCGGCGACTCCAATGACACCGAAGAGATCGTCGGGGAAACGGCCGGCCTGTTGGCCAGGACGACTAAGGCGACCGCCATTGTCGCCGCCTCGCTTACCGGCGAGACAGCCAGGCAGATTTCCCGTTTTCGTCCGGAACTGCCGGTGTATGTGGCTGCCTCCGAAGAGCGCGTTCTCCGTCAGATGAACCTTTCTTGGGGGATCAGGCCTTTTTTACTGCCTCTCATTCGCCCCGCTAAGCGGGGAGAAATAGGCGAGCGGGCGCTCTTGGTACTCCGCAAAATCCGGAAGATTAAAAAGGGCGACCGGGTCATTCTCATTTCAGGAGAACCAGGAGTTCCCGGCGGCACTAACACGGTTTCCATGGTGACTATTTGATGAAACTAAAACACCCACCACTAAGTGGTGGGTGTTGATTTATTAGGGATCAGGCCTTTTTTCTGGAGAGAAGCGCCGAGAGCCAGATGTAGGAGAGGACCATCTCGCTCCAGAACATAACCATATTGCTGCCTTTGGTGCCTGGACCGGTCCAGCCGGCGGCCAGATAGAAGTTGGCGTTCATCAGCGCGCCGCCAAGAAGCGCCAGGGCGCAGAGGATCAAGACCCAGCGTCGGGCGGCGGCAGTTTTAACGCAGAGATAGCCGCAGATGGAGCCGGCTAAGACCAGGGCAATGGCCACTTGGCTCCATTCCACGGTGTAGGCGAAGGCCTGGGCATTGGGGATGGCCACGCCGGTGAGAAAATCCTTGTACCAAGGGAAGGGATTTTTGCTGGCGAAGAACCCTAGTGTTTGGGCGATGCCGCTTACAAAATCCGGGCTTGATACTTTTCCCCACCCAGCGTTCCACCATTCATAGGCCAACACGCCTTGGACCCCAAGCAGGCCGAGGAGATAGAGAGATTCGGATTTAAGGACGTCGGCCGAGGACTTCATCCCCAGACGGGCGTACAGCGGACAGCTCGAGGTTAGACACTCAAGAAGCGCGTAGATTCCGGCAATGGTTGCCAGCACCCTGGCTAAGGGGTGCGTGAATAGCACCAGGGCGGCGAAGATAAGGAACGCCCCGAGCAGGAACCGAACCAATCGGTCGAACGCTCGGAGATTAGGTTTCATGAACATATCCTCCTATGTTAGATGAATAATGAATTATGGATTGACGGTTAACATTATACCATATGTTGTCAGATGGGGCATCAGAAAACTGCGTCACTGGGAGGTGGCGCAGTTTTCAAATATTTATTCATTTGGCGGGCCGGACGGGATTCGAACCCGCGATCTTCGCCGTGACAGGGCGACGTGTTAACCGGGCTACACCACCGGCCCAAAGTGAAAGGACAATAACATGAAAAGAAAATACGGACAAGACAAGGTGTGGAAACAAAAAAACGAGAGACGGAGTGTTGGCTCGGGTCTCTCGCTGGTGTTCGTTGTTTTCAATCCCTGGGTCGGTCGGTGCCGCGACGCGGCACTTCAGTCGCCTTGGGATTGCCTCCGTTTGCCTGATGCCCCGATGTTCTCGGGATGCGCCCGCTTGAGGTGGCGCGAGAGGTGATCACTTTGGATGATCACCGGCGGCTGGCAGAGGTGGCACTCGAGGTGGCCTCTGCGCAGGTGCTCTCTCCAAGTGGCCTTGTCGAATTCCTTGGCGCCGCAAGGACAGTCAATAAGCCGAATGCCCTTGACCACCATCGCCGTGGTTTTGGCCTTGAGCAGCTCGTCTTTGACGGGCCGAAGGTCCAATTCCTCGAGGTTAAAAGCCGTTTTGTGCGCCGTGACTCCGGCACCGTTGTCGCCTTTGGGGATGATCTCGGTTATGGCCCGGTGATCCTCGAGGTGTTGTTCTCGCTCGTCGCGAGCAACAATCGCCTCGCAACCGGGCCAGACGCACATGTACCCCGATTCGCCTGACTTTGGCAGAACCTTGAAGTACGCGTCCAGATCCACATCCACGCCATCGGTGGCGTGGAATACCCGCATCTTGGCCGTCGAGGGAGTTCTGGCGAAGGGCTCTCTTGCCTCGTTCGTTACTGTTCCCTTCGGTTTGACCATGAGCGGATTCGGACCGTACGAGGTCAGCTCGCGCACCAGATCGTCAGACACGGCCAAGGTTCCGACCTTGGGCTGATCCTGATCTTCCTCGAGCTCGGCGTGTTCGGTCAGGTCCACGGCGCCAGCTGCTTCGATCAAGCTCTCGAAAGGCGGTGGAGGCGTCTTGCGACGCTCACCATCTTCGCTCACCGCCGGCAGAGGCAGTGGTGGAGTGGTGATCCGCTTGCGCTCGGGCTGGGGAACGGATTTCGGTTGCGCTTCGGCATCGGCAGCCTTCTTTCGGAAGAAGGCAATCTCCTGCTCGGCGCTTTCGCGCACCTCATCCAGCTCGCGACGGCGCTTTTCCGCGAGTTCCGCGACGCCTCGAGTTGCTCTCTCGACCCCGTTTTCGAGGTCTTGGATCCTCGCTCCCAGCTCGTCGCCGCGTTTTGTTGCTTCCCCGAGTTGGCTGTAGAGAGAGCTTCTCTCCTTCTGCCAGTCGAGGTGGGCATCGGCCAAGGCGTCAGCGTCAGCATCTGCCTTTTTGAAGCCCTCGAGCTGGTTTCTAAGGACGTCGAGTTCGCCGTTCAGACGGACGTTCTCGTCCTTGACTCCTTTGAGCTGTTCCAGGCCTTGGGCGAGCAGAGCGATCTGCTCACCTTGTCTCGCGACATGCTGGCGCAGGGATTCCAGCTCGCTTGACTGTTCTTGGCGGAGTTTCCGGCCCTGCGCCAGCTCGCCCTCGAGGCTTTGCTTATCATCCTCGAGAGAAGCTGTCCCGATCTCCGTCCGATTCAGCTGTCCCCGGAGGTCGCTGATCGTCGCCTCATACTCGGCCCTCTGCTTTTCGAGAGCCGAGCCAAGGGCTTCATCTTCTTGCATTGCTCGTCGGCCGATCTCCGACTGGAATCGTGTCTCTCCGATTTTCCGGTCGCTTTCGGCCTGCTCAAGCTGATGCCGCTGATCGGCAGTTTCTTGGCGCAGACGGTCAGCCACGGACGCGGCGTCCTGAAGCTTACTCTGGAGCCCGTCGCGTTCGGTGGCGATTTTCATCGCCTGTCCATCCAGTTCCACTGCCTTGCGGAGGTAGGCGCGCTTGGCCTTGTCGGCCTCGGTTTTCGCCTGCTCGGCCTCGGCCAGCTTGGCATCGAGGTCTTTGACGCGATCCTTGGCCGCCAGCTCGTGGATGCTGATGGAGCCCTTTTTGGCCTCCAGCTCTTTTTGGAGAGCTTCCCGCTCGCCAGCCAGCTCTTGTCGGATATTTCCGACCTCTTGGCTGGCCTTTTCGGACTCGACCTGAAGATCGGCGATTAGCCGATTCTTCCGGCGGCTGGTCACACTCACCCAGAGCAAGGCCAAGGCAAAGGCGCCAAGTCCAATGCTCAAGGCAGTGGCGAGTGTCTTGTTGTAAGACTGGCTCGGCACGCGCTTGACCACCACTCGCGCCGCGGGCTGTTCGCGCTTGGCGGCGCGGAGCGCCTTCTCGAGCGTCTCCTCGGCTCGGGAATGCTCTCTGCGTTCGCGGGCGAGTTTCCCTCGCAGGGCGGAGACATCCGCGCGGACTTTTTTGAGTTCGCGGGCGTGCTTTCGCTTGAGGGAAGCAATCTCCGCTCGCGCTTCACTCAATTCCTTGGATGACTGGAGAACGCTTGACCTGGTCTGGGTCGTTTCCTGCTGGGCCATGAGCTGGGCTTGCAGGTCGCTCACCGTGGCGTTCAAACCCTCGATCGTGCGGTTCAGACCTTCCACCTGCCCGGCGCGCTCCTCGATCGCAGTACGCGACTCGGGGATGGTCAGGGTCCTGCCCGCCACCAGGTAGCTCCGAGGACGGAGACAGAGGGTGAAGGTGCCGAACCTGCCGATCACCGTCTTGGTGCTTCGACAGACGCCGGGGATCTTTCCCGGGTTGGCATCCTTGAGCTCACCCAGAGTGACCCCATGGTCGCGGAGGAGTTGGGAAATGGTGTCCCCCGGCTTCACCGTGTAGGTCGTGTCGGCCTTGGCCGCCGACGCCACGGTGAGGATGGCGAAGACGACGCTGATCATGACCGTGCGCTTCATGTCTCGCTCCTTCCCCCTTTTGCGGGGCTGTGTTGTTTGGCCCCGCGAAAGCGGAGAACTGTTTGTTGTTGACGTGCAAAATGTCAACGATCAAGCTCAAA
>MGDZ01000050.1 GCA_001791115.1 Candidatus Uhrbacteria bacterium RIFCSPHIGHO2_02_FULL_57_19
AATGCTGCCAGTGGCCCGAGGTCTCGTAGAGGCCTTTGCGGGCGATGTGCGGCGTGTAAACATACTGATACCCCTGCTCCTCTTCCAGTCCGGCCACCAGTTCCTCCATCTTCCGACGGATAAACGCGCCATTGGGAAGATATAACGGCAGCCCCATGCCCACCCGCGGCGAAATCATAAACAGCTCAAGCTCCGCTCCCAGCTTGCGGTGATCGCGTTTTTCCGCCTCATCGAGGAGAATCAGGTAGGCATCCAGTTCTTCCTGCGTTTTGAAGGCCAGGCCGTAGACGCGGGTCAGCTGTTTGTTTTTTTCGCTCCCCCGCCAGTAGGCGCCGGAGATCTTGGTGAGTTTGAAAACGCCGACGTCTTTGGTTGTTTCCACATGCGGCCCGCGGCAGAGATCGACGAATTTTCCGGTGCGATAGACCGAGGCGATGTTCGGTTTTTCGATACTGATGTCCTGCTGTTCTTCCGGTTTGATCTTGGTCGTGCCCTTGGTCTTCAAGTCGGTTAGAAGTTCCACCTTGTACTGCTGATCCATTTTTTTAAAAAACTCGATTGCCGCATCCAACGGCATTTCTTCGCGCACGAACTCCTCGTTCCGGGCGATGATCTGGCGCATGCGCTTCTCGATCTTGGACAGATCCTGCGGCGAGATCGGTTTAGGCAGGTCGAGGTCGTAGAAAAATCCATTCTCAATCACCGGCCCCACGCCAAATTTAGTCCCCGGATACAATTCCATAACCGCAGCCGCTAGAAGATGAGCTGTGGAGTGACGAACGGTTTCGATTGAGTATACTTTGTCGGACATAAAAACCGCGTCAAGACGCGGTTATATGCTACACGATTGCCGACCGACCGCCAAGATCAGCGGACTATTACGATGTCGATGTGGTCCTTGAGTTTGGGCACACGGCGGAGCCACGAGGGGCGAAAGCGGACTGAGGCCGCCTCGATCTCGGGAAACTTCTTGAAGTATTCCGCGACGCCCTTAGCCGAAAGCCCGGCCAGTTTTTCGCGATCAAAAATGTCACTCCCGTCATTTACCGCCGCGTCGCCGGCGGCCAAGATCTTGAGGGTGGCCACCCCCGCCTCCGCGTCGGAGCGTTCCACAGTTACCTGGAAAGATTCCTTATCAACCGAAACTAGCTCTTGTCCCGCTGGGATGGCGGCCCTGAGTCCGGAGAGAGCGCGTTCTTCAACGGCCTCAAGATCATAGAAAACGCCCTCGGCTCGGATGCCCACCGTCACTTCCACGGCCGAGGCCTCGGTACCCACGGCCGCGTCGGTCTGCCGTTTGGTCGCCTCGTAACTGACAATCTCCCCTCGGCCATCTGCAGAGTCGCCGGCCAGGGCTCGCAGCGTGGCCGTCGCCTCATCAGCCAGTTCCCGCTCGACGGCGGCGACGGCACTCTCCACATCAGCCTCAGTGACTACTTTAACCGTGCGCACTCCGCCGGTCATCTGCGTTGTGGATACGGCATAGATCGACTGTTGGAGGGAAGAATTCAGACCGGGGATAGTGAACTTGGACGGCTCGATGTTTCCAGACGCTCCTGGCTTATCCGCGTAGACTTCGGCATCAAGGCGGCCTCCGGCGGAGACCGTGACGCCGCTCTTCAGGCGGAAAAGCGCGCCTCCTTCGGAAAGCAACCGGGTAGTGGCCACCAGCGGCTGGCCGCGCGAGGTAAGATTGATGAGCGTCACCGTTCCGACGGCCTGCGCTTCTTCTGTTCTCCCCTCTCCGGCGATGGGAACAGTCTTGGTTTTCTCCGCGGTCGTCTGTTCCAGAACCCCCTTAACCTCATCCCCTGTCGGCTGGGGGCGGACAGTCACCAGAACCTCGGTGCTAACCGGAACTTTGCGGGGAACCACGGTGATGGTTGCCCGGGCGAAAGCCAAATAGAGAACCACCACCAGGATCAAGCCGGTGGCCACGGCAAAGGCAGAGGCGATCTTCCGGTAGAGAGAGATGTGGATGGCCGGTGGTCGTGGCTTTTTTTTGGAGTCGGCTTGAGCGGACGTCACCGGTTCCTCCACCTCGGCTTCGCCCTCCCAGTCCGGGACGGCCTTGGGTTTCCTCTCCGGCGGCTGATCGATCTCCATTTCCTCCACCTCCTCGGGAACCGACGAAGGCCTTACCGGGATGACCGGCTCTTCTTCTTTCGGTTCAGGAACCACCGGTTTTTCGACGATTTTTTTCCTCCTGGGCATATATTCGTGCTTACGCGGCCTTGGCGAGCTCGGCGGCTTTCCCTCGCGCCCGAATGAGCTCCTCCCGTTCCTGTTCCATCTTCCTGATTCGACCCTCTAATTCTACTACCTTCGCGTGCTCCTTTCCATAGAGCCGGCCGAACCGATCGGCAACCTTCTCCACGTGCTCGACCTGCTTCTCGAGCGTGGCAAGACGAATTTCGACGCCGAGCGATTTGTCGAGGTGTTCCTTGTCCTTGCCTTTTTCCGCAAGCTTCTCGGCGACAAACCCGCGGATCGCCTCGATCCGCTCCGTACCCTTCATCGTTCCCCAGCGGTCGAAGTCCTCCTTGGTCGCGCCGAGAATCGCCTTCTCCGAGTATGCGATGAGCGCGTCAACCTGGGAGGTGTACTTCGCGTCCTTCCCGTATTCCTTGGCGCGGAGCAGACGGCCAATAAAACGCAAGCGGTTTTCCGCTTTCTGATCCTCGATGCCCAAATCGGCGAGTTTGGTCATGAGCTCGGCGCGGGCGTTATCCGAGGAGAGCTTTTCCTTCTGGCCGACGGAAACTTCGGGATCCTTCTCGACCGCGCGGACAGCGTCGCCCAGGAGTTTCGTGTCCGCCATCCCGTAATTGAACTGAAGGCGTTCGGGCTTGAATCGTGAAGTCGCCTTCTCGCTCCCGGCGACGGGTGCCATGTCGGCGGCGAGTCCGGCGGCTTTCTCGATGATTTTCTTGCCGACCGTCTCGTCTCCCGAAAACTGGATGGTGAATTCGTCGCCGCCGTAACGGAAGGCGGTCGCCTCAAGTTTCAGTTCTTTGATCGCGCGCTCCATGATCTCCGCCGCCTTCTGGAGCGCGTAATCCCCGGTATCCCCCTTGCCCTCCTTGTCGAAAAACTTCAAAAACGCCATGTCAACAAATACCACGCCCGACTTCTCGCCGTTCGCAATCTTTTTCTCGAGCTGGCGATAATACTCGCGCCGGCCGGGAAGTCCGGTAAGCCCGTCGCGTTTCGCTTTTTCAATCTGAAAATCAAGATCCGCCTCGCGAGCCGCTACCTCTGCTCGCGTCCGCTCCGGAGAGCCGGCAGGGAGACCCTCAACGGCCGCGGCCGCCTCCTTCGTGGCCTTCTGTTTCTCGGCAATCGCCGCTTTTCCGGAAAGCTCGAGCTTCTCCCGCTTCGGCTTCTCTCCGGCCGAGACGATGCCCTCGGGAATCTCGATCTCCCGCCGCGTGACGTGCGACGAGAGTTTTTCGTACAGGACCCGCCGCACGGAACTCTCGTACTTCGCACTCTCCGCGAATTCGCGCTCTGCCATTTTCCTGGCCGCCTCGGCGACCGTCACCGCGAAGATGGCCTCGTCCTTCGCCGCCTCCTTTAGGGATTCGAGCTTCTCAAACTCAGACCCCTTGAAGGTCTTCTGCATGAATTTCGACCAGAACTCCCCGAGGTCGGCGGCCGGCGGCGGCCCGATTTTTTCCTTCATACGCTCCGCGCGGGTGCGAAACTTGGCCATGTCGGCGACCACCGTCGCAAGGCGGCGCGTTGTGTCGATCATGAGATCCCGCGCTTCCTTCGGCGTGACTTCGACGCCGCTCTCGACGAGAGCTTCGTTGACGATCACGACGATGTTCTCCTGCGAGAGTTCGATCGCGGTCAGCGGAAGCGGGTCTTTTCCAGGGATAATCTCCGGACGCGACTCCTCCACCGAGTCCCGGAGCCCGAGTGCGGTCTTTTTTTCAACACCCCGAAGCTCGACCAAAAAATCGTTCCCGCCGAACCGGTAGATATCATACTTATCGGGATCCGTGACCCCGGCCTGCCGCAGGATTTCAAGAACCCTGGTCTCCGCGGTCTCCGCGCCCTTCTCGAGCGCCCTGTCCCCCGCCTCGTGGCCGCCTTCGGTGTTGAACCGGTCAAGTTCGCCCACATTGACGATGAGGGTGTGCGTGGTTTTGTCCTCCGGCCGGGGCGCGATCGCGCCCGTCTTCTCAAAACCCTCCCCATCCTCGGCAAACCGTCCCTCGAGCCGCTTGGCGAACTCCGCGCCCCAGAGCCCTCCGGCCTTAGCGCCGGTATTGTCATGCTGGAACAGATAGAGTTCGCGTTCTTTTTTTGAAATGCGGAGCGAGGTTTCTGCATCCTCGCCCGGCGTTGCGCGGGCTTCCTCCTCGCGCCGCGCGACCTCGGCGTCAAGCTCGCTCATGCGCGACTCGAACTTGCGGCCGAGCTCCGGAGCCGCCGCCGGCGCCTCTCCTGATTGTTCCTGGCGTTCCTCGTCGGGCATAGAAAAGGGAGGGGTGATGCCTCCCTCGGAAGTGTATCAGATGTCGGAATGAAAACAAAAAAAAGCCGGGCCAGCTACGAGCAGCGGGCCCAGCGCACGGCGGCGGCGATGATCCGATCGGTCCGATCGGGATGGAGTTCCTCCAGGAGTTGGAGCAGCTTCTCTCCTTCGTCGTCGGACAGCAGACCAAGTGTTCCAATCGTCACGACGAATCCCAGCTCCTCGCTCGCCTCGGCGAGCGCGCCTGCCGGATCCGTGCATCGTCTCGGGGAAAAGAGCACTTCTCGAAGCGCCTCGAGCGTCTTGGGCGTCATGGTCCTAGCCCTCCTTCTTGGTTTCGAAGGACCCGATTATCGCCCGGACGAATGTCCAGGTCTTGACGGCGCAGTACAGACCGGCCAGGATACCGACTCCCAAGAGAGTCGTCATCCAGGAGACCGATTTCGTCTCTGTGGGCATTCGCACCTCCTCCGCTTGTCCCGCCATCGGCGGGGTTGGTGACGAAAATAGAACCTACAAGGAACGATTGACTATGTCAAGTCCTGCCGCACGCCTCGTGCCGAGCCGATCGCCCCGGCGATGCGCGACTGCACCTCCGGGGTCCAGCTGATGCGAAACTGAGTTTCGATCATCCGGCCCGAACCATTGGGCCCCAGACGGAGAAAGACCCGAGCCGGACCCGGAGATGAAGAAAAAATGACCTTGAGCTCGCGCGATAAATTTTCATCCAGTGTGCCGAGAACTTCGATGGTCACTCCCTTTTCTGTTGTCGGCGGATTTTGCGGACCTGCCTGGCCGGCAGGCAGGTTGGCACGGATTTCGCCGATGAGAACGGAAAGCGCCTCCCTGGCAGAATCGGGCGTCACCGGGACGATCCGATCGGCCAGATAACGGACATCCTCGTCCTTTTCAGAACGCTTTCCGACGACCAAGACGCAAGTGTCCTCGCGCAGGTCGGCGGCGCAGGAGGCAAAAAGTCTGGGGAAGACGATGGTTTCGACAGTGGCCGTCTCATCGGCCAGCCGGAGGAAGGCCATCCGCTCACCGGCTTTGGTAGTCACTGCTTTTACTTCGGAAATCACGCCGCCCGAAGTCACCACGCTTCCTTTGGAGGCCGCGCCCAGCTCGGAAAGAGGGGTCAGGGCGCCCGGGAGCGCTCTGGCGATCTCGGCGAAGGGATGTTCGGTGACGTACAGTCCGAGAAGTTCTTTTTCCCAGGCCAGCTTGTCGCGCTTGGTGGCCGGAGAGGTCGGCCGCAAACAGAGCGGGCCTACCGAGTCTCCACCGCCAAAAAGAGACGACTGGCCGCTGGCCCGGCGCGCCGCCATCTCACGATTGGCGGCCAAGAGATCGTCAATGTTCCAGAGGAGCGCGCTTCGCTCACCCATCGAGTCCATGGCGCCGGACATAATCAGTGATTCCAAGGATTTTTTATTGAAAGAACGTGCCTGAACGCGGCCCAAAAAATCACTCAGGTCGTGAAATTGCCCCCGCTCCTTGCGCTCACCGATAATCGCCTTGACCACGTCGGTTCCAAGATTTTTCACCGCGTTCAGCCCAAAACGGATGTGCCTGTCGTCCACCATGGTGAAATCCTGCCGCGATTCATTGACCTCCGGCGGCAAAACCTCGATTCCCATCTTCTTGCACTCGGCCACGGCCTCGGCCACCTTCTCCAAATCTCCGGATTCGGCCGAGAGCACGGCGGTCATATACTCGGCCGGGAAATTCGCTTTCATGTAGGCGGTTTGGTAGGCGACCATCCCGTAGGAAGCGGCGTGGGCCTTGTTGAACCCGTAAGCGGCGAAGGTTTCGATCAGCCCCCAGAGCTCCTGCGCCTTCTCCTCAATCATACCGCCGGCCACGCATCCCCCGATGAATTTTTCCTTTTGCGCGGCCATCTCCTTGGGGATTTTTTTTCCGATTGCTTTCCGTAATTTGTCCGCCTCTTCCCAGGTGTAGCCGGCCAGTTCGATGGCGATAAGCAGCACGTCGTCCTGATAGGTGATGATACCGTAGGACTGCTCGAGGATGGGCTTCATCCGGGGATCGAGCACGCGCACGAGTTTCGGGTTGTGCTTGCGGCGGATATATTCAGGGATGGATTCGATCGGTCCCGGCCGGTAGAGCGCCACCATGGCCATGATGTCGTGGATGGAGGAGGGACGAAGTTCGACTAAATAGCGCGTCATGCCTGAGCCGCCGAGCTGGAAGAGGCCGACGGTGGCGCCGCGGGCCAGGAGATCGAAAGTTTTCTGGTCACCGAGCGGCAGCCGCTCGAGGTTCACCTCCGCACCTTTGGTCGCGCGGGCGATCTCCACAGCCCGGCCGAGGATGGACAGGTTGCGAATTCCCAGAAAGTCCATCTTGAGCAGCCCAGCGGCTTCCACCGAATACATTTCATATTGAGTGATAATGCTCTCGCCGCCCGGGTCGCGTTGGAGCGGCGTGAATTCGACCAGCGGCCGGGGCCCGATGACCACCCCGGCGGCATGGACCGAAATATGGCGGACGCAGCCCTCGATTCGCGCGGCCAGGTCAAGCACCCGGCGCGCTTCGGAGTCCGAGTCGAGCAGGTCCCGCAGTTCCGGGGTGGTTTCCAGGGCCCGGGCCAGGGTCATGGGAAAACCCTGACTGCCCATGGGGATGAGTTTGGCAATGCGGTCGCCGACCGAATACGGAAGACCCAGCGCCCGGGCCACATCGCGGACCGCCGCCCGGGCCAGCATGGTTCCAAAGGTGCAAATCTGGGCTACGCGGTCGCGGCCGTATTTCTCGGTGACGTAGGCGATAACCTCGTCGCGCCGGTTGTCGGCGTAGTCCATGTCGATATCCGGCGGCGACGGACGGAAAGGATTGAGGAAGCGCTCAAAAGGAAGTTTGAAAAACAGCGGATCAACGGTGGTGATGCCGATGGAATAGGAAACCAGGGAGCCGGCGGCCGATCCGCGGGTGGTGGTGATAATGCCCTGCTGTTTTGCCCAGTTGATGGCGTCCGCCACGGCCAGAAAGTACGGCGCATACCCCTTGGTCTCAATGATGCCGAGCTCGTACTCGAGGCGCGTCCGCGCCTCCTCGGTCGGATGCTCCCCGTACCGGGTCCGAAGCCCGATCTCTGCCCGTTCCCGGAGCACCCCGGAGGCCGTTTTCCCCTCCGGAATGTCGACTGGCGGAAAATTCCACTTGCCGAGTTCGAGCGTGAAGACGCACCGCTCGGCGATTTTCACCGAATTCTCCACGGCCTCGGGAATGTCCGCGAACGCCGCGCTCATCTCATCCGGCGAGGTGAGCGAATAGTTGACCCCGAGCATGGAAAGCCGGGTGGGGTCGGTCGTGTGCTTCCCGGTCTGGATGGCAAGAAGGATGTCCTGCGCCTCCGCGTCCTCGGGATGGATGTAGTGGCAGTCCTTCGTGGCGACGATCGGGGTGCCGGTCGTGCGCGCGAGCGCGACGAGCTGTGCGTTCCGTTCCCGCTGCTCCGGCATCTCTCCGTGGTCCTGCACCTCGATGTAAAAATTCTCAGCACCGAATATGTCGCGGTACTCGGCAAGCAGGCGGTTTGCTTTCTCCTCGTCCCCTGCCTGAAGCGCGCGGCTGATCTCGCCATTCAGACACCCGGAGAGCGCGATGATGCCTGCCGAGTGCTTCCGGAGGAATTCCTTGTCCACGCGCGGCTTGTAGTAGAACCCCTCGAGGTGCGCGGCGGTCGTGATCTGGATGAGATTTTTGTATCCCTCGACGGTTTGCGCGAGGAGGGTGAGGTGACAGGAGTGTTCATCAACCCGCGCGCGCTTCTCCGTCATTCCGTTCGGCGCGATGTAGGCCTCCATCCCGATGATCGGCTTGATCCCCTGCTTCTGGCATTCCTGATAGAACTCGAGCGCGCCGTAGAGCGCGCCGTGGTCCGTGAGCGCCAGCGCGTCCATGCCGAGCTCCTTCGCGCGCGCCACCAACTCCGGAATCTTCCCGAGGCCGTCGAGAAGGGAGTAATGGCTGTGGACATGGAGGTGGACGAAGCGGGGCATATATCAATCCGAATTAACAAATTCGTCCGAATTCCTGCCTGCCGGCAGGCAGGTCCGAATTTGGGTATTCGGTCTGATTCGGATATTCGGATCACTGAAAGTACTGTACCCCATCCGAACAAAAAAAGAAGGGCTATATCTAATAAAAAAACGGAGCTTAGAGACCAAGGTCCGAAAACCAAGTTCTCTAAGCTCCAAATTACCTAGTTCCGAGTGCCCTCACTCCCGGAGGGAAGGCACCGAGTAGCTCGAGCTGCCAGGGCCGTGCCAGTAGGCGTTCAGCCGCACCTGACCATCGTCGGAGTCGAAGCCGACGTAGGGCACGTGCCGCCACGGCTCGTCGTCCTCCTCGGGAACGTTGAGCTCGTAGCCCGCGGCGAACATGCCGGGGACCTCGTCGTAGTCGATTACGTTTCGGAGGTTGGACCTCCGAAGTGGCCATTGACTTCTCCCCAAAGCAGATAGTACGATCTAAGTATATGACGACGAAAATGAAGGCCGTCCGATCGGAGCGGCTCGAAAAACTGAAACATCTTC
>MGDZ01000051.1 GCA_001791115.1 Candidatus Uhrbacteria bacterium RIFCSPHIGHO2_02_FULL_57_19
AGACAGGTAGGAAAAGGAAGTTCTTTGCCAACTCTCAATGTGTCGCTGGCCCCCACGGTCAGCATTCCCGCTACAGAAAGGGAGAGTCTGATGTCCAAAGCAAGTGGCCCCGAAAGAAACGCGGCCGAGGCGGCGGGGCCGGCGGCGGACCCCGACTGTCTGACCGGAACCGAGATAGCGTTTGCCACGGTCGGAGAAAAGATCGGCGAAGGAGCCCATGGCGAGGTCTACGCCGGCACGACAACCGAGGGCGCGAGGGTGGCCATCAAGTTCCTGAGGAAGGAACTCTGCGGCCAGAACCAAGAAGTCGTCGGACGCTTCATGCGCGAGATCAAACTGGCCAAGGATCTGGAAAAGCACGAGAACATCGCCAGAGTAATGTCTTCCGGCTTTCACCAACCCAGCGGTCGCTGGTACGCGATCATGGAATTCGCGGAGGGTGAGTCGCTCTCCTCAATTCTGGAAAGGCGTCCCAACGGCCTTCCGGTCCAGGTCGCCATCAAGATCATCATGCCCGTGCTCCGGGCCTTGAGGTACGCCGACCAGCACAACGTGGTCCACCGTGACATCAAGCCGGAAAACATCGTGGTTAATTACCTGAAGGGAAGCGATGGCTCGATCAAGAAGGTCATCATCAAGGTTCTGGACTGGGGCGTTGCTCACATATCGGATCCGACCATTCATGGCGGCGTGAAGCTGACCGTGGACCAGGCGCTGATCGGCACCCCCCAGTACATGTCGCCCGAGCAGGCCAAGGGAGATCCGGACATTGACCGTCGTTCGGACCTGTATTCGGCAGGACTGGTGTTGTATGAGATGCTCACCGGCCAACTGCCGTTTCACGCGGAAACGACGATGGAACTGATCGTCAAGCAGATCAGGGACACTCCGCCGCGGCCCACGACGTTCAAGCCGGACATTCCCCGGAAACTGGACGATGTGGTGATGATGCTGCTCTCCAAGGACAGGGAGAAGCGGCCCAGGTCAGCCGATCTGGCCATCCGCCTGCTGGAGTCAGCCACTCACGGCTTCCGGGACTCCTTGGCCCGGACCCTTCTCTCGACCATTGATCAGAACCGATCGGACGACTGGAGCTCGATCCTGTCCACTCTCTCGCGGGAGAAGGCGGAAAATGGAGTCAAGGTCAACGATCCAACGGAGATGGTCAAGACCAGGGTTTTCCATAGGCGATCCAGATTCCGAGTGGTCGGGCTCTCGGCTCTCGGGGTTCTGGTGATGGCCGCGCTCATCCTGATTCCTTGGATGGGCGACAGAAGAAACTCTCACCAGTCAGGCGTCTCGGGGCGGACTGCCGACAGATCGAGCAAGACCGTTTCGGATCGATCGGATCGAAGTGAAAGGCCGGCCGTGCGGGAGACTACCAGACGGCTGGCTGTTCGGCCGGAAAGGGAGTCGGTCGCGCCGCCCGCTCCGACCAAGGCGGCCCCGGCCAACGACGAACTCAAGCTCCTGCGCGAGGAGTGTCTCTCGGCGCTGCGCTCGCGCAAGGGATTCTCGGGCCCCTGCGACCGCTACCTGGAGCGCCGGCCGGACGACGAGTTCGTCCGCAACATGCGCGACTTCCTCAACAACAAGAGGAGGCGCTGAAACGGCACATCGAGAACGCCACGGGCGGATTGGAGCAACTTGCCTACCGACAGGCAGGACGCGCTCCGGTCTGCCCGATTTTTTTTGACAGGGCGCAATATTTTCGATACCGTTTCGACGTCATTGGCCGCCATCGTCTAGCCCGGTCTAGGACACTGCGTTCTCAGCGCAGGAACACGGGTTCGAATCCCGTTGGCGGTAAATAAAACTTCCCAACTTCGATTGGGAAGTTTTATTTATGGTTGAGGGGATTCGAACGGGAAGGGGTCGGGAAACGGGAGTTTCCCGTGGCGGAAACCTGCCTGTCGGCAGGCAGGTACTAAAACCGAGGGGTTTTAGAGCGCAGCGACCCCGCCAAGGCGGGGGAGCGAGCAGTGAGATTCCCGTTGGCGGTATCAAAAAATCCTCCGTACACGTGGGGATTTTTTGATTCGGATTTGCTATACTCTCCTCACTATGTGGCCCTTTCGGCGCAAGCGACCCCTGGTCAATCGTTTCATCCGCTACTTGATCATCTCCGACACCGTTCTTTTTTCGGCCACCGGACTGGTGGCGCCGATCTTTGCGGTTTTCATCACCGACCGCATCGAAGGAGGGGATCTGACCGTAGTTGGGTTGGCTGCCACCGTCTTCTTAGCCACCAAGTCAATCCTTCAACTGCCCATTTCCTGGTTGCTGGACAGGAAGAAAGGCGAGCGCGACGATTTTCTACTGATGGTTGCCGGTTCGTTTCTGTTCACCGCGGTTCCGCTCATTTACATGGTTTCGACCTCCCCCTGGCACATCTATCTGGCCCAGTTCGTTTTCGGGATGGCTTCGGCCATGAACGCCCCCGGCTGGTTGGCGCTTTTCACCCGCCACATTGACAAAGAGCGAGAGGCCTTCAGCTGGGCGCTGCATTCAACGTCCTTCCAAGGAGGCATGGCCGCGACCGCCGCGATCGGCGCTTTCGTAGCCAAAACCTTCGGGTTCCAAACCCTGTTTCTCCTTCACGCTTTTTTCCTGGCTTTGGGGTCGTTCATCCTGCTTTTCGTCTACCGCGACATTCTGGACGGCGACAAAAAGTTAGGGGGTAGGGCGTAGGTTGCCTGCCTGTCCGGCAGGCAGGTAGGGTGTAGGCGGGATGTTTTTTTATTTTGATCTATGTTGATCTGGCTGGCCTTGGCGGGTCTGATCGCACTTCTCATCGGTTACGGGATATTCGTCTTTTTCGTCATGATTTCGATCTGGACCGGCGCGCCGTACGTGCCGTCGTCTGGGGAAAGGACGCGGCGAATGATAGATCTGGCCGAGATCCGTCCCGGCGAACGCGCGGTTGACCTTGGTTCCGGTGACGGCCGTTTGCTGCGAGCCGCGGCTCGGGCCGGAGCGCGAGTCGTCGGCTGGGAAATGAATCCGGCGCTGGTGGTCTGGTCGCGAGCGGCCGCCCGGGCCATCGGAGCCGGGGAGCAGACCGTCGTTCATCGCGGCAGTTTTTGGCGCGCGCCGCTCTCGGAGTTCGATGTCATCTTTCTCTACCTTCTGCCGGAAACCATGGAGAAAATCGCGGCCAAGATCCGCCGCGAGGCCAAGCCCGGGGCGAGAATTATCGTCAACGCTTTTCCTATTCACCAATGGCCCCTTGATGCCCAAGACGGTCACGTGTACCGTTACCGGGCCCCGCTATGTCCTACCTCTGGACAACTTTCCTCTACACGCCCCTTCTTAATGTCCTGATTTTTCTTTACGAGCGCTTTGCCTTCAACAACCTGGGCCTGGCGGTAATCGAGCTGACCGTCCTGTTGCGCCTGCTGCTCTTGCCCTTGTCGGTTTTATCCGAACGCAACGCCCTCAAGTTCGAACGGCTGGGAAAATCGCTTGAGGTCATTGAAATCGAAACCAAAGGCGACTCGGTGCGCCGGCGCGAGCGTATCCGCGAGCTGGTCCGAGGCGAAGGGGTCAACCCCTGGGCCAAGGCGGCGGTCCTCGGCATTCAAGCGCTGGTTCTCGTTCTTCTCTACCAGGTGTTTATCGGAGGACTTAATTTCAGCAAACTTACCCGCCTTTATTCTTGGGTGCCGATTCCCGACTATATTAATCCGGATTTCCTTGGTTTCGATATTGGGGAGCGGAGCGCTATTCTAGCCGGCGCGGTGGGTGTAGTGCTTTTTCTCGAGGTAACCGCGAACCAGCGTCACGCTCCGGGAGCGATCACCAGGTCCGACCAGTGGTATCGACTGTTTTTTCCGGCCTTCGTCTTTCTGGCCCTTTGGGCTTTGCCGTCGGTCAAGTCCGTTTTCATTTTGACCTCGATGTCATTCGGATTTTTCCTTACTGGATTCCGCCGTCTGGTTTTTCCAGTTAAGAAAAACGGCGGCGACGTAAGCTCTTGACCCCACCCTCCCAAGCGCTAGTCTTACTTCACCCCGCACTACACGCTGCACCCTGCGCGCTATCTCTATGGCCGAATCCCTCGATAAGCTGATGTACACCTTTGTCATGGAAGACGTCCTTAAAGGACTGTTTATCCATGTCCCTCCGGGCTATGTGGCCTGCGTTTATGATTTGGGGCGAGGGGTCTTGCGCAAGGTGCTCACCCCTGGGCTGCATCTTAAAATTCCTTTTTGGCAGAAAGCCAAGCTGTTTAATACTCAGACGCTAGAGTACCCCATCAGCCGATCGTTTAATCCGGAAAATCTTCGCGGCCTGGGAGATAGCCCCATCTCGGCTCAGACAGCCGACGGCAAGCGCATCGCTATTGAGGCCACGGTTTTGCTAAGGTTGGACATCGCTAGGATCCCGGCCATCTGGCAGACCATCGGTGAGGATTTCGTGGCCAAGATAGTGAGGCCCTCCATCCAGAGCCGTTTGCGGCTCATTGCCAGCCGCTACAGCCATGGCGATATCGTCACTCACAAGCGCTATGACGTGGAGATTGAGATCAAGAACGAACTGGAGCGGATATTTTTTCCTCGGGGAATTTTCGTGGAAAACGTGCTTCTATCGGATATCAGCCAAAGCCACGGCGGTTGACGGCTTTTAGAGAGCACTGGCGAATTTAAGCGGAATCGTGTTAATCTCTACTTGTGGATAACTGATGCCCCTAGCTAGGTCGAAGGGGGTCATTCAACTACGAATATTTTACTCTTTAACTCACCAATCTATGGCAAACGGGGCAGCAGCACCAGCACCAGAAGGAGTCGAGGCCTACTGTGTGAAGTGCAAGGAGAAGCGGATGATGAAGGACCCGACCGAGGTCACCATGCCGGCCAAAGGCGGCGGCACGCGGAATGCCATGACCGGGCTTTGCACGGTCTGCGGAACCAAGATGTTCCGCATCATGGGCAAGAAGAAATAAACGGAATTTCGAGAGGCCCCGTCCCGCTAAGCGGGATGGGGTCTTTCTTTATATGGGACTTGACGCGGATGGAGGTTGTTTTTATACTGCCGTTAGCACTCTCGAAGTTGGACTGCTAACGCATCTCTATGGGGATATTAAGCGAACGCCAACAGGAATTGCTTCACGCTTTGGTCAGGGAATACGTGAAAACCGCCCAGCCGGTCGGGTCGGCCAGTCTGGCGGCCTACGGTTTCGGAGTTTCCCCCGCGACCATCCGGAACGAACTGGCCATCCTCGAAGAGGAAGGGTATATCGCCCAGCCGCACACTTCCGCCGGCCGCGTGCCGCTCGAGAAGGGATTCCGGTTCGTGGTTTCGGATCTCCTCGCGAAGAAGGAATTTTTGAAAAAGCCCGCGCCGAGCATGCGTCGTCCCGCGCCCGCCGGCGACGCTGAGACGGCGACCAAGACCCTCGCGAAACAGCTCGCGGGAACCGCGCGCGTTGCCGTGATCGTCGCCTTTGGGCCGCGGCACGTCTACACCACCGGCTTTTCGGAACTGTTCAGCCAGCCGGAATTTGAAGAATACGAGCACACGGCGCAGTTCGGACAACTCATCGACCGGATGGATGATGTCGTGCGCGCCGCGTTCTCGCGCGTGACGCCAGAAATCAGCATTTGGATCGGCAGGGAAAACCCCTTTGGTCCGGAGTGCGCCGCGGTGGTCACGCGCTATTCAACGAGATCAGCGGACGGCATGATCGGACTGCTCGGTCCGCTCCGGATGGATTACGAACGCAACTACGCGCTCCTCAAGATCGCGAAGGAAACACTGGAGGAAATAGTATGAATATGAAAGAGGAAGAAAAAGGGATGAAAGGAGGAGGAAAGGAGGAAGCCCTCGACCCGGCTCGGGGCAGGGAAAAGGGGAATGATGAGCAGCTGGCGGAGTGCCGGAAACAGGCCGAGGAAAATCTTGCGGGCTGGAAACGGGCAATGGCCGATTACCAGAACAGGGAAAAAGACCTTGCCCGCGAGAAGGAGGAACTGGCCGCGTACTCTTCGGTGAGAACGGTTCTCTCGATACTTCCGGCGCTCGACCACCTGCGCGCCGCAATCGCCCAGATTCCCGCGGAACATCGGAAGAGTGAATGGGTGGCGGGGGTGGGACTCGTGGTCAGAGAGTTCGATACGGCCCTGCGATCCCTGGGCGTGCAGTTGATCGAGACTGTGGGGAAGGCGTTTGATCCGTCGCTCCACGAGTCAGTGGGGGATGAAGAGTCGGAATCAGCCGCGGGATCGGTCGTCCGCGAGGTTCAGCCCGGGTACACCATGGGCGGGAAGGTCATTCGTCCGTCGAAAGTCATAATCGCGAAATAATTTTTTCTAAGAAGTTATGCCAAAAATACTCGGAATCGATCTCGGAACCACGAACTCGTGCATGGCGGTCATCGAAGGCGGCCAGCCGCGGGTTCTTGAAAATGCGGAAGGGGCGCGCACCACGCCCTCGGTGGTTGCCGTTGCCAAGTCCGGCGAGCGTCTTGCCGGCGTGCTTGCCAAGCGCCAGTCCGTGACCAACCCGGAGAACACGCTCTTCTCGGTCAAACGCCTCATTGGCCGCCGCTGGGACGACGCTGAAGTGAAGCGCGACGCCGCCTGGCTTCCGTTCAAGCTGGTGCAGGCCGGGGCGGGAGTCAAGATCGTCATGGGGGGCAAGGAATACTCGCCGCAGGAAATTTCCGCGATGGTGCTGGGCAAGCTCAAGGCTGACGCGGAGAAGCGGCTCGGAGAGACGATCGAGGAAGCGGTCATCACCGTTCCCGCGTACTTTGACGACTCCCAGCGTCAGGCGACCAAAGACGCCGGCGAGATCGCGGGGCTCAAGGTCCGCCGCATCATCAACGAGCCGACGGCCGCGGCTCTGGCTTATGGTTTTGATAAAAAGAAGGGCGGCAAGATCGCGGTCTATGACCTGGGCGGCGGCACCTTCGACGTCTCGGTCCTCGAGATCGCCGAGGACACGGTCGAGGTGCGCGCCACCAACGGCGACACCCACCTGGGCGGCGACGACTTCGACAAGCGCATCCAGGAATGGATCGTGGCCGAGTTCAGAAAATCAGATGGCATTGATCTGTCGCGTGACCCGCTGGCTCTCCAACGCATCCGCGAAGCGGCGGAGCGGGCCAAGATCGAGCTTTCCACGGCTGCGGAATCCGAAATCAACCAGCCGTTCATCACTTCCGACGCCAACGGCCCCAAACACCTGATCATGAAACTTACCCGGGCCAAGCTCGAGGAACTGATCGGGGACCTGGTTGATAAAACCATCGAGCCGTGCCGGAAGGCGCTCGCCGATGCCAAGATGTCGACCGGTGACATTGCCGAGGTGATTCTAGTCGGCGGGATGACGCGCATGCCGCTGGTCCAAAAAAAGGTTGAGGAATTTTTCGGCAAGAAGCCGAACATCACGGTCAACCCGGATGAAGTGGTGGCCATCGGCGCGGCCGTCCAGGCCGGGATTCTCCAGGGAGAGGTGAAGGACGTGCTTCTCCTCGACGTCACCCCGCTCTCGCTCGGCATCGAGACCCTGGGCAGCGTGATGACCCCGCTCATCAATCGGAATACCACCATTCCGACCTCCAAGTCGCAGACCTTCTCAACCGCGGCCGACAACCAGCCCCAGGTGGAAATCCACGTGCTCCAGGGCGAGCGGTCGATGTCTTCTGACAACAAAACGCTCGGGCGCTTCATCCTCGATGGCCTGCCTCCGGCGCCGCGCGGCATTCCCCAGATCGAGGTCACGTTCGACATCGATGCCAACGGCATCCTGAACGTGAAGGCCAAGGACCGCGCGACCTCCAAAGAGCAGAAAATCACCATCACCGCGTCGTCCGGCTTGTCCAAAGATGAAATTGAAAAGATGAAAAAGGATGCCGAGGCGCACGCGAGCGAGGACGCGAAGAAGAAGGAGACGATCGAGCTCCGGAACAACGCGGACACCATGGTCTACACCACCGAGAAGATGCTCAAGGAGTACGGGGAGAAAGTTCCGGAGGCGGACCGGAAGGCCGTGGAGGAGAAGATTGAGGCGTTGAAGAAGGTGAAGGACGGCGAGGACGCGGTCGCCATCAAGAAAGCCGCGGATGAACTCGCCACCGTCGCCCAAAAAATCGGCGCCGCGATGTATCAGCAGCAACAGGCCGCCGGAGAACAGAAACCTGATGAGAAAGCCGGCGACAAAGCCCCGATCGACGCGGAGTTCACAGAGAAGAAGGAATAGATCCTTGTCATTCCCGCCCCCGATCTGTCATTCCCGCGAAAGCGGGAATCCAGTCGGGGGTAACCTCCAGCGGGAATCCAGTCGGGGGTAACCTCCAGCGGGAATCCAGTCTGGATCCCCGATCAAGTCGGGGATGACAAATGTTTTGTAGAGACTTGTTTGTGAAGACTTATTACGTCTACATCCTTGCCAGTAAACCGAATGGCACACTGTATATCGGCGTTACATCGGATCTCATCCGCCGAGTGTACGAGCACAAAACCGGAGCGGTTCCTGGGTTCACAAAACAATATGGAGTACATCGACTCGTGTATTATGAGATGACGAGTGATGTTCATACTGCGATCGAGCGCGAGAAACAACTCAAGAAATGGAATCGTGCATGGAAGATCGATCTCATTGAACGAACGAATCTAGATTGGCGCGATCTCTCTGACGATTTGTCGGGATCCCCGCTTTCGCGGGGATGACAATAAGGATGCCCAAGGATTACTACAAAGTATTAGGAATCGACCGGAATGCCTCGGGGGAGGAAATCAAAAAGGCATTCCGGTCTTTGGCGCATACGCATCATCCGGACAAGGGCGGCGATCCGGAGAAGTTTAAGGAACTGAACGAGGCCAACCAGGTTCTTTCGGATCCGGAGAAGCGCCAGCAATACGACCAATTCGGCCAGACCTTTGAGCAGGCGCAGGCCGGAGGGTTCGGCGGCAGTCCGTTCGGGGCCGGTGGGTTTACCGGTAATATCAACATGGAGGATCTGGGGGACATTTTCGGCGATCTGTTCGGCGGCAGAGCGCGGGGTGGTCCAGCAAGGGCAGGGCGGCGGAGCGGGAAGGGCAAGGACATCGAGATGGATATGACCCTCGAGTTTCGCGAGGCGGCCTTCGGCGCGGAGCGGACGGTTGAGCTGTATAAAACCGTGAAGTGTGACCGATGCGACGGCTCCGGAGGGGAGCCGGGGTCAAAAATCACGACCTGCGAGACCTGCAAAGGCGCGGGCCAGGTCATCGCGGCTCAGCGCACGGTCTTCGGCAGTTTTCAGATTCAGCAGACCTGCCCGACTTGCGCGGGCGAGGGGAAGTCGCCGTCAAAACGGTGCGTCCGCTGCGACGGCACAGGCCTGCACCGCGAGAAGCGAAAGGTGGAACTGAAGATCCCCGCCGGCGTGGATGATGGGGAGTTGCTCAGGCTCTCGGGCGAGGGCGAGGCAGGGTTTCGCGGAGGAGCGGCTGGCGATCTCTTTGTGCGCGTTCACGTGCGGCCCGACCATGATTTCAATCGTGAGGGGACTGACGTCCGTATGCGCGCCGAGGTCGGCTTCACCACCGCGGCGCTCGGCGGGACAATCACGGTGCCGACCCTCGACGGCGAGGCCGAAGTCTCGATTCCTGCGGGCACGCAGTCCGGCGCGCTTCTGCGCCTCCGCGGCAAGGGGATTCCAAAATTGCGCGGCAAAGACCTGCCTGACCGGCAGGCAGGCCGGGGCGACCAGATCATCGAGGTCATCGTCAAAACCCCTTCCAAACTCTCCCGCGACCAAAAGCGCCACCTCGAGGAACTCGATCTCGAGTAGTGCCCGTGGTATACTATTTTCGAATCTGACTAGTCCCTAGTCACCACTGTGCCCAACATTGATTTCGGCTCATTGATCCCCAGTTTGAACTTAGCCGCCCCCACCTGGGACGTGTTTATTGTCCTGCTTTTTTTGATTGGCTCCCTCATCTACGGCTTCTCGCTGGGCCGCGACCGGGTGGTCATGCTTATCGTAGCCATCTATATGGCTCTGGCCGTGGTGGGCAACGCGCCTTATCTCGATCGCTTCCGCGCCACCATCTCCATGGGCAATCTTTTCGCCTTCCAGATTGCTTCCTTCTTCGGCATTTTTCTGATCCTTTTCATTTTTCTTTCCAGAAGCGCGCTGGCCTCAACCTTTGGAAGAGGCGAGGGCGGCCGCTGGTGGCATGTCATTCTCTTTTCGTTCCTCCATGTCGGACTGCTGATGAGCACCATTCTGTCCTTCCTTCCGCCTGACGCATTAAATCACCTCCTTCCCGAGACCCGCCGGATTTTCACCAGCGACACCGGCAGGTTTTTGTGGATCATTATGCCCATCGCCACCATGCTTATCGTTCGGGCCGACAGAGAAGACCGGCGATAATGTCATCCTGAGCTTGCCTGCCCCGCCAGCGGCGGTGGTCGAAGGATGACACATCCGCTTGACCGCGCCTGACATGTAGCTACAATGACCCCATTCAAGGGGTTTTTCGTTTATTCGACGTAACCCGCCGCCTCTATCCGTGTACGGATAAGCGGATCGCGTGACATGGGCAAAGCCGATTTCCGGCGTTTTTACGAGACCCATCTTCCGAAGATCTACCGCTTCGTTTTTTTCCGCGTGGCCGGGAACCGGCATCAGGCCGAGGATCTGACAAGCGAGATCTTCATCAAGGCCTTGGAGCATTTCGACAGTTACGATGAACGTCGCTCCAAGTCCTCCTGGATTTTCACCATCGCCCGGAATCATCTGGCCAACTATTACCGGAGCGCCGGAAGGGTAGTCACCGACGAGGACTTCGAATCACTGCCGGTGGCCGCCGATGACCTTGAGGAGCGTTTTGCCGCCGGGGAAGAGGAAGAGATGCTCATCCGGGGTATCGGCAAACTGCGTCCGAAGGAGGCGGAACTGGTGAGGATGAAGTATTTAGATGAGTTGTCCTACGAAGAGATGGCCGGCGTGCTCGGCCGCGACAAGGGCGCTCTCAAGGTGGCGACGTTCAGGGCTATGCAGCAACTGCGCGAAGTTATGCGGCCCTACGCCCCAGCTATTGAGCCGCGGACAAGAGATGACGACCAGCAAGTATGAATAATTTGATGCTCAATTATCGCCTTTGGAAAATGCGCCGCCGGGTTCGTCCCAGCCGCGAGTTTCGGCGCGCCCTCTGGGCAGAACTCGAACCCAAACTCCCGCGACGGTCTTTTTTGCAGGCATTGGCTTGGCAGCGGCTGGCCGTGCCCGTTGGCATCTTGGTGCTCTCGCTGGGCGCCACCACTGCCTACGCCTACACCAGCCCGTCAGTGGCTTGGGGAAATCCGCTTTTCCAGATCAAGGGGCGCGGGGAAAACATCGAGGATCGGCTGGCGACTACTCCGGAGTCCAGCGCCCGCTTACGGCTTAAAAAAATGCAGCGGCGGATGGCCGAGGCTGAAAAGATCGCCGAGACCAAGCCAGAGGTGGCTGAGGAGCTGATAGATGCTGCTCGGGGGGAATTTACTCGCGGGCTAGATCAGGCGGCCAAGATTTCCGATGTAAAATTGAGAAAGGAAGTGCTTTCCAAATTCATTAAGGGCGATCCTGAACAGCTGGTTCGAATTCAGAATATCGCCGAGAAGAACCCGGCCCGTTTTCGGGATATCACCGAGCGCCTGCTTGAGGCCGAACAAAGACGGTTGGCTGATAAGCTGATTCAAGTGAAGGACGAAGAGATCCGCATCTTGCTTGAACGGCAGATGATCAAGCGGGAAGCCATGCTTGACTCCCTTTATCTCGATGACTTCTCGGCGCAGGAAAGCGAGCTAGGCGAGTAGGAATTAATACTAATAACTCCCGTTTCAGACGGGAGTTATTTTTTGTATCTTCTGGATTTAGAAACGAACTATACGCGTTGCCTGGATTTCGGTCGCGAATTTGATGTCCTCCGCAGCTTCGACAATTACCCTGTCTCCGACAAGAAGTTCCGATTGTTCTATTTCGGTTTCAGTATAGGGAAGCGGTGGTTCGATGGCGGCTTCTAGATTGGCTTCCTGGGCGCGGATAAACTCTTCCTCTTCGCGGACTATGTCTTCCGGCGGTTTGTCAGTTCGTCCGATGATTTTAGTATCCGTGGAGAGGATGACGGTTCGTGTTTCCGGGCCTGGAGGCGCCAGCGGATTAATTATCACCTCGTCGGCCGAGACGATCAGGGCATCTCCTGAAATTTCGTCAATGATTCCGCTGATTACCAGAAGCTGGGCCGGTTCTTCGGGCAGAAGTTCGGACGCCAGAAGTTTGGAGCTGGCATCGTCCCAGGCCTGGCGGTAGGCGGCCTCCGCGACCG
>MGDZ01000052.1:0-12049 GCA_001791115.1 Candidatus Uhrbacteria bacterium RIFCSPHIGHO2_02_FULL_57_19
ATCCGACTCGGAAAGCGCACCGAGAGCCGATCGCCCCTCATTAAAGAATTTATCCCGCTCGCCGAACTCCGCGACATTCGTTTTGCCGCCTGGGACATTTTTCCAGATTCCGCGTACGAAGCCGCAAAAAAGGCGGGGGTTCTCGACGAGCGGCATCTGGAACCGGTTCGTGACGCGCTCGAATCGCTTCGTCCGATGCCCGGCGTCTTTGAACAGCAGTACGTGAAGCGCCTCCATGGAACGCACGTCAAATCCTGGTCAACCAAGATGGACGCGGCGGAACAGGTGATGGCGGATATCCGCAATTTTCAGAGCTCGAGCGGATGCAAGCGGCTGGTGATGATCTGTGTCAGCTCGACCGAGACGTATCTCGAATCTGGCCCGGTTCACGCAACGATTCCAGCATTCGAAGACGGACTCCGGCGGAACGATCCGGGAATCGCGCCTTCAATGATCTACGCCTACGCGGCATTGAAGCTAGGGATTCCGTTCGCAAACGGCGCGCCGAACCTCACCGTAGACATTCCAGCGCTCCGAGAACTCGCGAAATCGACCGGCGTCCCCATTGCCGGAAAAGACCTAAAGACCGGCCAGACACTCATGAAAACCATCATCGCGCCGGGACTCAAAGCCCGCATGCTCGGCCTCCGCGGCTGGTTCTCGACCAACATTCTCGGCAACCGCGACGGCGAGGTGCTCGACGATCCGGGCTCGTTCGAGACCAAAGAGAAGAGCAAGCTCTCGGTGCTCGAGTACATCCTCCAGCCGAAACTCTACCCGAAGCTGTATGCCAATCTTTCCCACATCGTGCGCATCATCTATTACCCGCCGGTGGGGGACAACAAGGAGGGATGGGACAATATCGACATCACCGGCTGGATGGGATACCCGATGCAGATCAAGATCAACTTTCTCTGCCGCGATTCCATCCTGGCCGCGCCGCTTCTCCTCGACATCGCCAGGTTCCTCGATCTGACAAAGCGCGCCGGACTCTCCGGCATCCAAGAGTGGCTATCCTTCTATTTTAAGAGTCCGATGTCTGCGCCCGGACTTTATCCGGAACATGACTTGTTCATCCAGCAGATGAAACTCAAGAACACTCTGCGCTGGATGATGGGGGAGCCGGTGATAACCCATTTGGGGATGGATTATTATGGAGAGGATTGATCCATGAAGATTCCCGCGACCGCCTACGTGCTCACCTTGAATTCCGCCGCCACCCTGCCCGCATGCTTAGAGAGCCTGCGGGACTTTGATGATATTCTGGTGCTCGACGGGAACTCGACGGACGGGACGCGGGAGATTGCCGAGCGGGCAGGCGCGCGCGTCATCCCGCAGGGCGACGATCCGACGCCGAACCGGCGGATTGAGAATTTTACAGAAGTTCGAGAGCGTGCTTTTGAAGCCGCGCGGCATGATTGGATTTTTCAGCTTGACTCGGACGAGGTTGCGTTGACCGAGGTCGTGGAATCCGTCCGGGAGATTGTTTCAGGCGACGATCGGATGACGACGGCGCGCTTCCGGCGTCTGGCGGTGGTCAATGGCCGGATCGTCCGCTACGCCTACTTCTATCCGGAGTGGTGCCTGCGCCTGGTGCATCGGGGAAGCGGCATCGCTTGGAATCGCAACCGCGCGGTCCACGAGCGATTGATGCTCCCGCCGGACGTGCGCGTCATTGACAGAAGCGGCGAGATTTTGCAGTCCTGGCCGTCCCTTTCCGAATGTCGGGCCAAGGATCGCCGGTATCTGACGCTGGCCACCCGTCCGCTTATGGCCGGGGATGTCCGAATCGGCAAAATAACGCGCGCCGCCGCAGTGAACGTGGCTAAGGGCTTCTATGTCGCCGAAAAGATCGCCGCGATTCATCTGGCCAGGAAGCCGGACACCCTTCCTCTCGCCTATCATCTGCGCTTCCCGGCTTACCATTTTTCATTCGCCGCCCGCCTCGCCATGCTTGCCGCTCGTCGCCTGACTACCCACTACTCACTATCCACTATTGACTAACGACATGTGCGGGATTAATGGATTTACTTTTGAAGATCAGAGGTTGATTGATCAGATGAACCAGCGGACCGCGCACCGCGGTCCGGACGACACAGGTACGTTCGTGGCGGACGGTGTCTCGCTCGGGCATAACCGCCTGAGCATCATTGATCTCTCTCCGCGCGGACATCAGCCGATGGAGTCCGCGGACAAACGATTCGTCATCGTTTTCAACGGAGAGATCTACAATTACAAAGACGTTCGGAAGGAACTTGAGTCGCAGGGCGGCGGATTTCGATCGGAGACGGACACCGAGGCCATCCTCGAAGGGTACGCGCGGTGGGGGAAAGAGGTTCTTCAGAAATTGAATGGAATTTTCGCTTTGGCCATCTACGACCGCCGCGAACGAGAGCTCTTTCTTGCCAGGGATCGGATGGGAGTGAAGCCGCTTTACTATTGGACTGGCGGCCAACAATTGGTCTTTTCATCCGAAATCAAAGCGATCCTGACGCACGACGTCCCGCGCCGCGTGGATACGGACGCGCTCGGGATATATCTGCGCATCGGCTATGTGCCTGCGCCGCGAACCATGTTCGAGGGCATCAAAAAATTTCCCGCCGCTTCCTGCGCGACGGTCCGCGGAGACGAGATGCGTATTGAGCGATACTGGGCGATTCCCGACGAGCCGATGCTCTCCGACCGCGCGGAAGCGACCGAGCGCCTGCGTTTGCTGGCCGAAGAGTCAATCCGCAGCCAGCTCGTCTCCGATCGTCCGGTGGGCGTGTTTCTCTCCGGCGGACTCGATTCAAGCGCTGTGCTCGGAGTGGTGCGGGAAGCGATGCCCGGAATGGTAAAAACCTTTTCCGTCGGCTTCAAAGCGAATCTGGAGGAAGAGAAGTACAACGCCGATTTCGAGCTGGCGCGGCAGACGGCGAAGTATTGGGGAACCGATCATCACGAACTGGTCATCTCGGGTAAAGACGTCGCCGACGCGCTTGACGACGTTGTCTGGCATCTGGACGAGCCGGTGGCCAACCTGACCTCGGCGGCTATCATGCTGCTTTCGCGTGAGTCGAAAAAATCAGTAGCAGTCGTCCTCGGCGGCGATGGGGGAGACGAGCTTTTCGGCGGCTATCCCCGCCACGCGCTCTCCGCGTTCGTGAGCCGATTGGGATTCTTTCGATCATTCACGAGAAGCCGTGCTCTTTCATCTCGTCCCGGCGCAGAGCGTTACCTCGCCTTCCACGCCGCGCGCGAAGAGGCTGTTAGCGGAGTTACTTCACCTCTTCTGCATGATCGCCGGCCGCTCGAAGAGTATGCTCGGTCGATCGAACCGTCCGACCATCGCGATCCCGAAGCGGGATTCATGCGCATGGATTGGTCGTCGTGGCTCCCCGACGAGTCATTGCTCCGGACCGACAAGATGAGCATGGCCGCCGGACTCGAGGCGCGCGTGCCGATCCTTGATCACCGGATGGTTGAACTCTCCGCTCGCATTCCGACATCCTGGAAGATCCGAAGGGCGATTCTTGCGCCCTGGGGAGGGGCCGAGGGCAAAGTTATCTGGAAGGAAGCGATGTCCCGCTATCTGCCGGCGCATATTTTGAACGAACCCAAACGCGGCTGGTTCTCCCCGACATCCAAGTGGCTGCGCGCGGAACTTAAACCGGTTGGCGACGAGATTTTTTTTGGCGGCAACTTGTCGAAGGAGTATTTTGATCAAAAAGAGCTTGCCGACCTCTGGAACGAGCACTGTTCCGTCCGGGCGAATCATTCCGTTATTCTCTCACGCGTGTTGATGTTCGAACTTTGGCACGATCAGTTCATGAATGCTTGAACCTTGAACCTCGAACCTAGAACCTAGAACCTTCGAAATGACCTACTCCTTCATCATCCCGGCCTACAACGAAGAGAAAACCATCCGCGCTGCCGCGGAGCGGGTGCGTTCCTACGCCGAAGGGTTGGACGGTGATTTTGAGATTATCATCGTTGATGACGGATCGTCTGATGGAACGGCGCGGATCGCCTCGGAACTGGCGGAAGCGGAACCGCGGTTGCGGTTGATCCGTCTGCCGGAGAATCGGGGCAAGGGCGCGGCGGTCAAGGCTGGCATGCTGGCCGCGACCGGGGAATGGCGGATTTTTCTTGACGCCGACCTTTCGACGCTGCCGGAAGAATTCGAGTGGTTCCGAACCCATCTTGCGTCGCACGACATCATCATCGGGAGCCGCGCGCTCCGAGAATCACGGGTGTTGATTCATCAGCCGTTCCTCCGCGAATACTCGGGAAAGCTGTTCAACCTGGCGGTGAAGACCATCGTCGGGCTGCCGTTCCACGACACCCAGTGCGGATTCAAGGCGTTCCATGCGCGGACCATCGGGCTCTTTGAAAGGCAAGAGCTCCACGGCTGGGCGTTTGACGTGGAGCTTCTGGCGAATGCGGTGAAGCGCGGGTTTCGAGTGGCGGAGGTTCCGATCACCTGGAGGAACGATCCGACAACCACCGTGAAGACCGGCGCGGCTCTCCGGACGGTCGGAGACCTCTTTCGCATCCGCCGCCGGATTCAGAATTGATAGTCGAGAATGACCGGGAAACGATCGAGAACACGGAGAACCATTGGTCGGAGATAGGAGAACGTCTCCATGCTTAACTCCTCTCCAGATCGTACCGTTCCATCGCACGCAGAGGGGTATATATCCCGAAAGCAAACAGAAAGAAGCGACTCCTAGGCATTTTCCGTGAATTGCATAAGCTCAAACACATCCTGGACTCCCTAGAACCCTAGGGAGTATGCAGATACATCGAGTTTCATACGGTGTCCGTGGCTTTGTCAGGCTCCACAACTACGCCATACGCTGGAGTCGTATGGTCACCGACGAAGCAAAACGACGAGCCAGGATTCTGTCCTTTTGGAAGAAGTATGGCCTTGCTGCGACACGAGAGGCATTCGGGGTTGGTCGAAGCACCTTGTTCGTCTGGCAGGCACGACAACGGGCCGGAGATGGCGGTTTCGAGTCACTGAATCCGGCATCGCGACGACCGAAGACCTTCCGCAGGTCGTCCTTCTCACCGGAGGTCGTCTCCGAGATCCGTCGCATCCGAACAGCACACCCGAATCTCGGCAAAGAGAAGGTTCACGCGCTCCTCGCCCCCTTCTGCGCGAGGAGGGGCGTCCTCTTTCCTTCGATCGCCACGATCGGCAGAATCATTGCAGCCGCATCGGACAAGATGCGCACGTTCCCGACGAAGGTCAGGCATGATGGGCGAATTGTTTCAAGAAAGCGGCAAAAGAGAGTCAGAAAGCCGAAACAGTTCATCGCCACCCACCCGGGTCACTGCCTCGCCTTCGACACGGTCGAGAGGATCATCCATGGCTCGAGACGCTACATCGTGACCGGCACCGACCTCTACTCGCGGTTCTCCTTTGCTTTCGCGACACGAAGCCATGCCTCTGCCGCGGCGACACAGTTCTTCCGGGCGATTCAACAGTTGTTTCCTCATCCGATCCAGCATATCCTCACCGACAACGGGAGTGAGTTCATGAAGCACTTCGACGAAGAGGTCCGACGCTTGCACAAGACCCACTGGCACACCTACCCAAAGACCCCGAAGATGAATGCACACTGCGAACGGTTCAACAGGACTATCCAGGAGGAATTCGTCGATTACCACGCACCGGAGCTTTTGAACCCGGCATCCTTCAACCGAAAGCTGGCCGCATACCTTTCCTGGTACAATGGCGAACGTCCGCACTGGTCCCTCGGTCTCAAATCCCCAGTCCAGTACCTCATTGAAAATCACCCGGAGTCCAGGATGTGGTGGACGGATACATGAATTTGAACAATTAAAAATATTTTGTCATACTTGAACTGGTTTATAAAAGCGGTCAAGACAACGCAGCACAATGCCTATCAAATCCACTACCATTTCGTCGCACCAGTCAAATATCGCAAGGGTATCCTCGGCAATCTTGACCGCGAGTAGACGTTCCACACAGTCTGCAAAGAAATCGAAGAGCGTTATTCCATCGAATTCGAGCAAATCGGAATCGACACGAATCACGTCCACTATCTTCTGAGCACAGCCCAAAAGTTCTCTCCATCACAAATCGTCCAGATGAGCAAAAGCATCACGGCCAAAGAACTATTCAAGCGTTGTCCTGATCTCCGAAGAGAATTTTGAGGCGGTGAACTCTGGACGGACAATTTCTCTGTGGCAACGGTTGGCGCAGGAGGGAATCGGGACGTGATTCGTGTCTACGTTGCAAAACAGGGCATGTCCACAAGCCAACTCAAGCTCTACGATTTTAACCATTGATACCGCGCAGCTCTGTTGCGCGGAGGTTCATTCAAAAGAGGCGGCGGGATAAATTCCAAATTTAATTCTCCGCCGAAAAACCACCGTGCTTTAGCTCGTGGTAGTGTACATTACCCTAAAATATATGCGCCATTTAATTTCGTTAAAAGAACAAAGCAAGGAAGATATTCGAAAAATTTTGGACATCGCCCAAAAGCTGAAGGCAAGGCACAAAACAGGCGAAATCACGAATCTCCTACCGAACAAAACCCTGATCATGCTGTTCCAAAAAACCTCAACCCGCACCCGCCTGTCTTTTGAGGCTGGAATGACGGAGCTTGGTGGACACGCTATTTTTGTTGATTCCCGCACCTCGCAATTTTCAGTAACCGATTTTGGCGACGAAATAAAAGCCGTAATGTGTTTTGGAGACATTTTAATGTTCCGCGCGATAGCCGCTGCCGATGTCGTCCTCGCGGCCGCCTTTAATAAAATTCCCGTCATTGACGCCTGCAGCGAAAAATACCATCCTTGCCAGGCGCTTGGCGATATTTTAACCATGTCAGAATACTCGGGCGAACTGGAAAATGTTAAAAAAATAGCCTGGCTCGGGATTGAAAATAACATTTCCAACACTCTAAAGCTGGCCTGCGCCAAGCTGGGAATAAAAGTTGCTATTGCCGCGCCCGAGGCCAATGAACCGCCAATTGATAAAGGGTTAAACTCCATGACCGATGCCACAGGGAATGTGAGCTATACGAAAGACGTGAGGGAGGCGGTCTCCGGCGCCGACTATGTACATACCGACACGTGGATGGATATGGAATTTTTTGAAGGAGGAAAAATCAAACCGCAATTCGCCGAAGAGTATGAACGCCGGAAGAAAATCTTCGCGCCGTACCAATTGAATGCCGAACTGATAGATAACTACGCTCCGCGGGCTAAAATCATGCATTGTATGCCCTGCCATGTCGGCTATGAAATAACAAGGGATGCAATTGACCACCCAAACTCAATTATCTTTGACCAGGCGGAAAATCGCTTGCATATACAAAAAGCTATCATCCTCTGGCTTTTGGATAAGAAAATTTAAGAAATCAAACCGTAGTCAGCAATCTTGACCCCGTTAGAAGTCCAGAATAAGCAACCGATTTCAGTATGGTTTAAGGCGTGCCACTTATCACTTTCACCTGCCCATAAACAAAAGTCGTACTTAGACTGCCCGATCACGTACTCGTCGAGTTCAGGTGTGGTTGGTTCTCGTTGACTTCGAAATGGCTTTGGACGGAATTGAGACCGTGCGGAGATGAGATTTTTCTCGGAAAGCATTTTTTGGAGGAATATTTCAATAGCATCGAGCTCGCCCGTCATTGGCAAGAGCATTGCATCGTGACAATCATGCAGTGATCCTCTCCTTCATCGTTCCTTTTGAATTATGGTGCAGATGATTTTTAAAAACGACTTAATCCTGATCGGCTGCTAGCTGCGGTTCGGACGCTTGATGTACGGGACCGCGTCTGAGTGACAGGAGCGAATTTTACAAAGGCGGACGTAATTGATAGACTACTGAGCAGTTTCGACTTACGTAATGCGCGATGATCAAAGCCGGGCGTAGTGTCACGAACATTCTCGGAATATCCGCCTTCTATCATGACAGTGCGGCGTGTTTGGTGCGGGACGGCACAATCATCGCCGCTGCCCAAGAAGAAAGGTTTACCCGAAAGAAACACGACCCGCGATTTCCTTCTCAGGCCATCGAGTGGTGTCTTCGTGCCGGCAATCTACCCGTATCGGACATCGACTACGTCGCCTTTTACGAGAAACCTTTTTTAAAGTTCGAACGCCTGCTCGAAACGTACCTCGCCTTCGCGCCGCGCGGACTCGCATCCTTTCTTTCTGCGATGCCGGTCTGGCTTAAGCAGAAACTCTGGATCAAAGACATTATTTCAAGAAAGATCGGATTTACCGGGCCCATCCTCTTTCCAGAGCATCATGAGTCACATGCCGCGTCTGCGTTCTATCCGTCGCCGTTTCGCGAAGCGGCCTTTCTTACCATTGACGGGGTCGGCGAGTGGACGACCACGAGCTTCGGAGTCGGTGAAGGAAATATCATTCGAATGCAGGCAGAACTGCGTTTCCCTCACTCGCTCGGACTTCTGTACTCGGCATTCACATACTACCTAGGGTTCAAAGTGAACTCGGCGGAGTATAAGGTTATGGGCCTTGCTCCATACGGGAAACCGCATTTCAAGGATGTGATCCTCCATGAGCTCATGGACCTGAAGTCCGACGGGTCATTCCAGTTGAATCTAAAGTACTTCAATTATTGCACGGGCCTGACCATGACCAGCAACGAATTTCACCGGTTGTTTGGCGGGCCGCCGCGTACTCCTGAGTCGGAGATTTCCCAGCGGGACATGGACATCGCCGCATCACTGCAGGCCGTAACTGATGAGATTGTACTTCGAATGGCGCGACACGTGCGGAGAGTGACGCAGAAACGCACTCTCTGCCTTGCTGGAGGAGTTGCGCTCAATTGTGTAGCCAATGCAAAGATTCTACGCGAAGGAATTTTTGATGACATCTGGATTCAGCCGGCGGCGGGAGACGCGGGGGGAGCGCTTGGGGCGGCCCTGGCCGTTTGGTACCAACATCTCAACAATCCGCGCCACGCAGATGGTGAGTTGGATCGCATGCAGGGCGCGTTCCTCGGCCCGGAATTTTCGAACGACGAAATCTTGTCATTTCTGGAGAAACATCGAATTCCATATCGCCGCATAGCTCGCGAAGAACTCCCTAAGGAAGTAGCACGGCTTATAGCCGATCAGAATGTGTGCGGCTGGTTCCAGGGGAAGATGGAGTTTGGTCCGCGGGCACTGGGGGCGCGATCAATTGTGGGGGATGCACGATCAGCCAGAATGCAGTCGTTAATGAATTTGAAAATCAAATTTCGTGAGAGCTTCCGGCCGTTTGCGCCGTCAGTGCTCGCCGAGCAAGCTTCCTCATATTTTGAGATTGATCGCCCGAGCCCTTATATGCTTTTAGTTGCGGACGTCAGACCAACACACCGCATCCCCGTGAATCCCAGTGATGCCGGAATTTCAGGACTAGATGTTTTGTGTGTGAGACGTTCAACAATTCCTGCAGTGACACACGTTGATTACAGCGCCCGGCTCCAGACGGTCCACCGGGATACGAACCCCCTGTACCATGCGTTGCTTTCGGAGTTTTATTCTTCGTATGGATGCCCCGTGATCATCAATACTTCGTTTAACGTGCGGGGAGAACCCATTGTCTGCACTCCTCACGACGCGTACAGTTGTTTTATGCGGACAAAGATGGATTACCTTGTAATCGGCGGATTCCTATTATCAAAAGCAGATCAACCAGCCTCGGATCTATCACAGTGGCAAAAAGAATTTGACCCCGATTGATCTATGGCAGTCGAAGAATCGAAGACGCTTGAAAATGAGGTTCTCCCAACACCGCGTGAGTTCGGCCGCGCCGGAGCGATTATAGGTTTTATCCTCGGGGGGTTGCTGCTGCTACGGCAGTCACCCACCGCACCGTATGTTTTTCTTGGCGGCGCTGTATTGTACTTTCTTGGCCGATGGTTACCGACTGTGCTCGCTCCCATTTCAGGAGGGTGGACGCGAGCCGCCCGAGTCATCGGTGAGTTAATAAGTCAGCTAATCCTCATCCTCTTCTATATCTGCGTCCTTACGCCGGTCGCACTCGTTGCCCGGATCTGGGGCAAGAGGTTTCTTGACGTGGCGGTTGACAAAAGTACAGCGAGCTACTGGCGTCATCGCGTTATTTCCTCATCGGAATATGAACGACAGTTTTAAACCAACATTGGCAACCCGGGTTGCGCTTTTTTTTTCTTTGGCCGCGGGAATTGGGTTGAATCCGCTGACAGTGACATGGTTTTTTGTTTCGGATCGCGAACTTTCGTTTCTTTCGGCTGCGCTAATTTTGTTTGTGAACATTGTCTTTCTGTTGCTCGGCATTGCTTTACTTGTTGTGAGGAGAAAACGCGCTGTATTTTCCGTCATCCTCTTCACTGGAGTATTAGCCATAGTTACGCTGACCTCGCTGACCGCCTCGGAGATTTTTTTATCTGCGTTGTCTAAAAAAGGTGGATTTGGAAAATTTCAAAATAGGTTTTTCGGTAAAAATCCTATAGTCCGTGCGTACGAACCAACAGAACGACTATATCTCCATCCGTACTATTTTTTCGGCCTCTCGCGCGACCCCGCCATCATCAGTCAGACAAGTTCGACTGTTCTTTCGTACAGTCCGTCGCTGTTCCGTGGCGCTAGTCCTGAATCGCGTGGAACGCGAAAGCTTGCTTTTTTAGTCGGAGGGTCAGCGGCATTCGGATCGTACAGTTCCAGCAATGAAACGACGCTCTCCGGTTCCTTAAACACGTTGCAGGATGAATACCTGGTGGTAAATGCAGCTAATCCAAGCTGGATGTCCCTCCAGGAATTTTATCGTGTTGCCGTTGAGCTCATCGACTACCAACCGGAGCTTATCATCGCGCTTGACGGATACAACGACGCGAGCAACGGCTATCAGAGGTATGCACGAGGTGATGAAGAGCTACTGAATGCGCCGCTTTTTTATTCTGAATTGCTGGACATTGTTACTCGCACCCAAAAACGAGAATCGCGGTTGATCTCCATCACCTCCCGGCTGCATTTTCCGCCATTTCCGCGTACTCTCGAGTTCTTCAATCGTTTACTCCCCCCACTTCGTTTAGTGAGGCAATCAATGGCGGTACCGGTTGACTCGCCGCAGATCGACCGAAGTGCCCTTGAAAAACATGCGCAACAAACAGCTGAACGTTACGTGAAGAACCTTCGACTCATGCGGACGATTACGGACTCTGCCGAGAGCAAGTTTGTTGTCGTTTTCCAACCCGTGCTCTTTCAGCATGCAAACGTCTCTTCCGAAGCTCGTTCCATCTTTGAGTTTCAGAAACGTGAGGACTTTTTGTACTATCTTGACGCGTTTCGCGAGTACGTCTTGACAAGTGCTTCTGATCTGAATATCGTGGATGCCAGCTCGATATTTGATCCAACTCTCAAGGACGGTGTTCCTGTGGAACAACTGTTTGTCGATCCGGTACATCTTACGGATGCAGGTTTTCAAAAACTAGCACAAGAACTCATTCCTATTATTTTACGATTATGAGATACACAAGTATCATACGTGAGTTTTTTGACTATCTGAAAGAAAAGAAAAAATGGTGGCTTGTGCCGCTTATTGCGTTTTTTATTTTATTCGGGGTGTTGGCGGTCTTTAGCAATTCTTCTCCATTCGCACCATTTATATACACCTTATTCTAAAATCCACTTCGATGCATCTCCGAAAAAAACGCCGCGTTGAGCGCGGAGTAAGAGTACGTTTCTAGATCAGGTGAGCAAAGACCTAGAATTGGTAATAGAGGAAAGTAGCTTGTTTGTAATTCAAATACACCAAACAGGCGACGAGGATCAGCGCTGCCGCAACTGCGGCGCGTTTTGTTGTGGAATAATGTATTTGGAATGAATTTGGAAGGAATTGGGTAATGCCGAGCGCGAGAGTGATAAATATCAAAGCCCAGCCGCTTACCGGGAGAGGTCCCCAGACGCCGGCAAGTTTGGCCAGCATGAGTTTGGTTGCCGCCAGACTTTCGCTTCGGAACGGGATCCAGCCGATCGATATTAGGGCGAAGGTTCCAGCGCGGCGGACCAGCGCCGGGAGCCGGTCATACCAGCGTTTG